>NZ_JAHBDJ010000004.1:0-149937 GCF_019956375.1 Pseudomonas sp. GL-R-19 | reverse complement strand
TTGAGTCCCCTGAAGGGCCGTCGAAGACTACGACGTTGATAGGTTGGGTGTGTAAGCGCTGTGAGGCGTTGAGCTAACCAATACTAATTGCCCGTGAGGCTTGACCATATAACACCCAAGCAATTTGACTACTCGAAAGAGCATCAGATTGCGGTGTGTGAAGACGCAATGAACCGAAAGTTCGACGCTCACAAAACACCGAAAGCTGTCACATACCCAATTTGCTGAAACGTCGAAAGACGCTTCGGTACCCGAATTTCTTGACGACCATAGAGCATTGGAACCACCTGATCCCATCCCGAACTCAGCAGTGAAACGATGCATCGCCGATGGTAGTGTGGGGTTTCCCCATGTGAGAGTAGGTCATCGTCAAGATTGAATTCCAAAACCCCAATTGCGAAAGCAGTTGGGGTTTTGTTTTTGCGCCTTGTTTCCTGTAGGAGCGAGCCTGCTCGCGAAGAACTTCAGGACACGGCGTTACCCCAGACCACCCGCGTCATCGTTGACGACCTTCGCGAGCGAGCTCGCTCCTACAGATGTTAAAGTCGTTTCTCGATTTTGCATTTCCAAGGAAGCCTTTATGCCGGACGCGACGTCCCTCAGTGCTGGTTTTATGGTGGTTCACGGCAACCGCCTGGATGAGTTGCGCAGCCTGGTGGTCAGCTGGATGCGGCGCTACCCGCTGGCTCCCCTGGAGAATGAAATCGCGTTGGTGCAAAGCAATGGCATTGCCCAATGGCTGAAGCTGGCACTGGCGGAAGATTCTGAGGACGACGACATGGGAGGCTGCGGCATCGCTGCCGCCATCGACGTGCAGTTGCCCGGCAGCTTCATGTGGCAGCTCTATCGCATGGTCCTTGGCCGCGACGAAATTCCGGTCAAGTCCCTGCTCGATAAAGCCCCGCTGACCTGGCGTCTGATGCGCCTGCTGCCGCAATTGATCAATCAGCCGCACTTCGAGCCGCTGCAGCGTTTCCTGACCCATGACACCGATCTGCGCAAACGCTATCAATTGGCCGAGCGTCTGGCGGATCTGTTCGACCAATACCAGGTCTATCGGGCTGACTGGCTGGAAGACTGGGCGCAAGGTCGACATCAAACAGGAAACGCCAGGGGCGAAACCAAACCCCTGACCCCGGCCAATTGCTGGCAGGCAGAGTTATGGCGCGCACTCTTGCTGGATGTGGGGGAAGAAGGCATGGCGCAAAGCCGTGCCGGCGTCCATCAGCGATTTGTCGAGCGTATCAACCATCTCGAAACAGCCCCCAAGGGATTACCCTCGCGAGTGATCGTTTTCGGGATTTCTTCCCTGCCTGCTCAAGCCCTGGAAGCACTGGCGGGACTGGCTCGATTCAGCCAGGTCCTGCTGTGCGTACACAACCCGTGTCGTCACCATTGGGCGGACATCGTCGCCGATAAAGACCTGTTGCGGCATCAATACAAGCGTCAGGCCCGCAAAAGCGGCATGCCAGTAGTGATCGATCCGCAAACCCTGCACCAGCATGCTCACCCATTGCTGGCTGCCTGGGGTAAACAGGGGCGGGACTATATCAACCTGCTCGACAGTTATGACGATCCCAACAGCTATCGTTCGGCATTCCGCGACGGGCGCATCGACCTGTTCAGTGAAAGTCAGCCGCTGAACATGCTCAACCAATTGCAGGATGACATCCTCGAGTTGCGTCCCCTCAACGAGACTCGGGAGCGTTGGCCCGCTATCGACCTGAAGAAGGACGAGTCGATCCGTTTTCACATCGCCCATAGCGCCCAGCGAGAAGTCGAAATCCTCCACGATCAACTGCTCTCGCGCTTCAGCGCCGACCCGACACTGCGGCCCCGGGACATTATCGTGATGGTTCCGGACATCGACAGCTACGCACCGCATATTCGTGCCGTGTTTGGTCAGCTTGACCGCCAGGATCCGCGCTTCATTCCATTTACCCTGGCTGACCAGGGCCAGCGCGGCCGCGATCCATTGCTGATTGCTGTCGAGCACCTGCTCAAGCTGCCTGACAGCCGATTCCCCGTCAGTGAAATTCTCGATCTGCTGGACGTCCCGGCACTGCGCGCTCGCTTTGGTGTTGAGGAGCGCGACCTGCCGACGCTGCACCGCTGGATCGAAGGTGCCGGCATTCGCTGGGGCATGAACGCCGAGCAGCGTGCCGGGCTCGGGCTGCCGCATGAACTGGAGCAAAACAGCTGGCGTTTCGGCTTGCGCCGGATGTTGCTCGGTTATGCCGTTGGCAGCGCCGATGCTTATGAGGGTATCGAGCCCTACGACGAAATCGGGGGCCTGGACGCCGCGCTAATCGGCCCGCTGGTTGCGCTGCTGGACGCGCTGGAAGTGGCTCACCACGAACTCTCTCAGCCAGCATCACCGGGGCAATGGGGCTTGCGCTTGCAGGCGTTGGTGCAGTTGTTCTTTCTTGCCAGTAACGAACACGATGACTACTTGCTGGCTCAGCTCGAAGAGCTGCGTGAGACCTGGCTCGAGACCTGCGAGTCGGTCGGGTTGCAGGACGAGTTGCCGCTGACCGTCGTCCGTGAAGCCTGGCTTGCGGGTCTGGATCAGGGCCGTTTGTCCCAACGCTTTCTGGCCGGAGCGGTCAACTTCTGCACCTTGATGCCCATGCGCGCCATCCCGTTCAAACTGGTGTGCCTGTTGGGCATGAATGACGGCGATTATCCGCGCGCGCAGCCGCCACTGGATTTCGATCTCATGGGCAGTGATTACCGTCCAGGTGACCGCTCCCGGCGCGAAGATGACCGCTACCTGCTACTGGAAGCCTTGCTGTCGGCACGGGACCAGCTCTACATCAGTTGGGTGGGACGCAGCATCCGCGATAACAGCGAGAGGCCTGCGTCGGTGCTGATCGGCCAGTTACGCGACCACCTGGCCAGCGGTTGGCGATTGTCACAAAGCGACAATGACCTGCTGGAGGCCATGACCCGGGAACACCCGTTGCAACCCTTCAGTGCTCGCTACTTTCACGACGGGGATGAGTCGTTCAGCTACGCCACCGAATGGCAGGTCCTTCATCAAGCGACAGAGCAACAGGCAAGCGCCGAAGTGCTCGAGGCTCACGTTCAGGACGAACCACTGAGTCTCGGTCAACTGCAGGATTTCCTGCGCAATCCGGTACGGCACTTTTTCAGCCAGCGCCTGAAGGTCTTCTTCGAGGCGGCTGATGTGCCCTTGGCTGATGAAGAGCCTTTTGTCCTGGATGCGTTGCAGCGTTACAGCCTCAGCGACCGTTTGCTCGAAGCGGCGCTGGCAGATCCTGGAAATACCGGACAGGCACTGGAGGATCAGGCGAAACGCCTGCAAAACAGCGGGCTGCTGCCCATGGCCGGATTCGGTGAGTGCCTGCAACGCGAGTTGATCGAGCCATTACCTGACTTGCTGCAACGCCACCAACAGCTCCTGGCGTTGTGGCCAACACCGCTCAGCAGCGCGTTGCCCGTCGATCTGGAACTGCAAGGCCTGCACATTGAGGGCTGGCTCAGCGGCCTGCATCAGCGCGCCGATGGCGGATTGCTGTCGATCACTACGATCCCCAACAGTATTGGCTCGATCAAGTCACGCAAATGGCATCGACTGACACGCCCGTGGCTCACCCATCTGGTGGCTTGTGCCAGTGGCATGGCGCTGACCACTGCACTGGTGGCCGGCGACGACAGTCTGTTGCTCGAACCGATGGATGAGTCCACGGCGCGGAAAACGCTGGGTGACCTGTTGATGGCCTGGCAGGCGGGTATGCGCCAGCCTCTGCCGATCGCGGTCAAAACAGCCTTTGCGTGGCTGGGGCAAACCGACCCGATCAAGGCCGATTCCGCTGCGCGCAAGGCCTATGAAGGGGATGGGCAGACGACGGACGGAGAGCGTCGCGAAAGCCCGGCACTCGCGCGCCAATTCGCCGATTACGATGCCTTGGTCGCCGATGAGACGTTCAGCGACTGGTGCGATGCACTTTATCGTCCGCTTTTCGAAGCACCCTGGCGTTCACTGTCCAGCGAGGAATCGCGCTGATGAACACGAAGACACCTCTGGCCCTGGCATTCCCGCTGCGCGGCAGCCAACTGATCGAAGCCAGCGCCGGGACCGGCAAGACGTTCACCATTTCCGCGCTGTACCTGCGTCTGGTGCTTGGCAATGGCGGGGAGGACAGTGGCTTCGGGCGTGAGCTGTTGCCGCCGCAGATCCTCGTCGTGACCTTCACCGACGCCGCGACCAAAGAGCTGCGCGAACGCATCCGCACACGGCTCGCCGAGGCCGCACGATATTTTCGCGATGAAACACCGGCCCCGGACAGCCTGATTGCCGAGTTGCGTATTCAGTACTTGCCCGAGCAATGGCCCGGGTGCGCAAACCGCCTGGATATCGCCGCGCAGTGGATGGACGAGGCGGCGGTGTCGACCATCCACAGTTGGTGCCAGCGCATGTTGCGCGAGCACGCGTTCGACAGCGGCAGCCTGTTTACCCAGACCCTGGAAACCGACCACAGCGACTTGCTGGGGGAAGTCCTGCGCGATTACTGGCGACTGTTCTGTTACCCGATGCAAGGTGATGCATTGAATTGGGTGCGCAGCAATTGGGGCGGACCGGCGACGCTGCTGCCGCGGATTCGTGCGCTGTTCGCCAGCGAGCGGGATACCCTTGAAGGGAAAGAGCCCGCCGAGGTGATTTCGCAATGCTTGCAAGAGCGACGGGTTGCCCTGATCGAACTGAAGAAGCCCTGGCTGCAGTGGGCGGACGAGTTGCTCGCGATCTGTCACCAGGGCGTTGCCAGCAAGAGCGTCGACGGTCGCAAGATGCAGGCACGCTACTTCGAGCCCTGGTTCGAAAAGATCAAGGCCTGGGCCGAAGACGAATCCCTTGAGCAACTGGATATCGGCACCGGCTTCACGCGCCTGACCCCTGATGGCATGGCCGAAGCCTGGAAGGGCGAAGCGCCTCGACATCCGGGGCTCGATGCGATGGCCGGCCTCAAGGCCTGTCTCGATGGGTTGCCAACGCCTGATGCCGCCGTGCTGCAACATGCGGCCCGCTGGGTCGGGGCGCGATTCGAGGAAGAGAAGCGTCGCCGCGCGGAAATGGGTTTCGACGACATGTTGCTGCGCCTCGATGCGGCCTTGCAGTCCGATGGCGGCGAGCGACTGGCAACCCTGATTCGTGAACAGTTTCCGGTCGCCCTGATCGATGAGTTCCAGGACACCGACCCGGTGCAATACCGGATCTTCGAGAGCATCTACCGCATTGAAGAGAACAGCCCCGAGTGCGGTCTGTTCCTGATCGGCGACCCGAAACAGGCGATCTACGCTTTTCGCGGTGCCGACATCCATACCTACCTGCGTGCCCGGCAGGCCACCACCGGCCGCCTGCACACCCTGGGCACCAACTTTCGCTCGAGCCACGGCATGGTCAACGCGGTGAACCATGTGTTCGAGCGCGCCGAAGCCCGGGCGTCAGGACGCGGCGCTTTCCTCTTCAGGCAGAAGAATGGCGACAACCCGGTTCCGTTCACGCCGGTTGCCTCCCAGGGCCGCAAAGAAGTCTTGCGCATCAATGACCAGGCAATCCCGGCCTTGAACATTTGGCACTTGCCGGCCGAACAACCGTTGTCCGGTGCGGTGTACCGGCAACACCTGGCGGCTGCCTGCGCCAGTGAAATCACGGCATTGCTCAATGGCGGACAGCAGGAGCAAGCGGGATTCACCCAGGACGGCAAAGCCTTCAGGGGCCTGTTGCCGGCGGACATCGCCATCCTGGTCCGCGACGGCAAGGAGGCGCAGGCGGTTCGTGCGCAATTGGCCGCCCGTGGCGTGCGCAGTGTTTACCTGTCGGACAAGGACTCGGTGTTCGCCGCCCAGGAAGCGCATGACGTGCTGACCTGGCTCAAGGCCTGCGCCGAGCCGGATGTCGAACGCCCGCTACGAGCCGCGTTGGCCAGCATCACGTTGAACCTGTCGTTGACTGAGCTGGAGCGGCTGAATCAGGACGAATTGGCCTGGGAATCCCGGGTCATGCAGTTCCGTGGCTATCGCGAAGTCTGGCGCAAGCAGGGCGTACTGCCGATGCTGCGGCGCTTGCTGCACGACTTCCGTCTGCCCCAGGCGTTGATCGCCCGCAGTGATGGCGAGCGCGTGTTGACCAACCTTCTGCACCTTTTCGAACTGCTGCAACAAGCCGCCGCCGAACTCGATGGCGAACAAGCCCTGATCCGGCATCTGTCCGAGCATCTGGCGTTGTCCGGGCAGGCTGGCGAAGAGCAGATCCTGCGTCTGGAAAGTGATGAGCAATTGGTCAAGGTCGTGACCATTCACAAGTCCAAGGGCCTTGAATATCCCTTGGTGTTTCTGCCGTTCATTTGCTCGGTGAAACCAGTGGATGGCAGCCGCTTGCCGTTGCACTACCACGATGAATCCGGCAATGCCCAGGTCACGTTGAAGCCAACGGCGGAGTTGATTGCCCTGGCTGACGATGAGCGTCTGGCCGAGGACCTGCGCTTGCTCTATGTCGCCCTGACCCGGGCGCAACACGCTTGCTGGCTGGGGGTGGCCGACCTCAAGCGCGGCAACAACAATGGCTCGGTGCTGCACCTGTCGGCATTGGGTTACCTGCTCGGTGGCGGTGCGCCGTTGGCCGATTCCCCGGCGTTACAGATTTGGTTGCGGGATCTGCAACAGGACTGCCCGGCGCTGGCCTATGCCGAGATGCCTGAAGCAACAGCGGAGCACTACCAGCCACCGCAAAACGACGCGGCGCTGCTTGTTCCGCGGGTTCCGAAACGCAAGGCCAGTGAAAACTGGTGGATCGCTTCTTACAGCGCGTTGCGCATTGGCGACACCCTCAGCGTCGGCACCGACGAGGCGCCGGAGAGCCCGCAGGCGCAAAAACTGTTCGATGACGAACGCCTCGACCCGCAGGCCCCCAGGGAAGTGGTCGCCGGTGGCGGCGATATCCATCGCTTCCCGCGCGGCCCGAACCCCGGCACCTTCCTCCATGGCTTGCTCGAATGGGCGGGGGGCGAAGGTTTTGCTGCGTCACCACAAGAGGTAGTCGACGCCATTGCCCGTCGCTGCAACCGTCGAGGCTGGGAGGGCTGGATCACCACGCTGAGTGACTGGCTGCAGCATCTGCTCAAGTCGCCGTTGCAACTGGGCGGCGGTCAGGCATCGGTGGTATTCGGCCAGTTGACGCAGTATCAGGTCGAGATGGAGTTCTGGTTCGCCAGCCATAAGGTCGATGTGCTCAAGCTCGATGCGCTGGTGTGCCAATACACCCATAACGGCGTTGCCCGGGTGGCCGCCGAACCGGTGTTACTCAACGGCATGTTCAAGGGCTTCATCGACCTGACGTTCGAACATGACGGCCGCTACTACGTTGCCGACTACAAATCCAACTGGCTCGGCGTCGATGATGCGGCCTACACCGCGCAGGCCATGGAACAATCGATTCTCGACAACCGTTATGACCTGCAATACGTGTTGTACCTGTTGGCCCTGCACCGTCAGCTCAAGGCGCGGCTCGCCGATTACGACTACGACCGGCATGTCGGCGGTGCGTTGTACCTGTTTTTGCGGGGTACGCGTGCGGCCAGCCAGGGTGTGTTTTTCGCCCGGCCGCCAAGAGAACTGATCGAGCGTCTGGACAGGCTGTTCCAGGGCAAGCCGGAACCCAAGGCCGAACCCGCCTGGGAACAGGGAGTACTGTTATGAATCGCACATTCGCCGATTTGTTGCCCACATCGCTGGCAGCCGAAAGCCTGGCCGATCTGGCGCCGCTGAGTCGTGCCGACGACTTGTTGTTGTTGCTCACGCGTTGGGTCGAGCGTGGCTGGTTGCGCGCGCTGGACAAAGCCTTTGTGGCGTTTCTGCATGAACTGGCTCCGGAGGATGATTCGTTGGTGTTGCTGGCGGCCGCACTGACCAGCCACCAATTGGGCCACGGGCATGTCTGTCTCGACCTGTTCGAGACACTGAAAGAACCGGATTTCGCCCTGTCATTACCACCTGAGGGTGACGTGCAAGGCGGTGCAATGCTGTTGCCCTCGCAATTGCTGGGATCACTGGACGGGGCCCATTGGTGCAAGGTACTGGCCGCGAGCAACCTGGTCGCGCTGGCCGCTGACAGCCGTGACAACGTGCGCGACCGACCTTTGGTTTTATCGGGCAAACGCTTGTACCTGCGCCGCTATTGGGCCTACGAGCGACGGATCGACCTTTCACTGCGCGAGCGTTTGACGGAACACGAGTCCACGCCGAACGACTTGTTGCAGCGCCTCACCGGTCTGTTTGGTCCTGCCCGGTCCGGTGACGTAATCGACTGGCAGAAGCTCGCCTGCGCCCTGGCGACCCGCAGCGCCTTCAGCATCGTGACCGGGGGGCCGGGGACCGGCAAGACCACCACTGTCGTGCGCTTGCTGGCGTTGCTCCAGGCGCCAGCGGTCGAGGCCGGCGTGCCCCTGCGCATTCGCCTCGCCGCGCCGACCGGCAAGGCCGCGGCGCGCCTGACGGAGTCCATCAGCCAGCAAGTCCGGACCTTGAAGGTCACCCAGGAAATACGGGAAAAGATCCCCTCCGACGTCACCACCGTTCACCGCCTGCTCGGCAGCCGACCCGGGACTCGTCATTTCCGCCATCACGCGGGCAATCGCCTGCCGCTGGATGTGTTGGTGGTGGACGAGGCCTCGATGATCGACCTGGAAATGATGGCCAACCTGCTCGACGCCTTGCCGGCCCATGCGCGCCTCGTGCTGTTGGGGGACAAGGATCAATTGGCTTCGGTAGAGGCCGGTGCGGTATTGGGGGACCTGTGTCGCGACGCGGAGGCTGGCTGGTACAGCCCGCAGACACATCAGTGGCTGGAAGCCGTCAGTGGCGAAAACCTGCAGGCCAGCGGCTTGCAGGAGGACGCCCAGGGTACTCATCCGTTGGCCCAACAGGTTGTGATGCTGCGCCATTCCCGGCGATTCGGTGAGGGCAGTGGTATTGGTCAACTCGCTCGTTGGGTCAACCAGCAGCAGCCCGAAGAAGCCCGCAAGTTGTTGTCGGCGCGAAGCCATGACGATGTGTATTGCTTGTCCCTCAAGGGCGAGCAGGATCGTGCCCTGGAACGCTTGCTTCTCGACGGTCATGGTGAAGGCCCGCAGGGTTATCGGCATTACCTGAGCGTGCTGCGCAATCAGCGGCCACCACTGGACAGCCCGCTGGAAGATTCGCGCTGGATCGATTGGGCTCGGAAAGTGTTGCAGGCCTTCGACGCATTCCAGTTGTTATGTGCCGTGCGCAAGGGGCGGTGGGGTGTTGAAGGCTTGAACCAGCGAGTGACGGACGCGTTGCTGAGGGCACGCCTGATCGACAGTGACCAGCAGTGGTACGAAGGTCGCCCTGTCCTGATGACCCGCAACGATTACGGGTTGGGGTTGATGAACGGCGATATCGGCATCGCCCTCAAGCTCCCGGAACAGGACGGACATGAAAATGGAAAGCAGGTTCTGCGTGTGGCATTCCCACGCAATGATGGCCAGGGCGGCGTGCGATTTGTCCTGCCCAGCCGCCTGAATGATGTCGAAACCGTGTACGCCATGACCGTGCATAAATCCCAGGGCTCGGAGTTCGCACATACCGCGTTGATTCTTCCTGACGCCTTGAATCCGGTCCTCACCAAGGAACTGATCTACACCGGAATTACCCGGGCCAAGGACTGGTTCACCTTGATCGAGTCGCGTGCAGGCGTGTTTGAAGAGGCGGTGAAACGCCGGGTCAAACGCTTGAGCGGACTGATGCTGGAGCTAAAGGAAGGCCGCGAGCCGACAGACTGAAAGGTCAGTCATCGGCAAACAGCATCTCCCGGCTTTCGCCCATCAGCAGACCCTGATTCTGCTCAGTCACCTGGCGGATGTAATCCCACAACAGGGTGATCCGCTTGAGCTTGCGCAGGTCTTCGCGGCAGTACATCCAGAACTGTCGAGTGATATTGATTTCCTGCGGCAACACCGGCAGCAGGCGAGGGTCCTGAGTGGCGAGGAAGCACGGCAGGATCGCCAGTGAGCGTCCTTGCTGCGCGGCCACGAACTGCGCGATCACGCTGGTGCTGCGCAGGTTGGCACTGGCGCCGGGCAATACGTTGGCCAGGTACAACAGCTCCGAGCTGAACGCCAGGTCGTCGACGTAACTGATAAACGAATGCTTGGCCAAATCGGCTGGTTTGCGGATCGGCGGGTGGTTGTCCAGATAATCCTGGGTCGCGTACAGCTGTAACCGGTAGTCGCACAGTTTGCAGCAGACGTACGGACCATGCTCCGGACGCTCCAGGGCGATGACGATGTCGGCCTCGCGCTTGGACAGGCTGATGAAGTGCGGCAGCGGCAGGATATCCACCGAAATCGCCGGGTAGGTGTCGACGAAGTGGCTCAGCTGCGGCGTGATGAAAAAGCTGCCGAAGCCTTCGGTGCACCCCATGCGCACATGCCCGGACAGCGCCACGCCGGACCCGGAAACCTGCTCGCACGCCATGTGCAGGGTACTTTCGATCGACTCGGCATACCCCATCAACCGCTGGCCTTCGGCGGTCAGGACAAAGCCGTTGGTCCGGGATTTTTCGAACAGCAATGTGCCCAGTGCCGTTTCCAGGGAACTGATGCGCCGCGACACTGTGGTGTAGTCCACCGCCAGGCGCTTTGCCGCGGTGCTGGCCTTGCGGGTGCGGGCGACTTCAAGGAAAAACTTGAGGTCATCCCAGTTCAACGAGCCGAGGGAGGTGATGTTTTTTTGCATGTTGGACCGGTTTTTATGTGCGTTCTTATTAGAAGTTTGCACATCTATACTCCAAAAACAGTCCGTTAACCAATTCACGGCACACGCCTCATCTCAAGGCGACTTTCTCGCCTTGGCTCCCCTGATAACAACAAAGTCCAGGAGACCCACATGAACGCATCGCTTACGCCTAACGAAACCACCGTGCAGAAGGTCAAGCTGTTGATCGACGGCGAGTGGGTCGAATCCAAGACCACCGAATGGCACGACATCATCAATCCGGCGACCCAGCAAGTGCTGGCCAAAGTGCCGTTTGCCACCGCCGAAGAAGTCGACGCGGCCATCAGCGCAGCTCATCGTGCCTTCCAGACCTGGAAGCTGACCCCGATCGGTGCGCGCATGCGCATCATGCTCAAGCTTCAGGCGCTGATCCGCGAGCACTCCAAGCGCATCGCCGCGGTCCTGAGCGCCGAGCAGGGCAAGACCATTGCCGACGCCGAAGGCGATATTTTCCGTGGCCTGGAAGTGGTCGAACACGCCTGCTCCATCGGCAGCCTGCAAATGGGCGAGTTCGCTGAAAACGTCGCCGGTGGCGTCGACACCTACACCCTGCGCCAGCCCATCGGTGTGTGCGCAGGCATTACTCCGTTCAACTTCCCGGCAATGATTCCGCTGTGGATGTTCCCGATGGCCATCGCCTGCGGCAACACCTTCGTGCTCAAACCGTCGGAACAGGACCCGATGTCGACCATGCTGCTGGTGGAACTTGCCATCGAGGCCGGCATTCCGGCCGGCGTGCTCAACGTCGTGCACGGTGGCAAGGACGTGGTGGACGGGCTCTGCACCCATAAAGACATCAAGGCGGTTTCCTTCGTCGGTTCGACCGCCGTCGGTACTCACGTCTATGACCTGGCGGGCAAGCACGGCAAGCGCGTGCAATCGATGATGGGCGCCAAGAACCACGCCGTGGTGCTGCCAGACGCCAATCGCGAACAAGCGCTGAATGCGCTGGTGGGTGCCGGCTTCGGCGCTGCCGGTCAACGCTGCATGGCCACCTCGGTGGTGGTGCTGGTGGGCGCGGCCAAGCAATGGCTGCCGGATCTCAAGGCGCTGGCGCAGAAGCTCAAGGTCAATGCCGGCAGCGAGCCGGGCACTGATGTGGGCCCGGTGATCTCGAAAAAGGCCAAGGCACGGATTCTCGATCTGATCGAAAGCGGCATCAAGGAAGGCGCCAAACTGGAACTGGACGGTCGCGAGATCACGGTTCCGGGTTACGAGAAGGGCAACTTTGTCGGCCCGACCCTGTTCTCCGGCGTGACCACCGACATGCAGATCTACACCCAGGAAATCTTCGGCCCGGTGCTGGTGGTGCTGGAAGTCAATACGCTCGACGAGGCCATCGCCCTGGTCAACGCCAACCCGTTCGGCAACGGCACGGGCCTGTTCACCCAGAGCGGCGCGGCGGCGCGTAAATTCCAGAACGAAATCGACGTCGGCCAGGTCGGTATCAACATCCCGATTCCGGTGCCGGTTCCATTCTTCAGCTTCACCGGTTCGCGCGGTTCCAAGCTCGGCGACCTCGGCCCGTATGGCAAGCAAGTGGTGCAGTTCTACACTCAGACCAAGACCGTCACCAGCCGCTGGTTCGACGACGACAGCGTCAACGACGGTGTGAACACCACCATCAACCTGCGTTAAGGAGCCGGACATGAAAATCGCTTTTATCGGTCTGGGCAACATGGGCGCGCCGATGGCGCGCAACCTGATCAAGGCCGGCCATGCACTGCGCCTGGTGGACCTGAACAAAGCTGTGCTGGCGGAACTGGAACAGCTGGGCGGCAGCATCAGCGCATCGGCCCGTGAAGCGGCAGAGGGCGCCGAACTGGTCATCACCATGCTGCCCGCCGCGGTGCATGTGCGCAGTGTGTGGCTGGGTGAAGACGGTGTGCTCGCCGGTATCGGCAAAGGTGTACCGGCCGTGGATTGCAGCACCATCGACCCGCAGACCGCGCGGGACGTAGCCGCCGCCGCTGCCAAACAAGGCGTGGCCATGGCCGATGCGCCGGTCTCTGGTGGCACCGGTGGTGCAGCCGCCGGGACGCTGACCTTCATGGTCGGCGCCACGCCTGAACTGTTCGCCACCCTACAACCGGTGCTGGCGCAGATGGGCCGCAACATCGTCCATTGTGGAGAGGTCGGCACCGGGCAAATCGCTAAGATCTGCAACAACCTGCTGTTGGGGATTTCCATGGTCGGCGTCAGCGAAGCCATGGCGCTGGGCGATGCCCTGGGCATCGACACCAAGGTGCTGGCGGGCATCATCAACAGTTCCACCGGGCGTTGCTGGAGTTCGGAGATGTACAACCCGTGGCCGGGGATCGTTGAAACGGCGCCGGCGTCGCGCGGTTACACCGGCGGCTTTGGGGCCGAACTGATGCTCAAGGACCTGGGGCTGGCCACTGAAGCGGCGCGTCAGGCGCACCAGCCGGTGGTACTCGGCGCGGTGGCCCAGCAGTTGTATCAGGCGATGAGTTTGCGTGGGGAGGGTGGGCAGGACTTCTCGGCGATCATCAACGGCTATCGCAAACCGTTGTAGGAGCGAGCTTGCTCGCGATGGTCGTTAACGATAATGCGGGGAGGCTGACACCCCGCGTTGTTCTCGGGTTTTTCGCGAGCAAGCTCGCTCCTACAAAAATTGCATGTACCCAAAGATATTGACCGGGAGATCACGTCGGGTGATCCCCCGGTTTTTTTGTATCAGGCAAACACGAAATATTTGCGCACGGTTTCCACCACTTCCCAGGTGCCTTTCATCCCTGGCTCGATGACGAAAATGTCGCCGGCGCGCAGGTGGATCGGCGCCATGCCTTCCGGAGTGATGACGCAGTAGCCTTCCTGGAAATGGCAATACTCCCACTTCACATATTCCACGTACCACTTGCCCGGCGTGCAAATCCAGGTGCCCATGATCTTGCTGCCGTCTTCGCTGGTGTAGGCGTTGAGGTTGACGGTGTGCGGGTCACCTTCGAGCTTTTCCCATTTGCAGGCGTCGAGCACGGGCAGCGGGTGGGTGTCGCGAAGAACGGTAATCGGTGCGGTCATGATGACTCCGGGCAGTGGGCTCAAGAACTGAAGTCGCACCCTATAGCGCTTGTCCAATCATCAGTTGTCTGTGCTCGACATTGAGCTGCCCAGAAACGCACTGCTCTCAAAGATGGTTCAGCGGGCAGTCGCGCCTGGATTGTTCGAGGCTGTTCTCGAACTCGACCAATTGCGAGTGCTGTTGCGACAACGCCGCTATTCGCTCGGCGATTTCCTGTTTTTTGCTGGCGATGACCTGATGTGCCTGTTCCCATGGCAACTGCGGGCCCTGATGTCCGGCGAAGACCGACTGCAATTCCTTGAGCCTGAACCCGAGTTGCTGGGCACATTTGATGAACATCAGCAGGTCGACGCTGTGCTGGTCATAGATGCGGTACTTGCCCTGACGGCATGCGGCGGGCAGCAGGCCAATTGACTCGTAGTGACGGATGCTTTTGACAGTGGTGCCGGAACGTTGCGCGGCTTGGCCGATGTACATGGGAAGGTCCTTTTCTCCGAGGATAAAGCTCGGCGCATTATCGACCGACTCAAGCGCTGGCGATAGCTTCGGCTTGCCGCAACCAGGCCGCATACCGGTCTGCGCTGGCGCCGAGAATTGGCCCGAAGGTGAGGGTTCGGGTGGGCTTGATGCCACAGAAATCCAGCGTGGTTTTGCGGACCTGATGCAAACCGGGCATGCGGTAGATCCATCGGTAGTACCAGGGCGGTGTGTCCATGGTCACCAGCAAATGGGCGGTTCGGCCGCGCAGGAGTTTGTCGGGGAAGGCTTTGCCCTGGCGATATTTGAAGGCAAAACCGGGCAAGAACACCCGGTCGAAAAAGCCCTTGAGCAAGGCCGGTACGCCACCCCACCAGATCGGATAGACCAGCGTCAGTTGTTCAGCCCACAGGATATCGGCCTGGGCGTTACGCAAGTCGGCTTCCAGCGGCTGGACCTGCTGATAGCCTTCGCGCAGTACCGGATCAAAATCCATGCTGCCCAGAAACAACTGCCGCACCTCATGCCCGGCACGCGCTGCCGACTGTGTGTAACGCTCGGCAAGGGCGGCGCAAAAACTATTGCTTGATGGATGCCCGAGGATCACCAGTATTCGTTTACCCATCATCGCTGTCCTTGAAGATCAAACCTCAAGGATAAAGTCTGCCCCTCAGGGGAGAGTCAAGGCGTGCAGCAGCGCCTTGGCATAGCCGGGTAATGCGGCGAAGTCCCGGGCACAGAGCAACAGTTTGCGTTGGCCCCAGGGCTCTTGGATGGGGAGGCTTTTGAAAGACAGTCCGCCTGACCCGCGTTCGACCGCAGCCAGCGGTACGATTGCCAGGCCCGCTCCACGGGCGACCATGCGCATCACACCATCGAAGCCATCGGCGCGGATGCGAATCTGCATGCGCAGGCCGGCGTGCAGTGCCTGCTCTTCCAGGTACACCGCCAACGCGTTGTTGGCATTCAGGCCGACGTAGTCGTGATACAGCGTGTCGGTGAAGCTCACTGAGGTTGCCTGTGCCAAGGGGTGTTCGCGGGGCATGATCAGCACCAACGGATCATCGCGGAACGGTCGTGTCTGCAAGTCATCGGTGTCCACCGCGTCGGAAACGATGCCCAGGTCCGCCGCGCCCTGGCGCAAGGCATGGGTGATGCGGGTGCTGGGCAGTTCCTGCAGGTCGATGTCGAGGTTGGGATGGCTGCGCAGGAAGTCCGCGAGCAATTCTGGCAGGTACTCGGTGATCGCCGTGGTATTGCACAGCAGCCGCACCTGACCTTTGACGCCCTGTGCGTACTCGGCCATTTCCTGTTGCAGGCGTTCGGCCTGTTGCAACAGAACCCGGGCGTGTCGGGCCAGGGCATTGCCGGCCGGCGTCGGGCTGACCCCACGGCGATTGCGCAGTAGAAAGTCGACACCCAGCGACGCCTCCATGGCGCGAATTCGCGCACTGGCCGCCGCGAGGGACAAATGACTGCGTGCGGCGCCGGCGGTGATATTGCCGCAGTTGAGGATATTCAGGTACAGGCGCAGGTCGGTCAGGTCGAAGTGCATTACAACAATCCCAAGTTGAATGTTGTCTGGAAGGGCGTCTTCGCGAGCAGGGGATTTGTGAACGACACATAACCACTGTGGGAGCGAGCCTGCTCGCGATGACGACAGATGCCGCACCCGATTATTCAGCCTCTTGTACGGAGAGAGGCAACCTCAGTATATGGCAGATTTTCAATCACCCCTTGCGGGCTCACCATAGCCCCATGAATACACTCTCGGCGTTTTATCAAAATCTTGGCTTGGCCCTTTCACTGTTGGTTATCGGCACCTTTGTGCTGGCCGGCATGATCAAGGGCGTGATCGGCCTGGGCCTGCCGACCGTTGCCATGGGCCTGCTCGGCCTGGCTATGGCGCCGGCGCAGGCAGCGGCGCTGTTGATCATTCCGGCGACCCTGACCAACGTCTGGCAACTGGCGTTCGGCGGGCATTTGCCCGGGCTGATCAAACGACTGTGGCCGATGCTGCTGGCAATCTTCATCGGCACCGGGGCGGGCACGCTGTGGATCGGCATGAGCGGTGGTCACTGGGTGGTGCGGGGGCTGGGGGCGGCGTTGTTGCTGTATGCGCTGAGCGGTTTGTGCCTGCCGACTCTGCACGTGGGACGGCGCAGCGAACACTGGCTCGGTCCATTGTGTGGCGTGCTGACCGGCGTCATCACTTCGGCCACCGGCGTGTTCGTGATTCCGGCGGTGCCTTATCTGCAAGCGCTGGGCTTGAGCAAGGACGAGCTGGTGCAGGCGCTGGGCCTGTCGTTCACCGTCTCGACCCTGGCCCTGGCCGGAGGATTGCTATGGCGTGGCGCTCTCGGTGGGGGCGAGTTGAGCGCATCGTTGCTGGCGCTGATCCCGGCCATGCTCGGCATGTGGCTGGGGCAATCGCTGCGCCAGCGGATCAGCGCCCTGTGGTTCAAGCGCGTGTTTTTCGTTGGCCTGGGTGTTCTCGGCGGCCATTTGCTGATCAGCGGCTAGCGGACGACGGACTGATCATCTCGATGGCGCGGATCTCGAAGTCCCGCTCCAGGTATTCATCGCGCTGCTCGAGGAACTGCTTCATGTGCGGCAGGTTCGAGTGCACGTCGAGGTGGGCCCGGGATTGCCAGATCTCGTAGAAGATGAACAGGGTCGGGTCCTGTTTGTCGCGCAGCATGTGGTATTCGATGCAGCCAGGCTCGGCGCGGCTCGCTTGCACGTAGCCGCTGAAAAATGCTTCAAAGGCGTCGGATTTTTCCGGGTGGGTCTTGGCGTGCAGGATGAAACCCTGGATTTCACTCATCTACATCTCTCCTCAAGTCAGAACTGATGCCAGTCTAAGGCAACAATCGGCTGCTGATTCGTGCTTGTAGATCAAATGAATTTTGCTCGATCGAGGCTTATTCCGCGCGAGGCTGATCGGTATTCTGCCGCCATCCGATTCCCGACCCTTCCCGAGTTCTCTCATGAAAAAAGTCCTGTTGCTCAATGGCGGCAAAAAATTTGCGCACTCCGACGGCCGCTACAACACCACCCTGCATGAAGTCGCGTTGAGCGTGCTGGATCGCGGCGGCGTGGATGTCAAAACCACCTTCATCGACGAGGGTTATGACGTCGCCGAAGAAGTGGCCAAGTTCCTCTGGGCCGATGTGATCATTTACCAGATGCCCGGCTGGTGGATGGGCGCGCCGTGGACCGTGAAGAAGTACATCGACGAGGTGTTTACCGAAGGCCATGGCAGCCTCTATGCCAGCGACGGTCGCACTCGCTCCGACGCCTCGCAGAAATACGGCAGCGGCGGCCTGATTCACGGTAAGCAATACATGCTGTCGCTGACCTGGAACGCCCCGCAGCAAGCCTTCGACGACCCGACCGACTTCTTCGAGGCCAAAGGCGTGGACGCGGTGTACTTCCCGTTCCACAAGGCCAACGAGTTCCTGGGCATGACCGGCTTGCCGACGTTCTTGTGCGTGGACGTGATGAAACGCCCGAACATCGAAGGCGACGTGGCGCGATATGAGCAGCATTTGGCTGAGGTGTTTGGCCTCAAGGCTTAGCGCTCGGCTACTATCGGTCGTACCGGCAAAAAAGATCGATTAGCGAAGAGGACACACGTGAAAGCCAGATCCGATGAATTGCAGGTTTTCGTCTGTGTGATTGAATGCGGGTCGATTTCTGCGGCGGCCGAGCAGGTCGGGCAAACGCCTTCGGCGGTCAGTCGCACGCTGTCGCGGCTGGAGGCCAAGCTCGACACCACGTTGATCAATCGCACCACGCGGCGCATGGACCTGACCGAGGAGGGCAAGTACTTCTTCGAACACGCCAAGCGGATTCTCGATCAGATGCACGAGCTCGAAGAGCGCCTGTCCTCACGCCAGCAAACGCCGTCCGGGCGTTTGCGGATCAACGCGGCATCGCCTTTCATGCTGCACGCCATCGTGCCCTACATCGATGAATTCCGCAGGCTTTACCCCGACATCCAGCTCGAACTCAACAGCAATGACTTGATCATCGACCTGCTGGAACAGAGCACCGACATCGCCATCCGCATCGGCACCCTGACCGACTCGACCCTGCATGCCCGCTCCCTGGGTTGCAGTCCGCTGCACATCGTCGCCAGCCCGGCCTATCTGGAAAAGCACGGCACACCGCAAGCCGTGGCCGACCTCTCCGAACATTCGCTGCTGGGATTTACCCAGAACGAAGGCCTCAACCAATGGCCGCTGCGTTACGTGCATGGCGATCGCTGGCCGATCCAGGCGTCGATCAGCGCCTCCAGCGGCGAAACCATCCGCCATCTCGCACTGGACGGCCAGGGCATCGCCAGCCTGTCGCATTTCATGACCATCGACGACATTCGTGCCGGACGCTTGAAAGTGTTGTTGGCCGAATTCAACAGCGGTTATCGCCAGCCGATCAACGCGGTGTACTACCGCAACTCGCAGCTGGCCCTGCGGATTCAATGCTTCCTGGACTTTATCCAGGGCAAATTGGCGGATTATGCGAGCGCAGATTTCAAGGGCTGACTCGTGACTCCTGCGCAAAAGTGAATTGGGTCAGAGGGCATTTTTCGACAGTGATCGCTCCTTGATACTCCTTGCATCACTTATCCACGCAGGGAGTTTCTCCATGAACGTATTCGTTACCGGTGCCGCCGGTTTTATCGGCGGTTCCATCGCCACGGGCCTGGTCCAGGCCGGCCACAACGTCACCGGTCTGGTGCGCAGCGCCGAACAAGCCGATGAACTGCGTGCACTGGGCATCACCCCGGTGATCGGCACCCTCGACGACTCCGCCCTGTTGGCCGATCAGGCGTTGGCTGCCGACTCGGTGATCAACGCGGCCAGCAGTGATCATCGTGGTGCGGTGGAAACCCTGCTCGATGCCCTGCGCGGTGCTGGCAAAGTGTTCCTGCACACCAGCGGTTCGAGCATTGTCGGGGATGCCTCGGGCGGTAAATCCAGCGATGTCATTTACTTCGAAGACAACTTGCCGGAGCCGACCGTCGACAAGGCTGCACGCGTGGCCATCGATAATCTGATCCTGGCGGCGGCCATGGACGGGGTGAACTCGGCGGTGATCTGCAACACGCTGATCTACGGCCACAGCCTGGGCGTCCATCGTGACAGCGTGCAGTTGCCGCGCCTGCTCAAACAGGCGCGCAAAAGCGGTGTGGTGCGCCATGTCGGCACGGGCCGGAACATCTGGTCCAATGTGCACATCGAGGACGTGGTTGCGCTGTACCTGCTGGCGCTGACTGAAAACGTACCCGGCACCTTCTACTTTGTTGAAAGCGGTGAAGCATCATTCATCGACATGACCACCGCCATGGCCCAGGCGCTGAACCTGGGCGAGCCGCAGGACTGGCCGCTCAAGGACGCGGAAGCCGAGTGGGGCTATGAAATGGCCAACTATGGACTGGGCTCCAACAGCCGGGTGCGTGGCAAGCATGCGCGGGAGTTGCTGGGTTGGGTGCCGAAGCGCACGTCGGTAGTGGAGTGGATTCGCGACGATATGGTGTGAGTTCGCTTCAGACCGCGTCATCGTTCATCGCGAGCAGGCTCACTCCTACATTTGATTGCATTCCTTCTGATGGAACGCGGTTAAATGTAGGAGTGAGCCTGCTCGCGATTGCGTTTCCACTGGCCCATCTGCTGGCCGGGCTGCCTCTGATTCCGTAACATCCGCACACTCTTTTCCAGTCTCTCCCTGTGTGCGATCCCTCATGAAAGCAAAACGTCTACGCGCCGATGCCCTGGCCGGACTTACCACGTCCTTCGCCCTGTTGCCCGAATGCATCGCCTTCGCGCTGGTGGCTCATCTCAATCCGCTGATGGGGCTTTATGGCGCGTTCATCATCTGCACCCTGACCGCGCTGTTCGGCGGGCGACCCGGCATGGTGTCCGGCGCGGCCGGCTCGATGGCGGTAGTGATCGTCGCGCTGGTGGTGCAGCACGGCGTGCAGTATCTGCTGGCCACGGTGTTGCTGGGCGGGCTGATCATGATGGCGTTCGGGCTGCTCAAGCTCGGCAAACTGGTGCGCATGGTGCCGTACCCGGTGATGCTCGGCTTCGTCAACGGCCTGGCGATCGTCATTGCCCTGGCACAACTGGAGCACTTCAAGAGCGGGGAGGCCTGGTTGAGCGGTACGCCGCTGTACATGATGCTTGGGCTGGTCGCGGTAACCATGGCCGTTGTCTATGTGATGCCGCGTCTGACCCGTACCGTGCCGCCGGCGCTGGTGGCGATTCTCGGTGTGGGCCTGGCGGTGTATCTGCTTGGCCTGCCGACCCGCACCCTGGGCGACATGGCGCACATTGCCGGTGGCTTGCCGACGCTGGCGCTGCCGGACATTGCGTGGAACCTGGACACCCTGGGCATCATCGCGCCCTACGCGATCCTGATGGCGCTGGTCGGGTTGCTGGAAACCCTGCTGACCCTGAACCTCACCGACGAAATCACCGAGAGCCGTGGTTACCCGGATCGCGAGTGCGTGGCGCTGGGGGCGGCGAATCTGGTGTCCGGTGCGTTCGGCGGCATGGGCGGGTGCGCGATGATCGGCCAGACCGTGATCAACCTCAGTTCCGGCGGACGCGGGCGCTTGTCCGGGTTGGTGGCCGGGGTGTCGATCCTGCTGTTCATTCTGTTTCTGTCGCCGCTGATCGAACGCATTCCATTGGCCGCGCTGGTCGGGGTGATGTTCGTGGTGTCGCAACAGACCTTCGCCTGGGCCTCGTTGCGGGTGCTGAACAAAGTGCCGCTCAATGACGTGCTGGTGATCATCGCGGTGACGGTGATTACCGTTTTCACCGATCTGGCCATTGCGGTGCTCTGCGGCATCATCATTGCGGCGCTGAACTTTGCCTGGCAGCAGGCCCGTCAGCTGTATGCCGACAGCCATCTGGAGAACGACGGCAGTAAGCTGTACCGGGTGCATGGCACGCTGTTCTTCGCCTCGACCACACCGTTTCTCAATCAGTTCGATACGGCCAATGACCCGGTGCAAGTGACGCTGGATTGCCAGCACCTGAGTTTTGTCGACTACTCGGCCATCGCCGCACTGGACACCTTGCGCGAGCGCTATGCCAAGGCCGGCAAGCATCTGCGGGTGCTGCACTTGTCCGAGCGTTGCAAGAAATTGCTCAAGCGCGCCAGGATGCAACACGACTGAGCGTAATAAACTCGCCCTCGACGAATACCGCGGCGGCGACGATCACTTACCGCCGGGAGACTGACATGCTGTACGACACGCTGATTCGCAAGGCCCTGATCATCGATGGCAGCAACAGCCCCGGTTACCCCGCCGACGTGGCCATTCTCAACGGGCGCATCGAGCGTATCGGCGACTTGCGCGATGCCCGTGCCAGCGAGGAAATCGACGCGCAGGGCCATGTGCTGGCGCCGGGTTTCATCGACGTGCACACCCATGACGACACCGTTGTGATTCGTCAGCCGCAGATGCTGCCCAAGCTCAGCCAGGGCGTGACCACGGTGATCGTCGGCAACTGCGGGATCAGTGCTTCGCCGGTGAGTTTGCGCGGCGATCCACCGGACCCGATGAACCTGCTCGGCACCGCTGCTGCGTTCGTTTATCCGACCTTCCATGACTACCGCGCGGCGGTCGAAGCGGCGAACACCACGCTGAACGTCGCCGCGCTGGTCGGCCATACGGCGCTGCGCAGCAATCATCTGGACGACCTGTTCCGCACCGCCACGGCAGACGAAATCAGCGCGATGCGCGAGCAACTGCGCGAAAGCCTTGAGGCCGGCGCGCTGGGCCTGTCCACCGGCCTTGCCTATGCCAGCGCCTTTTCGGCATCCACCGATGAAGTGATGCAACTGACCGAAGAGTTGACCGCGTTCGGGGCGGTCTACACCACCCATTTACGCAGCGAATTCGAACCGGTGCTGGAGGCCATGGACGAGGCGTTCAAGATCGGCCGCCATGCGCAAAGCCCGGTGATCATTTCCCACCTCAAATGCGCCGGCGCCGGAAACTGGGGGCGCAGTCCGCAATTGCTGGTGTCCCTCGAAGAAGCGGCGAAAACCCACCCGGTGGGTTGCGACTGCTATCCATATGCGGCGAGCTCCTCGACCCTGGACCTCAAGCAGGTGACCGATGCCCACCGCATTACCATCACCTGGTCGACCCCGCACCCGGAAATGGGCGGCCGCGACCTGATGGACATCGCCGCCGAATGGAATGTGCCGTTGCTGGATGCCGCTCGCCAACTGCAGCCGGCCGGTGCGGTGTACTACGGGATGGATGAGGCGGATGTGCGCAGAATCCTCGCGCATCCGCTGTCGATGGTCGGCTCCGACGGCTTGCCGGAAGACCCGTTTCCGCACCCACGCTTGTGGGGCGCATTCCCCCGGGTGCTCGGGCATTTCAGTCGCGACGTCGGATTGTTCCCGTTGCACACCGCCGTGCACAAAATGACCGGGCTGTCGGCGGCGCGCTTCGGTTTGAAGGAGCGCGGCCAAATCCGCGAAGGTCATTGGGCGGACTTGGTGTTGTTCGATCCGGCGACCATCTGCGATGTCGCCGATTTCAACGATCCGCAGCAGGCAGCACAAGGTATCGAGGGCGTATGGGTCAACGGTGCGTTGAGCTACCGCGATGGTCAGGCCAACGGGCGCAGGGAAGGGCGGTTCCTGGCACGGGAAGGGGATTTGCGTACGGGGTTCCAGTGAGTTTCGAGGACTGCGCCAGCACTCGCGCGCCCACTAGAACTCGACGACATCCAGGTTCCACCAGCAATCATCATTAACAATTGTGTGGAGGCTCAAGGCTAGTCGAAGCGTCGCTGAAACTCATACAGTTATTCCCTTGAGGTTATATTCCGCAGGTGGCATATTTGTATGAAATGGGACGTTGAATACACGGATGAATTTGGCGATTGGTGGGGCAATCTGAATGAAAAGGAGCAGGCTTGCGTATCGGCGAGTGTCGACTTGTTGGAACTCATCGGCCCGGGTCTCGGATTTCCCCATAGCAGCGATATCAAGGGCTCGCGACATGGCAATCTGCGAGAGCTGCGGATACAGCATGGTGGTCGCCCTTATCGCGTGCTGTATGCATTTGATCCGCGTCGATTTGCGTTATTGCTGATCGGTGGCGATAAGACCGGTCAGGATCGCTGGTATGAAGTTCATGTCCCCATGGCCGAAAAGTTGTATGACGAACATTTGGAAACACTGCGTAAAGAGGGCCGCAACGATGGCTAAAAAATTCGCTGAGCTTCAAGCACGCATGTCGCCTGAGTCACGTGCCGATGCCGAGCAGTTGCTCCAACAACACTTGAAAGAAATGCCTCTGCATGAGCTTCGAAAAGCCCAGGAACTGAGCCAGGAAACATTGGCCAAGGCCCTGCACATCAACCAGGCGGCAATCTCGAAAATGGAACGGCGCACAGACATGTACATCAGCACTTTGCGCAACTACATCCGCGCGATGGGTGGCGAGTTGGAAATCATCGCCACCTTTCCTGAAGGCCAGGTAAAAATCGAAAACTTCGCCAAATAGGCAGCTCGACTGCCTGGAATGAGAGAAGCCCTTTATTCAAAGGGCTTCCTGGCAACTCGCTGACGTGTTTGGCCTAGACCCTGAAGTGACTCACCATCATCTGCAACTGATTCCCCAGCCGCGCCAGTTCAACACTCGACGCAGCCGTTTCGTCACTCGCAGCAGCAGTCTGTTCAGACACGTCGCGCACGTTGATGATGCTGCGGCTGATCTCTTCGGCCACGGCGCTTTGTTGTTCGGCAGCGGCGGCGATCTGCTGGTTCATCGACTGGATGTTGGACACCGTGCGGGTGATGTTCTCTAGCGACTCGCCAGCCTTGCGGGTCAGGGCCACGCTGCTGTCGGTGAGGACGCGGCTGTTGTTCATCACCGCCGACACTTGTTGCGTGCCGTTCTGCAAGCCGGCCACCAGGCCTTCGATTTCCTCGGTGGATTTCTGTGTGCGCTGGGCCAGGCCACGGACCTCGTCGGCCACCACCGCAAAACCACGACCGGCTTCACCGGCACGGGCCGCTTCGATGGCGGCGTTGAGCGCCAGCAGGTTGGTCTGCTCGGCCACGGCCTTGATCACGTCCATGACGCTGCCGATCTTGTCACTTTCCCGTTGCAGCACG
Organism: Pseudomonas sp. GL-R-19; assembly: GCF_019956375.1. NCBI lineage: Bacteria > Pseudomonadati > Pseudomonadota > Gammaproteobacteria > Pseudomonadales > Pseudomonadaceae > Pseudomonas > Pseudomonas sp. GL-R-19. Next base: position 125,435 of record NZ_JAHBDJ010000004.1, on the reverse strand, counting down.
CTCATGGCCTCGGTGGAACGCACCACTTCGCTGGCCAGGCGCTCGATCTGGGCGATGGCTTCGTTGACCACTTTGTCACCTTCACGGGCTTCGCCATCCGCCGCCGCAGCGGCTTGCGAGGCTTCTTCGGCGTTGCGCGCGACTTCCTGCACGGTGGCGGTCATCTCGTGCATGGCGGTGGCGACCTGATCGGTCTCGACTTTCTGACTGTTGACCCCGGCACTGGTCTGTTCGGTCACAGCCGACAGCTCTTCGGCGGCGCTGGCGATCTGGGTCACGCCGTCGCGGATGCCGCTGATCAAGTCGCGCAGCGTCACGCCCATGCGCGCAATGCCTTGCTGCAACACGCCGAGTTCATCGCGACGGCTGACCACCACGTTCTGGGACAGGTCACCGCTGGCGATGCGATCGACCACCGCCAGGGTTTCGCGCAGTGGGCGGGTAATCTGGCGAGTGATGACCACGGCGGCAATGATGCCCACCAGCAACGCCAGCAATGTGCTGATCAGTTGCAGGGTGCGCGCCTGAGCGCTTTCGGCGTCCCGGCGGTCGAGCTGGATCTGATACAGCTGATCGCTTTGGGCCACGATGGCGGCACCCTGGTCGGTCATTTCCTTGCGCGCTTGCACCGCGTCATTGCTGGCGGCCTTGTAGGCCTGCAAGGCACCGCGATAGTTGCCAAGCGCCGTTTCCAGCTGACGCAGGGCGTCTTGTTGGGAATCGGCGAAATGCGCATTCAGCGGTTTCAGGCTGGCAATGGCGGCGTCCAGTTGGCCAACGGCTTTTTGCTCTGTCTGGGCATCGGTGCTGGCGGTGTAGCCGCGCACTTCATAGCGGGCCAAGAGGAACGCCTCCTTTGCCGTCGTAATGGCCTGGAACTGTTCAAAGCGCTGGTCGCTCAACGGCATTTGCTGCGCGTGGGTATTGATGTCATTGATCAGCGTGTTGGCGGTTTCGGCGTTGGCATTCATGGCGTCGCGGGCACTGTTGCCGGCGCGATAGGCGCTGCGCATCTTGCCCAGGGACGTCTTGTAGGCGTCGATGACGGCGCCTTGCTCCCGGAGCAGCTTGAGGTTTTCCGGGCTCTTGAACTTCGCCAGCAGGTCTTGCTGCTGAGCCGAGAAGGCGTCGAGGGTGGTCTGCACGCTCTGCGCGGCGGTTTCGTCGCCGTTGGTGAGCATGTATTGCAGGCGAACCACACGCAGTTTGGTCAGGCCGGCGTTGAGCTGGGTGATGTCGCTCATCCAGTTGCTGCGGTCGATCAACCCGCCCAGGCTGGTCCAGCCGGTCAGGGCGAGGACGCAGGTCAGTACCAGGACCAGGCCAAATCCCAGGCCCAGTTTCAGGTTCACACTGATGTTGCCGAACCAGCTATTCATCAAATTCCTCCAGGAACGTAGTGCTTCTTTTTCGTCGGTTGGCTGGAAGATTGTTTTTTTTGGAGGCCGCCAAGCTGTGTAAGCAGGATGTATCGGCAGCAATTCCGGGAGCTGAAAGGTTTTTGTGCGGCGGATTCTGTAACAAGGTTTTTGCAGCGTTTTAAGCTTTTTTTCACATGTCTTTCACCCGCAGGCAACGCACGTTTCATTAGCCTCCCGTGATCTGATGAGGTGATACGTGCCGGCGAGGCGGCTTGATGTGGAATTAAGACTGAGTCTTTTCGGGATAAAACGCTCGATCGATCTGAACCGCTTCGCCCGCTATCGCAACGCGGCGGTGGTGCTGGCCTCGGCGCTGCTGGTCATCCCGCTGACCGTGTTTTTGCTGCGTCCCGCCACCGCGCCGGACCTGGCTCACGGCAATGTGGCCGGAGCACAGGCTTTGATGACGGGGTGGGCCAAGGGCGACATGATCGTGCTGGTGCGCCACGTCGAGCGTTGCGATCACTCCTCGGCGCCTTGCCTGGTCGGCAACGATGGCATTACCGAGCGCTCTCGTAGTGTTGCCGAGAGCCTCGGGGCACAGTTCAAAAACCTTGGCCTGGACAACGCCGATATCTACAACAGCCCGATCCTGCGCACGGCACAGACCGCCAACTTCATGTTCAACAAGGTTGGCACGGGGGAAGACTGGCTGATCATTTGCAAGGGCACCATGCTGCGTGACGCGCTAGCGCATAAAGTGGCCGGGCGTAACCTGGTTCTGGTGACCCACAGCGAGTGCATGGAGCAACTGGAGAAAGACCTCGAGTTACCACCTTCGACCCTGGGTTATGGCGCTTCACTGTTTATTTCCGCCGAAACCCCGCAGACTCCGCGCTTGCTTGGCTTCATCGACGCTTCCGACTGGAGCTCGGTGAGCACTCATTGAGTTTTTCCCTCCTCTTTCTGAATCAGGATTCACAATGTTGACCGCTTCTCGCTACCGCTTTTACTGGGTGAATTTCGGTATTCCGCTGGCCTGCGCGGTCGCGGTGTTTCTGATGTTCGACATGACCAGCATCGACATCGCCTTCAACAATTATTTTTTTGATCCGGTAACGCAGACGTACCCGTTGGACCATGTCCATCTGTTCGAAAAAATCACCCATAAATGGGCGCGGATCATTCCGAACTGGACCGGCGAAATTGCGATTATCGGTGCCTTGCTGTCATTTCTCTGGCCACGCCTGAAGGCCGAAAAGCACTCGAAAATCATCGCTTTCCTGGAAAAAATCAAAGTCGCACCGGTGCTGCGCTTTGCCACCCGGCATCGTCGCGACTTTCTCTACGTGGTGTTCGCGTTCTCCATCAGCACCGGGGTCATTCACTACCTCAAGGGCCACACCAGCGTGTATTGCCCGATCGAGACGACCCAATACGGCGGCAAAATGGAACACGTTGAGTGGTATGAAAACTTCGACCTGCTGAAAGTCGCCGGTGAGGGGCGCTGCTGGCCGGGCGGACATGCGTCGGGCGGCTTTACCATGCTGGCCTTGTACTTCGTGGCTCGCCGTTATCGCTGGCGCTATTCGAAAGCGATCATGTACGGCTCACTGACCCTCGGTTTCATCTACGGCACAACGCGGGTGCTGCAAGGCTGGCACTACATGTCCCACACCTTCTGGGCCGGGATCTTTGTGTGGCTGGCATGCTTGCTGACGGCGCTGGCGTTTTACGGGCGAGCGAGGCTGGAACAGCCGGTGCTCTCCAAAGTGCAAAAACCGGTAGCGGCGACTCAGACTCAACCAGTGAATTGAGTTGGCGTTGAACTGAAAAACCCGCACCCCGAAAGGGCTGCGGGTTTTTTGTTGTCCGAGGAAACCTGTAGGAGCTGGCTTGCCAGCGAAGGTCGTTAACGATAACGCGTGTAAATCGGATAAACGCGGCGCACGTGAGTCCATCGCAGCAAGCTGGCTCTTGTAGGAGCTGGCTTGTCGGGTCGCCGCATCGCAGCGAAGGTCGTTAACGATAACGCGTGTAAATCGGATAAACGCGGCGCACGTGAGTCCATCGCCGGCAAGCCGGCTCCTACAGGTATTGCGTTATCGGTGTTTCCCGGAATTGCGTGAAGAACCAAAAAAAAAGCCCGCGGGAGGGCGGGCAAACCGTAGTTTCTTGAATGAGCGAGTGCAATGTACAGGCAGTAAACGGAACCGTGGAGTGAAGAAAAATTCATCTGGATCAAAGCCCCGTACCAGAGCTTGCGACAGCGCTACGGCAATTGATCCGCGGCAAAGTCCGCTTCTGGCCGGTCACGCAAACGGCCCTTGCGGCAGGCTTGCTGGAACCGCTGTAAATCGCGTTTGTTCTGCTCGGTTAACCCAGCGACTAATCTGTCTGTCAGGTATCGACTTGATGCCACCACGCGGAAACAGGGAGGCCCGTGTTTTCATTGCTGATTTCGCTACTGCTGGCGTTCCTCATCGGCTGGGTCTCTCAGCGCATGGGTATGTGCCTGGTCAATGCCATCGGGCTGCTGCTCAAGCGCCGTCCGACCCTGTTCGTGTCACTGGTCAGCTGTGGTTTGTTCGGTCTGTTGCTCGCACCGCTCTACGCCTTGTCTGGCGTCAGTCAGCCGCTGTTCATCCCTGAAGTCGGCTATCTGTCGCTGGTCGGTGGCGGGTTGTTGTTTGGCCTCGCCTCGGTGCTCAACGACGGATGCAGCGTCGGCACCCTGACCAAACTCGCCAGCGGCAACCTCAACAAGGTCTTCACCATCTTCGGGTGGGTGCTGGGCATCGTACTGTGGCATCACCTGAACATGCTGCCCGAACACCGGGCACTGCAAATGCCGATGATCACCAGTCGTCATTACTGGCTGGTCATTGGCATCGTGCTGCTGATTTTGCTGTTCCTGGTGCGGATTCACGGCGACAGGCACCTGGTGCTGTCGGCCCTGCTGCTGGGGGCGTTGACCAGCGCCCTCTACACCTTCGAACCGCTGTGGACGCCCAGCGTATTTTTCTACGATCTCTCGCAACTGTTCCGGGGGGCGGGCGACACATCATTGACTACCCCGCGTGTGACGGTGTTCGCCATGCTGATGCTGGGCATGCTCTGTTACACGTTGCACCGCCGTACGTTCAGCTATCAGCGGTTTGCAGCGATGACAGCGGCCAGGCATTTGCTCGCGGGCGTGTTGATGGGGACCGGTGCATCGATGATGCTCGGCGGGAATGACTCGCAGATTTTGTTGGTGTTTCCGACGCTGACCTGGGTGGGAGCGGTGCCGTTGGTGTCGATTGTGTTGGGGATATTGGTGGGGGTTGGGGTGAGGCGGCTGCGTGCTTGATGATCGCGGCTCTGGAGTCGGACGACCTGAGAGTGTCAGATTTTTTGTGTGCGGGCCGGTAATGGCCTGCCATCAGGCAGGCCTTCATTTCACGCCTCAACTTCGTCGAGTGGCGCGATGTTGTCCAGTGCCCGGTTCACCAGCAATTGCGCCAGCACGGCCAACTGCTGGATCGCCAGGGCGATGTTGCGACGCGAACTCTCAAGCTCGCAAGCAAGGTCGGTGCTCATGACGTTGAGCGAGGCGAGGGTTTCGCTGGCGTGGGTGAGCAGGGACGGTGTGTCGATGTTGGGGCGCAGGGTGAAGACGTGGCTGATCGGGTCGAGGTGATTGGGGTTGCGCAGGCGGGCGCTGATGGTGGGTTCGGTGAGGTCGGAGAGGTTGGAAAAGTCGGGTGTTTCGGTTGTTGAGTCAGGTGCAGTGTTTGGCGGGTTGGGACTATGTTTTTTCATGATTGTGCTCCGTCTTTGGTTGAAGGAGCTGCCAACTATCTGCTGTCAATCAGATGAGGGTGGCAGCTGTACGCAGGTTGACAGACCGGGGAGCAACAAAACCGGTGCATCCGAAGATGCCCCACGCACAGCCACCATAAAAACAGAACGCGCAGAAGCATGCCGTTTTATCAGGAAGAGTGGAAGGTAGCTCCTCAGCCTGTCAAAGCCGATCGCTGATTCGCAGCGACCCCTGAAGGCTATCGTCGAGAAGTTGCTTCCGCCAGTTCCTGAAAGGCGATGCGTTTTGCGGGAAATGTCCTAGGACGTGAGGAAGACATCGAGATAGGTAACCGCTTGGATGCGCGGTCAAAACGATTCGCAGTAATGTCCGGTATGCAATACATTCGATCACCAATGTAACGGTAACCGAACATGGATCAATCTCTTCTACTCTCCCGCCTGGGGCACCAAATACGTGAAAAGCGTAAGAGTCTCGGACTGACGCAAGCAAGAGTTGCCAAGCTTTCCGGGTTGCCGCGACAGAAAGTTATTGCCGTGGAAAAGGGGACATCCACCGTTGCGATGGTCGCGTATGCCCGAGTTTTGTGCGCATTGGATTGTGAGCTTTCTGTGATTCCGGCAGCACTGCCAATGCTTGAAGAGCTAGGTGAACTGTTCGAGTGAAACGACGGCTTTTGCGTGAGCACAACAGCTTACAAATCCGCCAGTTTTACCGTGTGCTTGAAATGATGCTCCCAAAGCCGGACCCCCAACCCGCCCGTCCGGTCCAGCGATGACCCCACCGTTAAATCCGTGATCAACGTCGGCTGCAAACCCGCATCAAACAGCGCAAACCCCGCCGCCAGGCAACAGGTTTCGGCCTGCAGGCCGCACACCAGCACGCGTTCGACGTTGAGGCTTCTCAGGTAGTCGATGGTTTCCGGTGTGGGCGCGTAGCCGTGCTTGATAAAAATGCGGTCGGCCTGGATCAGGCTGTCATCGTCCGGTGCTGGGTGCCAACCGAGCTGTTTTTCGAAGGGGGTTATGGATTCGTCATGGCGCTCGACCGTGGCGACACTGGGCAGAGTGCCGATGAGCGCCTGGATACCGTCGATCAGCCACTGCGGCGGGGCAAAGCCGGGTTGTACGTCGATGATCAGGAGGGCTTGGCGCATGGGCTTCTCCGAGGTGATGGCAGTGATAGGGGCGACTGTGCACATAGCGGCATCGCGCGACTGTCCATGTAACCCTATCGTCAGATTTCACCTGCCACAAAGTGCTTTTGTGAGTTGTGAGCGTACGATGTAATTCACACTTTCGCGGAATTCCTGGGGGGAGCGAACGAAGCGACCGAGCGATATGGCTTTGGAGAAAAATCATGATTCGCAAGCACTACTTGATAGCCCTGGCGACGCTGCTCATCGCCACTGGCGTGCAGTGGGTGACGCTACCCGCCTACGCGACCGAGCAGGGTCAACAACGGCGTGAAGCTCGCGATACCAGGCAGGAAGGTCGCTCCACTGCCCGGCAAACCAAGGATGATTGTAGAAAAGGCAATGACAAGAGCAACGTAGACTGTCGCCAGGACAAGCGCAGCACCAAGCAGGATACCCGTCGCACGGCCCGGGACATCAAGTACTGATCGTTGGAGTGGGTTCTTCTTCAGACTGTTGCAGGGCTTGTGATACGCCCAGAAACAACGAAGCCCGCACGGGGCGGGCTTCGTTGGTGTCTCAATTGGTGGGCCGGGGTAATTTGAATCCGCTCAGTAAGATATTGATTTATAAAATTAATATCTGTTTTTATTTTTAGTTGGAATACCAGTTGGAATACTGCACGCCACTTGACCACCCATTTGCATTCGATCTGACCACCGATTGCATCGGAGTTGACCAGCACGCTTCGTAACCATGATCGGCAGAGAACTGCCGATTCTGTTGAAAAAGTCGGTTCGCCCAAACAGACTGGGCATTGACTGGTTAAAACGCCTTTTTTGCACACTGCTACGTGAAATCCGAGTCCGGAAGCCTCTGCCGAAAGTAAAGATTTCAATCTCGGACGCATACTTTTTTGCTGCGCAAACCATGGTCGACTTTTTCAACAGAATCTGCCCGAAGCGGACATCCCGGTGGCATGCTTAGTGTGAGATTACGTCGACTATTTCCCGAACTTCGCGCGGTCCCCCCAGTGATGCCTTTGGGCATGTGGGACCGGGCGCAGTCTTTAGGTCCCCGTCGCGTCATAGTGCTCCTTGATCAACACCAACATCTGCGCCTGGTGCCGGTCGATAGCAGGCGCATCCCATTCCATCTCGGCTTTGCCACTGAAGATGTGAGCAAGTTTGAGCGAGTCGTAACGGGGCTTGCCCTTGAAGTCTTCTCGCTTCTTACCGACGCGCTGGTTGCTGTAGGACGAGTTTTCGCCAGGACTCAGCAGCACCAGGTTGCCAAAGCTGTCGAGGTGAACCTTAGCCAACTCAACGCCGAACTCCTCCCGCTGGGGATGGACATGCTCCACAGAGTTCTTCGAGGTGATTCGGTAGGCCGCCAGCTTGGACGCGTCAAAGAAACCGAAACGGCTGCGCTCTCGCCAGAGAATGTATTCCAGTTTCTGGAACCAGTAATGCTCGAAGCGAGTGCCGTTGGGCTCTTTCAAGTCATCGATAACTGTGTCGATGCCCCGCATGGCGAAATCATGACCGGCCAAAAGCGCAAAGCTGGCTTCCTTCTGACTGTCTTCGGCCAGGGACAGTTGATTGTCAATGCGCTCCAGCAGCGCCACGACCTGCGCTTGCGTCTTTGCCTCGCCAGCCACCAACGCCCCGAGAAACGGCGTCAACCAATACTGCGCACTTCGCTCGCCGGTGAAGTTTCGCACACTCTGCAACTGGCTCAGGTCGCTGCTTTCCAGTCGGGTGCGGGCAAGTCGCCAGCCGTTGTCGGAGCGGCTTCGGCTGACGTTGGTTTGACGCAGATTCCAGACCTGACTGTCAGCCTCCGGCAGCCATTTTACTACCCACAGGTCGAACTGATAACGCACCGCCCACAGGCATTCGATGAAGGCCTTAGCCTGTCTTTCAGTGGCGTGGGCGATGAAGTCGGCAAAGTAGTCGTTGAGCCGACTGTCATGCAGGCGCACCTCGACATCGTCCAGGCGGTGCTCCTTGAGATAGATGCGGTAGGCGTGCATCAGAAGGAGGCCAAAACTGATAATCGGGCGACAATAACGCACGGGCTCCTGCCGTGCTTTGGACTCGTCCGATTCGACCACTGACAGTTTGGCTAACTGTGCAATGGTCATACCCTGCACATCCCCGGCGGGGACGCGTTTGAGCGGGAAGGTCGTCACACAATGCCTGACCAGGTCATCTTGTTTCAGGCGTTTCCAATCCGCGTCCGGAAAGACCTTGCGCAGATTGCGCTCGAAGAAGTCTTCCATGTTTTCACAGGCCTGCCAGATAGCATCGAAACGCAGCTTCTGCGTCTCGATAACAGCCAGCAGACGGGACTTGAGAATGTCACTGTGCTCCAACTGCACGCCGCTGTTGTTCATGGTCGAAAACAGTCGGTTCAGGTCCATGCCCGGGGGCATGATGTTGTTCACCCATCGCACCTTCGCATACAGGTACTCGGCCACCTCGGCCAGATACGCCTCCCCCCGCTGGCTGCGCAACGCTCCCAACCGATCGTCAAGCGCCTTGCGGGCAGCGGTCAGGTGCTTGATGTAAGCTTCGTCCGACTCAGAGGCCCTGCCCGTATTTTCCTCGGCATCAAGCCCGGCCCACGCCGCAAACAGTCGCTGCACTTCGTCACGAATGGCAAAGGTCAGCCGGGGCTGCTTGTTCCATACGATGAACTTCGCCAGCGCGTTGTCGGGCACCACCGCCGTCAGCGCGAGGGCAAGCAGCATCAAGGTGGTCATGCGCTGCTGACCGTCGATCACTTCATAGAGAGTGTGGGTGTGTCCTGAGTCGCGTGGGGTGACGGCGGACGTCAGTACCGTGCCGATATAGTAATGCGGCGCGTCGGTGTCGCAGGCCACCATGATCTGCTCCAGCAGACCGACAACATCCTCGCTCGGCCAGACATAAGGGCGCTGATAGCTGGGGATGATCAGCGTGATCTCTGCAGCGCACAACAAGGCTGGCGCCTGGACATATGAACGGACACTGGCATTCATTGCACACCTGCCTGGTTGGAAGAGCGTTTTTCGAGCATGTGGCTGATGACCTGCTTGAGTTCAACATCAAAGTCCGCCTGCAGCGATTCGCCCGACTTGCTCAAGCCCATCGAAAAGTACACCTGCACAGTACGCACGAACCGGTACTTCACACTATTCTCGTCCAGTCGCTCAGCAATGGGATAACTGAACCTCTGCAAAATCTCGATCAGCTCGTCATGGGTGTAGCTGTAGGCAATCCAGTCCAACACCGGATTGTGCTCGGCAAAACTCTGCGCTGTGCTTTCACGCACGGCCTTTTCATTGCTCAGCCGCGGCGAGAAGATCACCCTGAACAACCAGCACCCCGCCTCCAACAGCCCTTGTCGACCAAACTGGCTGACATACAGCAACACCGCACAGTCAAAGAGCTTGCGTAAAAACTCGCTGCCGTTGGCCTTAACCACCAACTCGTCGTAGAGCTGATGAAAAGGCGTAAGGCTGTTGTCATCGCGCCTGATCAACACCGCCCGACGCAGCTCATGGAAATAATCGAAGTAGTGAATGGCATTGGTACCGGCATTGATTGGCTGACGCATCGCGTATCCACTGTCCACCTGCAAGGCCTGGCCTTCGCCAAAATGGCTGACTCGCGCGGTGCGATACGCCACATCCCGGCCCTGTCCGGTGCGCTCGGCCAACTCCGCGACAATCTCCTCACGCATCTGCAGCGGCTGACGGTGGCTCGAGAGACTGCGCCACTTCAGCTGTTGCCAGTGACGCGCCTTCATCAGCGCATCCATCGTGTCGTCCAGCTTGCCCCAGGCCTCCCAGCGCCGCGCGTGCTTGTCCTGCTCCTGCCGCGACACCCCACGCAAGTGATGCGCCTTGAGGATCGCCGGGCCGTCCAGTCGGACCCCGCCGGTGTTCTGCGTCTCGAAGAAGTGATAGGCGTCATCCTCACTGCGGGTGACGACCAAGGTGATGTTCATCCGAGAGAAGTCCACCGATGGCAACGGCTGTTGCTCAAGCCAGCGCAGATTGCCCAGGGCGCGGGTCTGGGACTCTGGAGAGGCCAATTCGATGCCTTTGGCGAGATCTCGTTGCTTCAGCACATGCGCCAGCAATGCCAGGGTAATCAGGCGCTGCTGGCCATCTATGATGTTCAAGACGTCGGTGCGCATCCTTGGCGGGCGCGATTGGTGGACGATGATGCTGCCCAGATAGAAGTCGTGCTCAGACGGCGATGCACCCACAGACGGTGAGAAGTATTCGGTGAGATCGTTCAGTAGGCGTTGCAGGTGTTTGATCTGCCAGCGGTAAGGGCGCTGGTATTCGGGGATGGTCAACCGGCCTTTAATGTGGCGGTCGTCGCTGCCGCGGATCGACTCGCCGCCTAGCAATGCGGCAACGGAGGTGCTGGCTACGACGATATCGGGGGTGACGAGGCCGCTTAGCAGCATTTGAACTTCGTCCTTGAGGGGCTGCGTCATGTGTAGCGTTTTTCCTGGAGTTGGCGGAACCTGCGGAAGGGGTGGAATGACAAGTCTCATCCCAAGTGATGGCTTGATGATGTCAGTGAGGCGAGGTGGAAACAAGCAGGCGATGCACGCAGGAGACGCAGCCATCAAGGGCCACCAAATGTCGACAACATTTTCCGGGACCGTGCTGCCTCTGACTTTTTGAAAAACAATGATTTAGGTGTTTTGAAAAACGTTCTGATCCCCCCATTTGTTCCCCCACTTTTTTGTGGTTTTTTGCACTTGGAAGCAAACCGTGGTGCCTCTGAGCGATGCACTGCTGCCTGGGGAGTGGTTTGAGCGCTGCTCGAAGTGTGGGAGCAAGGAATTGAGGATGCGGGCGGCAGGGTGGTTGGAGAAAGCGGTGGCGGAGTATTTGCGGCGGTGTTGATGGCTGTAAGTAAGGGCAGCAATTACACCTCGCGAGCGGACGTAGCGTTTACGCTGGTCTATGACCTGGTAAACGGCATTGTGAGGCCCTGAGTTTGATCAGATGAGCACCTCAGAAGGGGGGCTTACATCCCAGTTGAAGATCCGGGCCTGATCGCTTGCATGCAAGCTGTAACAAGCAATCAGGCTTCAGCTCTAGGGCTGGGACTCAGGCCGCTTCCAGAATAGCCATACGACCATTGGGCAGGGACAGCAGCAGCCGGTTTTCTTCCGAGTGGATCAGTTGTTTGGCTTTGTGTTCGATGCGATGGAAGATTTCGGCCTTTTCGCCGATGCTGCCGCGGATCAGATTGCGGTGTTGTTCGTTTAGGAAGTTTTTGTAGAGATTCATGGCTCCCTGGTAGCGCTCGGCACCGTCCTCCAGGATTTGCTGGGCCAATTGTGGTTTGCCGACGCGGGCGGCCAGCAGGTATTCGGTGTGCATTCCCAGGGGCATGATTTCCAGCATCATGTGGGCGAAGTTGACCACCAGTTCGTAGTGTTTGTTGGTCAGTTCGTTGCTGTTATGCGCCAGGTTGAGGATATTGTCGATGAAGGACAGCGCGTGGTTGCGCTTGGCCGCTGAGGTGGCCAGCAGTGGGTAGGCCACTTCCCTGATCTCATGGGCCAGGCTGCGGTCCTTCAGCAGGGTGCGGGCAACTTCTATCCCTCCGATGTAATCGGTGACTTTGTCCATATAATAGACAATGTTCTGGGCGTGCAGGTCTTTGGCGATTTCGTCGACGGTGTTCTGGATCTTGTCGAGTTTTGCGGCCAGATATTTGGTCTGGATGATCAACGCGCCGAGGATCACGCAGGTGGAAGCGGCTGCGGCCATGACGGTTGTCATTTGTGCGGCTTTGATCGCTTCTTCGGCGGACTTGATCATGGTTTCCTTGAATGGCAGGTGTTGAATAATCCCACTCTCGCCACTACCTGCTTTCCAGTAGGCCACGCCGTCATGGATCACAGCTTTACCCTGAGCCAAGGCGTCGAGCAGTTTTTTGGAGAAGGCGGCTTCATCGAGAACCCAGATTTTCTGCAGTAGGTCGGCGGCGGCTTGCATCAGAAACGGTCCTCTTTTTCGTATTTGCGGCGCATGTAGGCGATCTGGATGACCGCTGGAATGGTGACCCGATAGGCGGTGCCGCTTAGCAACGGTATGGTCACGGCGATAGCCGCGACCGGCCCGGCGAAGGCGGCCACGGCGCGTCCGCCAATCAACGCAGCGGCGCCACCGGCGCCCATGACCAAGGCATTGCCGAAGTACTGGCGGGCGGAATTGGCGAGCCAAGCAGACCACTCGAAGGACCCTATGCCGCCTGAGCTGATAGCTTTGATGATTGCGGCCAGGGGCATAGACTCAATGGCCCCAGGAAGATTCATCGACTCCATGGCTTTGCGTTTTTCGGAGTCAGACATGCTGTCCCAAGACTGCTCGACCAGGCGTTCGATCAACTTGTTTTCGATGTCATAGGCAGACGATTTGCTATCGTACTTGGCTTTTGCCTTGTCGCAGACGTCGCAGAGCATTTCCTTGTACAGCACTCCCTGGCGGCGAAACAAGTTGACGATCGAATCGCCACCGAAATGCTGCAGTTCACCGGCCACCAGTTTCCAGCACTGGCGCCACTGGTCCGGCTGGCCCTCCAGTTTCTTGAATTGCTCATCGTTAGCGATCTCACTGGCAACTCGTTTTTCGCCATCGTTATCGAGCATCAGGTACTTGGCCAGCTGGCGGATGTCTTCCTCCGTGCAGTACTGGAGAAACGCCAGGTCGTCATCTTGTCTGTAGGTGATACCCATTACTGGAATCCTTTATCTGTGGTGAAAAGTGTGGCGAACACGGCCTAGCGATCTTCCTGTGTCACCCAGCGCACTTCGATGCGCCGTTGCTGGGCATCCTCTGGTGCGATACCTGGGATAGGCTGGGAGTCGCCGTAACCGGCCACCACGACGCGCTTGGCGCTGACAGTGTCGCCGAAAGGGATTCATACAATGTCACTCCCTTACAGACTCATGGTAACAACCAGACTGTACTGGGGCGGGCGGTTCGACCTATACCTACTGATCCACATGCTTCAAGAATCGGTAGCACATACGTGATCACCATGGGCCCGGAACTACCACCAGGTTCTCTGCGTGCAGCCTGGCAAAGCGGACTTGCCAGCAAAGGGTCTTTATTGGAGCCGATAGCGACCTGATTGGAATGCCCCTGATGTCCCTGAGTGAGCAGATAGTCCAGCGTCTGTTCAAATGCCTGCCGCGAAACACTGACAGTGCTGCTGTGTGTCGCTATGGTCACGTGAGTAGGGCTGACTGCCTGAACTTCAAAATCCGACCGGTTGGCAGGTGTATCTAAACGCTGGCCACTGAGGTTGGAAATTTGTGCCCAAAGTGCATTAGGAACTCGAGGAGTGGTCATCAATCTTGCTCCGGATAATTTTGAAAATACGTTTGTCGGCCGCTCGAAAAGCCCAGCCAAGCCCTACCGCTTCCCAATGCCCAATCCATTGGTAATCCGGCACTTGCTCGGTTCGACACCACCCCAATGGTTGGACGGAAACGGCCCGGCATTGACCACCGTTCCATCGGCAGTTTGCACCTCCAGGACTGCATTCCACAGTGACACCCGAGGGGCTTCGAGGAATGGATCGAGGCAGAGCAGGTGGGTGACGTTGGTCTGGGACTTGGCACCTGCTACTTCTATCACCTGACCTTGATAGCCAACGACCAGTAACCAATGACCTTCGCCGCCCGGCCAGTCGACCCCGATGATGGTGGAGTAGCCATTGGTTACTGCTGCCACCAGCTCGGTCACCATGGAGCGAGTGTTGCCGCTGAATTTCTCAAGGCTGATCTGGTTGCGAAAGCAGTCGACTAGCCAGTCCAGGTCACATCCGTTGGTACCGTTATTGATCAGACCGCCGAATTCGGCCAGGCGGTTATGGAATTTACCCAGCCGGGTACGGCCGTCGTTCAGCCCCATGTAGCTGGCCTCGAAGCGGCTGATGATGCCGTTGGCAACTAGCGCCATCAGAAGGCTGTAGGGGCCGCAGGCGCCGTCAAGGTCGCCTTGACGAAAATGTACTTGCTCCCCAGCTTCGTTAACCGGGCCATAGGGGGACAGGGACAGTTGGGGCATTACGTTCATCACATTCATGGTGCGCAGCATCCGATGCAGTAGGTTGGGTCGTTCTCAATGTTCAACAGGGACAGGGGATCAGGGCAGGTCACCGCCGTTAATGCTGGCCACCCTGCTTCCCCAAGTGCTTCAATCATCGCCGTCTGCACCCCAGATTCGCCCGCTCCACTCCATCGGTAACTTCGGTACCGAAACTCCGATATTTTTGAAATCCACCGCCGCTGGGCTTGCTGCGCCCATCCTCATACAAGCGTTCGTCGGGCCCGATGGGGGTAGTCGATCAGTGGAGGCGGGTGCGACAAGGTGCGTCGTGGATTTGGCGATGGCATCGTGCATGTGAGCTGCCCGCAACGATGATGGCTAATTGCTTTGCCTCTGTCGAGAGTGCTGTGTGGCTCGGTGCCGGACCTGGCGTGTGCCAGCAAGCATGAGCAGGCGTTTTCGCCGATCTACATCGGTACCATCAACGGCGGGGGGCTGGCGCTGGTGCTGCTTGGCAGCCTAGGTGACGTCACGGGATCCCTGCTACCGACGCTGCCCATGGCCTGGTGTGCAGCTGGTCCTGGATGCCGATGAGGCGCCAGGCTGGACGCAAACTACTGCCATTTTTTAGCCTTTATGCAGCCTGCAAGTTGGGATGAGCTGAGTGCCATCATGCAGCGCCCTATGGACTCGCCAAACCTCACCGGGCAAGCTTCGTGTTTTTGTGATGGCACTGAGATGGCAATGCCGAAAGAGATAGTATTCACCATCCGCCCACGCGGCCTTGTCAGTGCTCTGCTTGTATCGCCGTTAGTCGTCCTAGCCGCTTGGTGGATCTTCAATTGGCCTTGGGGAAATCCCAACGCGCCAGCATGGGTTCAGGCTGTGGGTTCCATCGCGGCCATACTGGCATCGGTGTGGATAGCAAATGCGAAGGATCGACGTGATGAGGAGAGGGCGCTGCGCGAAGTAGAGAAGGCAAAGGAGAAGATGACTTTTCTTCAAAATTCAATAAGCCATACCGCCCTATCCATGCACGACTTTGCTGTACGCCTGTTGGACTGCGTTCAGGGCTTGGGGGTGCTGACTAAAACAGTTGATTGGGGTCAGGTAAGGAGATCACTTGAAGGCTATTACGAGCAGCTGAATAAGCTGAGCGCATTGGATCTGCCCAGCGACCAGCTGGCGAAAGCTTATCTAAGCTTGTGGGGAGCAGTGAGAGAAGCTCATGCCGAGATCAGCATTTCGATGAGTGACAGTCAGCACGAGAATTTGGTCCCTAATGCCATTTCTGGCTGCAAGCGAATCATTAAAGCTGCCCACTATTGGTCTGAGACCACGAAGCTCGATTAGCGCTGTGTATTCCAACCACCTACGCGTGCACAGGTGGGGAGTAAGACAAGTCGGCTTTCTGTGAGGTTGGTGATGCTGCCATGGGTGCCTCATAAGTGATACCAATTTGGAATGCGGCGCGTATCGACACTGGCGCTCCGTGAAGCGCGGGGCAGTGAGTGCTGGTCAAGTGCCATTATTCTTCGTTAAAGTTGAAATAATTTGTTTGCGCTTGTGCACCTGATCGCTGCCAGAACCAGTCTAAGGAATGACGCAATGTCCCAACGCTCTAACTTCTTCTTCCTTGCCGAACACGACCCGGTTTTCAACAAGTTGGCCGCAAGCGCCGAGCAAGCTTTCAGCAGCGATCCCAACATTACGCTGATCAAGCTCCGACAGTTGGGAGAAGCCCTAGCGCAGGACCTTGCCAGCCGTGCTGCCATCGAATTTGATGTCAAGACCACCCAAGCCGACCTGCTTTACAAACTGGGCCGTGAAATCCAGCTTGATCGAAATATTGTCAGCCTGTTCCATACGCTGCGCATTGAAGGAAACAAAGCGACCCACGAGTTCAGCACCTGCCACCGGGAAGCGCTCGATGGCTTGAAAGTCGCCCGCGAGCTCTGCGTCTGGTACCACCGCGCTGTTGGTAAAGCCGACAGGACATTCAAGCCTGGCCAATTCATCACGCCAGCAGACCCCAGCGCGCCGCTGCGCGAGCTCCAAAGCGAAATTGATCAACTCAAGGCACAGCTGCGCGAATCCGATCATCGACTGGAGGATGACCAGCACCTGGCAGATCTGCTCAAGCGTGAAGCCGAAGAGCACGCAGAGCTCGCGCACCTAATGGAAATCGAGTCGCGCAACTACAAACAGAAGGCGGACGAGCAGGAAAAGCAACTGGCCGATTTGCGGGCCGAGCATGAAAGGAACCTTGAGGCCTTGCGCAAAGAGCTTGCCTCTCAAGCCAAGGTCTCTCAAGCGTTTGCCAAGAAAGCCAAGCGAGCGACCAGACAGTTCGATCTGGATGAAGACCTTACCCGTATTCTCATCGACCAGCAGCTCAATGAGGCGGGCTGGGAAGCCGACTCTTTGGATCTCACCTATACCAAAGGCGGGCGTCCGGAAAAGGGCAAGAACAAGGCAATTGCCGAGTGGCCCATGTCCAACCTGAATTCCAAGGCAGACTATATTCTGTTCCGCGGCCTGACGCCGATTGCTGTAGTCGAGGCCAAGCGCAAGCGCATCAACATTGCGGAGCGTATTCCCCAAGCCGAACGATACGCTCGAGGGATCGATCCCACCGCACACGTGACCGCCTGGAGCGAAGCGGGTCGCTCCGACGCATGGGAAGACGGAGAAGGCGGCCGCTTCCAAATCCCCTTCGCCTTCGCCTGCAATGGTCGCCCGTACATCCAGCAGCTTGCCGAGCAATCTGGTACATGGTTCAGAGACCTTCGCAGCCCTGCCAATACCCGTCGTGCCTTGCAGGACTTCCACCGGCCAGACGATCTGCTCGACCTGCTCAAACAGGATCGGGCAAAAGCCGAAGCCAAACTTCATACAGAAGGTTTTGGCTACCTGAAGCTGCGAGACTACCAGGAGAAAGCCATCCTGGCTGTCGAAAAGGCCTTGGCCGAAGACAAACGCAATTGTCTATTGGCCATGGCCACCGGGACTGGCAAGACCCGTACGATAATCGGCCTAATGTATCGCTTCCTGAAATCGTCACGGTTCAAGCGCATCCTGTTCCTGGTAGACCGCAGTGCTCTGGGTGAACAGGCCATCGATTCGTTCCACGATATGCCATTGGAGCAGAATCAGACCCTCGCGCAAATCTACGACGTCAAGGTGCTCGGCGATATGGCGGCTGAAGCGGAGACCCGCGTCCAGGTGGCCACTGTCCAAGCCATGGTCAGTCGTATCTTCCGTTCGGATAATCCACCACCGGTTGGCGAGTTCGATTGCATCATCGTTGACGAAGCGCACCGCGGTTATACCCTTGATCAGGAGATGACTGAAGGCGAGCTTTCCGTTCGGGATCATAGCCAATACCTTTCGCAATATCGTCGCGTACTCGACTATTTCGACGCCTGTCGCATCGGGCTGACCGCCACCCCGGCGATACAGACAACGGAGATCTTCGGAAAACCGGTGTTCACCTACAGTTACCGCGAAGCGGTCGCGGATGACTGGCTGATCGATCATGAACCCCCGATCAACTACAGAACCGAGCTAAGCGAAAACGGCATTCATTTTGACAGAGGCGATAAGGTCAGCGTAATCAACACGCAAACTGGCGAAGTCGACGTCGCCGAGCTGGAAGATGAGCTGGATTTCCAAATCGAATCATTCAACCGCCGAGTGATTACACCTGACTTCGACCGGGTCATCTGCGAAGCCCTTGCTGGAGATATCGACCCAAACGGCGAAGAGAAATCCATGATCTTTTGCGTCAGTCAGGCTCACGCGGAAAGGGTGAAAAATCTTCTCGACTCGGCCTTCAAGGATATCTACGAGGAGAGCTACAACCAGGCTGCGGTACAGGTCATCACAGGCCAGAGCGACCATGTTGAAAGTCGTATTCGCCATTTTAAGAACGAGAAATATCCCAATATCGCGATTACCGTCGACCTATTGACCACCGGTATTGATGTGCCCTCGATCTGCAACCTGGTGTTCATGCGTCGCGTGCGTTCTCGCATCCTCTATGAGCAAATGAAAGGCCGCGCGACCCGGCGCTGCGATGACATAGGCAAGACCGTATTCCGCATCTATGACCCAGTGGACCTGTACGCCAGCCTGGAATCGGTCGATACGATGCGGCCACTGGTAAAAGACCCGAACATCACGTTGGAGCAATTGCTGGATGAAATTACCAGCGACCATAGCCACGAAGCGCCGGGCAACAATGAGCAGACGAGTCATGCCCATGACGTACTAGACCAACTCAACCAGCGCATCATGCGTATCCTGCGCAAGGCCCAGCACAGAGCTGAGACGCGGCCGGACATCAAGCATAAACTCGATGAGCTACATGAACTCTGGGGAGTAGAGCCGGCTAACCTACACCAGCATCTTCATGAGCTGGGCCCCCAGCAAGCAGCAAATTTCGTTCGTCAGCACAGCCAGCTGCTCAATCAGCTTGCCACGGTGAACGAGTTGCTCGGTACCTATCGTTATCCGGTGATCTCGCATCACCCGGATAAGCTGTTGGTCCGTGAACAAAGTTATGGTCATTACGGCAAGCCTTCCGACTATCTGGACAGCTTTCGCGAGTTCATCCACCTGCAGATCAACCAATCCGCGGCCCTGTCTGTAGTGGTAAACCGCCCGAAAGATCTGACACGTGAACAACTCCGCGAGATCCGCCTGTTGCTCGATCAGAATGCATTCGGTGAAGCCAGTCTGCGTAGCGCCTGGTTCAATAACAGTAATCAGGAAATCGCTGCCAGCGTGATCGGCTACATTCGTCAGGCTGCACTGGGTGAAGCGCTGATTCCTTTTGAGCAGAGGGTCGCCAACGCCATGCAGAAAATCTATGCCCTTCAGCCCTGGAACCAGGTCCAGCGCAGATGGTTGGATCGCTTGGCGACCCAATTGGTCCATGAAATTGTGGTCGATAAGCAGCAACTGAACCGTGCATTTTCCAATGACGGCGGATTGAAAAGGCTCGACAAGCTGCTTGGAGGCCAACTGGAGCAAGTGCTGGATACACTCGGCGATAACCTCTGGTCCGCCGCCGCGTGATCAGCCGGGGGCGTCGGGATGGTCTCTTGCAATGTCAGGCAGATCTCCATACGCTCCCGCGCCACATGCTGGCCAGCTTCGGCCACCGCAAACCTTTTCTTTCGATTTTTACATAGGTCGACGACTCGCATGGGGCTGCCACGCCTTTCCCGATCGACCCGATACCTTCTTTTCTCAGGGCAACCAATGACCAATAGCGATATCGTCCAGAAACTCTGGAACCTCTGCGACGTCCTGCGCGACGACGGCATCAATTACAGCGATTATGTGACCGAACTGGTCCTGCTGCTGTTCATCAAGATGGAATACGAGCAGGTTCAGAACAACGACGACTTCAACCACAAGCTGCCGGCCGGTGCCCGCTGGCCAGACCTGTCGAATAAGTCAGGTCTGGATCTGCTCAACCATTACCGCCAAATGCTCCTCGATCTAGGCAAGAGCAGCGATCAATTGATCGCCGCCATCTATACCGACGCCCAAACCCGTCTTAAGGAGCCACGCCATCTCGAACAAATGGTAAGGAGCCTAGATGGAATCGACTGGTTCAGTGCCCGTGAGGACGGCCTCGGCGACCTTTATGAAGGTCTGCTGGAAAAGAACGCCAGCGAAACCAAATCCGGTGCGGGGCAGTACTTCACCCCGCGCCCGCTGATCGACAGCATCATCAACTGCATCAAGCCCCAGCAGGGCGAAGTCATTCAGGATCCGGCCGCCGGTACCGCAGGGTTTCTGATTGCCGCCGATACCTACATCAAAAGCCAAACCGACGACTATTACGACCTCGACGAAAAGGCCCGCAGCTTCCAGCGCAACCGTGCCTTTGTCGGCGTAGAACTTGTGCCTGGCACTCGCCGCCTGGCATTGATGAACACTCTGCTGCATGGCATGGAAGGTGACGAAGAAGGCGTGGTGCACCTGGGCAATGCCCTTGGCCAAACCGGGGCCAACCTGCCGAAAGTCGACGTAATTCTCTCCAACCCCCCGTTTGGCACCGCAAAGGGCGGCGGCGGCCCGACCCGTGACGACCTCACTTACAAGACCAGCAACAAACAACTGGCCTTCCTGCAGCACATCTATCGCGGCCTCAAACCCGGTGGCCGCGCCGCCGTGGTGTTGCCGGACAACGTATTGTTCGAAGCCGGCGTCGGCACCGACGTGCGCCGCGACCTGATGGACAAGTGCAACCTGCACACCATTCTGCGACTGCCAACGGGGATCTTTTACGCCCAAGGCGTGAAGACCAATGTGCTGTTTTTCCAGAAAGGCACTGTTGAAAATCCGCGCCAGGATCAAGGCTGCACCCAGCGTGTGTGGGTTTACGATTTGCGTAGCAACATGCCGAGTTTTGGTAAGCGCACGCCGTTTGGTGCGACGCATCTCAAGCCTTTCGAAGTGGCGTACGGGGTGGATGCCAATGGCAATAGTCCGCGTGCGGAGAATGTAGAAGGGATTGGGGAGCTGAGCCGCTTTCGGGTGTTTACTCGCGAGCAGATTGAACAGCGCGGTGATTCGCTGGATATCAGTTGGTTGAAGGATGCGGACAGTCTGGATGCTAACGACTTGCCGGCCCCGGAAGTGTTGGCGGGTGAGGCTATGGCTGAGTTGACCGAGGCGCTGCATGAGTTGGAAGAGTTGATGAAAGCGCTGGGGGCGGGGGATGAAGTGGCGGCGCAGAGGCAGTTGATGGCGGAGGTTATGGGGTTGGTCGTGGCTCAGGAGAATGGGGATGAGTGAACTACCAAATGGGTGGGTCGATATTGCAATTGGTGAAATTTCCGATGTAATTGCAGGAGGCACACCTAAAGCAAATGACGCCAGCAACTTTGCCCTTCCTGGCAAAGGTATTGCTTGGCTAACACCCGCCGACCTCAGTGGCTATAAGCAAAAAGAAATATCCAAAGGTTCTCGCGATCTTTCGCAAAAAGGTTACGACTCTTGCTCTGCTAAATTAATGCCGAAAGGGAGCCTCCTCTTCAGCAGCCGGGCACCTATCGGATATGTGGCCTTGGCTGCGAACGAAATCTCGACAAACCAGGGTTTCAAAAGCTTTGTTTTTCCCGCAGAAGTTGACCCAACCTACGCCTTTTTCTTCTTAAAAAGTATTCGAGAGCTTGCCGATAGTTTGGGTACAGGAACCACGTTTAAAGAACTTTCAGGCACTACAACAAAAACGTTGCCTTTCCGGTTGGCGCCGACCAACGAACAAATCCGCATCGCCCAAAAACTCGATGAACTGCTGGCTCAGGTCGACACCCTCAAAGCCCGCATCGACACCATCCCTGCTCTGCTCAAACGCTTTCGCCAATCCGTTCTCGCCGCAGCGGTTTCGGGGCAGTTAACAGAAGAGTGGCGTGCATCAGCCATTACACTCGGTAGTGCCCATCAGTTGCATCAACAGCTCAAGGAGTCACACGAAGCAGAGGGTGGCCATGCTCGTGGCAATGCGTCTAATCCTACGGAGGAAGCCCACGATCTTAGCCCGAGTGACTTGCCGGAATGTTGGGATATCGCAGAGATGCGTGACATTTGCGCTCCTGGGCGGCCGATCACTTACGGGATTCTGAAGCCAGGCCCGGAGTTAGAGGAAGGCGTACCCTATATTCGCGTTGCCGACTTTCCGGGCAATAAGCTGAACCCAGCCAACATCAAAAAAACCAGCCCCGAAATTGACCTGCAATTCAAACGTGCTCGATTGATTACAGGTGATCTTTTACTTTCAATTCGAGGCAGTGTTGGACGGCTAATAAAAATCCCTGAGGCACTTGAAGGCGCAAATATCACCCAAGATACGGCAAGACTTTCAATTTCTCCGCTAGTCTCCACGACCTTCATCTATTGGGTCCTTTTAGCTGATTCAACCCAACGCCGGATGAAGAACGCTACTCGGGGTGTTGCTGTACGTGGAATTAATATCGGTGACGTACGGGCAATCCAGATTCCACTCCCTACCCTAGAGGAGCAAACCGAAGTCGTCCGCCGAGTCGAACAACTCTTCGCCTTTGCCGACCAAGTGGAGGCCAAGGTCGCCTCGGCCAAAACCCGTATCGACCACCTGACCCAAAGCATCCTGGCCAAGGCATTCCGCGGTGAGCTAGTGCCCCAAGACCCGAATGACGAACCCGCCAGCGTGCTGCTGGAGCGCATAAAAGCCGAGCGTGCCGCCGCACCCAAGGCAAATCGTGGCCGCAAGGCGTCGGCCTGAATTCAAGAAAGGAAGTGAACATGGCCATTCCCGACTTCCAGTCCGTCATGCGTCTCGTATTGGTCGTGGTCGCCGATGCCTGCCCATCAGCCTTAAGGCCTTACGTGAGCAGGTCATCGAGCAGTCCCTGCTGAGCGAGGTCTAGCGCGATGAAATGTTGCGGTCAGGACGGCAGAGAGTAATCAATTCCTACCTACGCCTAGCCTAGCAACTGATCAGCAATTCTCGGCCGTTCCCTAATCGCCTCCAGATCAATAGGGCGGTAAGTCGATAGTAATACCGGGTGGCATCGGAGTGGTCTTTCAGGTGCTGAGTGAGAAACCAGCGCACATGCTTGAGCTGCCAGGTCCAGGGATTGTCTCGCTGCCATCGCTCTTGAATGGCCACTTGCATGATTTGGGCTTGCCGTAGGTGGCGTTGTTGGGTGGCATTCGAGCCAGTCAATACGCCGCTCAGGAACAGCGCCATATCGAAGGGCTTGGTCATGCTCGACCTCCAATATAGGCCGAAACCACATCGATCCGGTTATGCCCGAGTTCAAGGCTGATTTGTTGGCGCGCCTGTTGATCAAGGTCACGGTCAATGCGATAGCAGTGACCACCATTGACCGGTGCGGCGTGGCCAGTGAGCTGTTCGTAACGCTCGCAGGCGTAGGCTGCTCGCAGTTCATGAAAGCCCTTCAGCCCGTGTTCATGCAGCGTTTCGCGGGCGGGGAGCACGGTCTGTTGCAGGAACGCAGCGTAGCTTTCGTCTCGGGCCAGCAAGTTGCGGCTGCGGGGTGGCGACGCATGATGAGCCAACTGCAGCGCCGCCTTCACCGCTTCATTGGCCGCGATCCATCGCGGCGCTGAAGCCCCTGAGCGGCCGCCTTTGGTGCCGTTCTGGATGTTGATGCGGCCTAAGTGTTCGGCTTCGCGGTGCAAGCGTGGCAGGTCAGCCAGGATCGCTTCGCGCAGGCGCATGCCGGTTTCTCGGGCCAACAGGACAATCGCTGCCACCCGCTCGTGTTGCCGTTCGCCAAGCGCCTCAAGCACTCGCCGCAGCTGTTGGCGGTCTTGGCCATCTGGCGCGCGGGTGCGTACGCTCGAGCGCTGCTGTCCCAACGCCTGACTCGGGCTGGCGATCCTCACGTCCTGATCACCGCGCAGCGCGGCGAGGGTGCGGTTGACGCTGCTCAGGCGGTTCTGCGCGGTCGCGATGCAGAGTTCACCTTGCTGGATCTGCTGGCGCAGGTACATGGCGTAGTCTTGCAGCGTCCGTCGATCGATCTGGCGCGCATCGTTGCAACCGGGGCCGTCCTCTGATCGACACCAACGCACGAACGCTTGCCAGCGATCGCTATGCGCTTTGACCGTGGCGAAGTGGCCGCCGGCAAACAGATCCTTGAGCGCTTGTGGGCCGGCGTAGCTCAGTTGGCGGCCGTAGCCAAAGTTGCGACCATCACGCCGACCGACCAATGCCATCGTCATCACCGTGTTCGTTTATTTGCAGAAAGAGCAGCACGGCCTTCCAATGAGGACTGAGCCTGTCCATCTGCTGCCAGTGTGTCGGGCGGATCAGGAGGGCGTTCTCGTGGTGTTGCAACAGTGCCCCTTCCTCACGCAGTTGCTCGATCAGCCGGGCTAGGTGGGTAGGCTCCAGGGGTGGTGTGGCGACAGCGGCGACAGTGGCGACAACCCGCGTCGTTTCTGGCCTGGCGCGTGGCGACAGGGTGGCGACAGCAGCGGCGACACGCGGCAATTCAGGCTGTGCTTGATGTTGCGCCTGGTAGCGGCGCACCGCGTCATTGAGGCGAAACATGGCGGACCTCGAAAGTTGTTCCGTCGCGGCTGCTCAGCCAGCGATGAGTGATCAGCACGACCAGTAAAGAAGCGGTATGGTCAGCGCTCTTGCGGGCAAAACGAGGGCCGTTGCGATTGATGTCGCGAATGGTGAAGTGGGTCCAGCCTTTCTGCACCAGCCAGCGCAGCAGCCGATCCGCCTCTTCGCGTCGGCTATTGACCGGCTCCTGTTCGGTCAAGCGCTGGATCTCGGCCAGGTAGTAATCCATCAACGTGGAGGCGCGCTGGATGTGTGCTTCCTCCAACTGACTGGCCTCTTCAACCATGGCCAGCACGCCCGCGATGCGCAGCACATTCGCCGCGGCTTTGCCCGCGACAGGCTGGACGCCGGCCAGCTCGCCGAACTCGCCAGACTGGCACTCGATGGTGTCGTGAATATCGATCCAGGCACGACGGGCACGGGGAGTCAGTTCCAGCGTGACGGGATTGAGTGATCCATCCTTGTGAAGCGACCAGGGCTTTTGCAGCAGGGCGGTAATCCGTTGTTGGTAGCGCTGGACTTTGGCATCCCGGCTCAGGTCGATCGCCTTGTATAGCCGCTGGCCGGCCAGGCGTTCGGGCCAGCTGATCAGACAACGGCCGAGGATGCCTTGGCCATTGATCACCGGGTCTTTGAACAGCTGGTTGGCCAGGTAGGGCTGCAGCATCAGATGCAGGCTGAGGCGGCGGTCATAGGCGCGCAGGCTTTCTCCGGCCATAGAGCGAGCCCGGTCGATAGGGCTGCCATCCCACAGTGTCGACAAGGTGGTGATCGCCTTGAGCAGATTCTCTTTGCTCATGGTGCTGCTGCCCAAGAACTGTCCACCTTCATCATTGAACAAGCCCATGCTGGGCAAGCCATGGCACAGACTTTTGACTAGGGCCTCAATGGTGGGCTCGGCAATGATCAGTCTCGGCGGTACCGGCTCGGATAGTTCGCTGACTTCCGCCTCTGCGTGTTTTTTTGAGGTTTTGGGTTTGGCCATGATGCTGGTAGCGGCGCGATAGGCTTTGAGCTTTTCTGCATACAGGGTCCACTGCTGTCGTTCCCAGTCGCGCGCCGCTTTCAGTGCCAGGTGATCCACCGCGCTTTTGCGATCCCCCGAGGACGCCACCGTCAGTAGGTAGAGGGACAGCGGATAGGTTCGGCCGTCGAGGTGGACATTGGCATGACCCTGGCTCACCAGGGCAGCAGTAGCCAGCACCGATTGTGCAGCCATGGCGCAGGGCACGCCGATCACCTCGGCCAATCGTTCGACCGCAGGGCCTAACAAATCCCCGAGTGCTTCGACCGGGTAGGGCAGTGGCGCCTGCTGGTATTCCAGCAATGGTAGTGGTGGCTCGAACGCTTCGCACAGTTGCATCGAAATTCTCCTGAGATTATCGACTTCGTCCTCACTCATCCCGCCACGGTTGTTGAGTGTTATCAGGGATCAAGGCCCCTGCGACCTGTGAGGGTTGTCCACTTACGCGGGACTGACGGCTCCTTACGGCCGGGAGCTTGGGCATCTCATGATCTGGCCTCCTGAACACCTCCGAAGAAGTGGGCGGGTGGAGGCTGCACTGGCTGACGAAGCCGGTGCCGCGAGATCCTGAGTGAGGTGAAGGCAGCGAAGCGATGACTAGGGCATGCCTGACTGTCAGTCAGGTGCAGTCCATTCCGTGGGCTGCGGCACCATCATCGGCATCGCTGTGGCGAGTGAGCATTCGGTGTTTGTCACGCCGATTGTCACGAGGGGGAAAGCCGCAAAGCCCCATGCGAGCGGGGCTGCAGCAGTGGTAGGAGCGCCCGTCTCTTTAGGGGGCAAAGAGACGGGCAACAGGTTGGCGCAAGAATTGGCCAAGCGGATAAGTTGCTGCAGAGCAGCCAGGAGGGGGCATCAGTTGCCGCAGTGGGCATTCTGGAAGAAGTGGCATCCATCACATCGCTGTGACCGTGCGAGCCACCGGACGCTAATCGCACTTGGGGGTGAACCACCACAATGTGGCGTAGCTTCAAAGGTTCTGGCTACCTGGGTGCTGTCGAGGACAGCGCTTGTACAGTTCTGGTGTAGCGCTGGTTCTGTTCGCGGTCAACAGTATTTTGGGGGTGGCTGTTGCGCCAACCGGTAGCACTGGAAGACCTGGGAAGCCGGTGGCTTTCCATGGCTGGGTGGTCGTTCGTCGGGTTTTAATGTGAGCCTGCGTAATTGCATGAACTTAACCATTTGCATTGTCACTGACCAGTCAATTGCAGTCGTGTGGATCAACCGTTTTCATTCGACTTGACCAGCACACGCAGTGGTGACGACCGGCGGAGAACGGCCAAAACCGGTCACTCGAAATTAGAGAGGATTGTCGAAGAATAGGCGCGCGCAACCCCGTGACTTGGTGACAATGTCAATTGCTCAGTTACGCTTAATCACAGATATAGTAGGTGTAAGCATTCAACAACTCTGGACAGTGTGTTCGCAAAAATGTGGAAACTCCGACCTGCTCTTTTCCTTTGGCAGAGGAGACGCGCCGCACTCGATCAAGATCGTCGGACAACCCTAGTGCAGATAGCCACATGGCTATCTCCTCCGCACTCTTCGGCTCAGGGACAGCGTCATCAAGCTTCTTTACGCAACGGATGGCCATAGCGGTTAGCGAAGACACATCCTTCAAGGTCGGTGTATCTTTCTCGAAGTCTTCAAGGGTCCGCGTCGGATCAAGATTTTTGAAGCTCTCGCCAATCTTATTCGCAGCATTAACGAACAGCATCCGCTGAGCATCCGTGAGACGTGCATTCGACTTTCGGTGGATAATCCGATTTCGCCAATGCCCGACCAGAAGCGCGCCTACGAGAATGAAGTCTTCTTCTAGGTCCAGAAGTCGCCAAACGGCCATCAAACGATCCGACTTGCTCTTTGATTCCCAATCTGCGGGCCTGTTCACGCCTGGGAAAGTTGTGAGGCGATCCAAATAGCCATTCAGCTCTTCGGAGAGAAACACCAATGTGGAGCGAAGTGCAAAAGCCCGCGCCTGCCGACCCGAAGTCCGAGGGTTATGCGGTGACCACGTGATGTCCATCGTTGCGGGCTTTACTGCCATACCCGTTTCGACTGCGCTTAGGCCCACCACAATCGAGTTCAAGTGATGAACGATATGGCCGGTGGCATTTAGGAACGGTTGCAGGGCGGGTGTTGGCATAATTTTGTGTAGCTAGGATTTGAACCCAGTCTCCGGCTTTGAGCGAACTTTCTTTAATCGGCCGGCGTTTCGACCACTAACTCCCACACGACAATAGTGTACCAACGCGATCTAATGGGACGCAAGTTACGAAGTCATAGATTATATCTGGCGTTTGTGATCGAAATCGAAGGACGCAATGAACCGTATCTGCTTTCGTAGACGCCTTGATCGGTTGCTTTGGGTCGCTAGCAGTTCTTCTCGACAGGCATAAAACGGCCAGAAGCGCACGCTCCTGCACTCTAATCCGCCGCCGTAAGGAGTAAGGGGTCTAGTCCAACCTCCGCTCCAGTAAAAGAGCGCGTAAGTAAAGGGTTAAGCTTCGCGGCCTACTGCTAAGGATTAGCCAGACATTGCTCTTGAAATGTGAGATGGTCGACCCGACCATTATCTATGGGGAATTTCTGACAAGGGGGATAAGCCGTGAGCGCGACATGGAACAAGTGTTTTGCATCATGGGCGCAAGCTCCGAGCCAAACAGAAACCGATAGAATCGACAACACAATCACCGCAATCAAGAAGGCCCTCGCCGCTGACCCGAAAGTGGCGTCAATGACGAAAGTTTTTGTTCAAGGCTCCTACCGCAACCGCGTAAACGTCCGGCAGGACAGTGACATAGATATTGGCGTCCTTTACACCGGCAATCTGTTCGGTACCCACTACCCGCCTGGAAAAGCAGACGCAGACTTCAACGTGATTGGAGTCGACTATGGATACTCACATTTCAAGAACGACATAGAAAAGGCGCTCGTAAGCCGCTTTGGGCGAGCGGCCGTCAATCGGGGCGATAAGGCGTTCGACATTCACGAAAACACCTACCGTGTCGATTGTGACGTAGTCCCTCTCATGGTACACCGCCGTTATTCCGATGATGGCACCTACATTTGCGGAACAGAGTTGCAGCCAGACAGTGGCGGCAGGATCATCAACTGGCCCGAACGCCTCTACGACACCCACGAATGGCCGCGCCAGCATTACGAAAACGGCAATACCAAAAACAACAACACCAGCCGAGCATATCGCGGTGTTGTCCGTATCGTGAAAAAGCTTCGCAACATCATGGACGAGGAAGGAGTCCCCGAAACTAAGCCAATTAAGGGCTTCAATGTCGAATGCCTCGTTTGGAATGCTCCCAATAATTGTTTCATCCACGCCACATGGTACGAAGACGTATCTGCCGTGTTGAATCATCTGTCCTTCCATTTGTCTAGCATGCCGCTCTGCGAGGAATGGGGTGAAGTGAGCGAGTGGAAATACTTGCTGAAGAACGACGACACGAAGCGCAAGCAATTCGAAGCCTTCGTGGACAGTGCCCGCCGATATATTGGGATTACCTGAGCCATGTTTACACGACTCCAGATTACTGTAGCGCTCGCCATAGCCACTTTTGCATGGGGATTTGCTCTTTGGTTGCAAGGAACGCCGCTCTCCTGGGACCACCTTGCGCCCTTCACCACTGTGGTCGGCGTCCTCGTAATCGTCGCGTCGGCGATGGAGCATCTTTTCTGGCGGCTGCGCGTTTTTCAGGGGTGGCTTTTTGATCGCCCCAACATTCGCGGCACTTGGAAAGTGACAATCCAATCGGAATGGGTCAACCCGGAAACCGGCGAGAAAGCCCCTTCGATTGCAGCATACGCTGGCATCGTGCAGACGTTGAGCAAGCTGCAAATTCAGCTTATGACGTCGGAGTCCGAATCCTGCCTGCTCGCCCACGCAATCGAGCCGACGCCCTGCGGCAATCGCTTCAACGTGTCGGTCGTATATGCCAACACGCCCGGCATTGAGCTCCGCGGCGTTCACAGCGAACGACACGTTGGAGCTGCGACTATTTCCACGCATGGCGCGAAATACATGCCGGATTCGCTGACAGCTGAATACTGGACCGACAGAAAGACCGTCGGGCGAATGACCTTTGAAGGGCGCGTCGATAAGGTTTACACGCGCTTTGAGGAAGCAAAGCGGAATCTCGGATAACACAGTCGACAAGAGTACATTCCATTGGCACAGAAAGTTAATATCCTGCACGAAATAGACAAGATGCGCCGTGCAAAGGCCGCTATCGTCGGTCGGACACCAGGCCAGTCGTTGGCAAACGTCATCAACTCTGATCGTGGTGCATTTTCAGGCATACGCATGCTCTGGGCGAGCGACACGGCAGGTGTACCAATGCAAGCACTGGGTAGGTCGGAAAATCCCAATGTGCCTGTAGGATCATTGTTTACCGGAAATGGTATTCAGGCTTTTTCTGATGGAATAGAGCAACAGATGAAACAGGGTAGCGCCCTGCTTGAGTTTGCCTATTTCACCCTGCTCGATACAAACTTTCTTTCCGAGCTGCCACGTTTTTTTCGAGGTGAGCGGAACGACCACACTGAAAAAGTCGGCGATACACTTCAGTTCATCGACACGCAGCGTGGCCGAGGAATCGATTGGACATTTGCCTCGCTAGAAAACTTGCGTGAAGTACTAAAACCTAACAATCCATGGCCGTACCAAAAGGTCGCAGCAGCTAAGCTGTTTGATTCGATGAAGAACTTCCAACAGGTTAGATCGGAAAGTATGGTCGTAGCCATTGAAGACCATATACCTGCTGCCGAGAAAATGTGGGAGACATTTATCACTAGTCCCCAGATGTGGGCAGCGGTTCAACGGCGGGACGTGATGCATTGCATCATATTGCGAGCAATGCTGGATTGTTGGAGTGGTTACAGTGTGGATGACGGCGTTAGCCGCTTAATAGATTTTTGCCTAGATAGATTTGGCTTCATGCCCCTCAAGGAACTCTATTTCGGCTGGAAAGCCCTTAGTGGACTCACCAAGACGGGACCTGTACTACCGATCTTCGACGAGCCTGCGTTGCGGAACCCGAATGGCGATTCAATAAATCGGATTTCCGCGCTGGCTTGGGATCTATTTATGTTCCGCTGGTGCGAGACGCTTATGACAGAAATGAAGGGAAATCGATTCGTGATTCCCGCCGTTACTACGCTCGACGCTGGGTTGTTAGCCGCGATCCAAAGTTGCCCCTTGAAGGCGATACTCATTCACGATAAGGCTGGTTTGGTAGAGGCCATATTTGAGGATGAAAGAGATTTCGGTGAGTGTCTGCACCGCGCAATATCCGGCGAAACCTTAGTGCGTATCAACGACCCTGAACGTCGAGCCAAAAAGAAAGATGTCTCACGACATGACCTGAGTCTGCTCATCTACAACTTAGAGTTGGAAGTTAAAGACGCTAGGAAGAGTCGTTGAAACGACCGATCAGTGAATTGCCCATGATTCTGTAGACACAAATGACTGGCAGCTATGGGGCCGATTCCCGCCCTTAGCGAGAGGCAGTAATCGACCCAATGCAGACGGTCGACAATGGTGGAATTAGCCTAAAATAGGCCATCGAGTAAGGCTGCGGAATCTATGTCAGCCACAAGTTATCTGTATTGATGAGAGAAAATATCTGACTGCATTAAAATTCACACCTAATGCAGTCAAATTTTCTCGCGAGGGATTTAATCGAACAATTCAAGTTGTGGTTTGATTGTCAATTTCACGGCTATTAGTGAGCAGTCGTCCGTGGGTTCCAGTCGAACAATACGTCTGCGGAGGTTCGCCGCAAACCGGTTTGGATCTTCTAGGGTGCTTTCCAAAAAGCGCGGCCTTAACTCCCAAGAATGATAAGCGCCATCTGACATAATGAACAAGCTCACACTTCCATCTTGTTCGCAGATTTGATCATACCTCAAGAAAACTTCTTGGAAGTGGAGATTTATTTTTTTTGATATGGCTGAAAATAGCGTATTTTTCCCACTGGCCTCTTTAAGCTCGGAAGGTTTGTATAAGCCTTCGTCTATCAGCATTTGGTGCTGAGTATGATCTTTAGTAACCTGAAGAAGTTTGCGGTCATTCTTCAGGTAAACTCGGCAATCGCCTACATGACCAATTTTTATTCCTTTTTCTCCCGCGTAGCAGAAAGTCAAAGTCGTGGCAGCATCAAAGTAGCTAGGGTTTTCAAGAGTCAGGTTTGAAACACGAATTTTAATCTGGTCAAAAATTTGTTCAACAGCATCAGAGCTTTCAAACGCCGCCGATTGCAGGCTTGTCAGATATTCAATAGCAGACTCGGACGCGCTGCTAGCCCCAGCATACGACCCTACGCCATCTGCTATTGCCATCAGAAAACCGCTTCCTACCTTGCGTGGCGGCAAAATAGAATCTTCATTTTTTCGCGCGGGCTCTTTTGGAAATGAGAATACACTTGAGCTTAATAGCTTAATCATTTGCGTTCTCCCGAGATGGCGGAAACAAATTCATTTCGCATTTCTTGCACTTCTGCGTAACGATCAAGAGGGCGCCGAGCAGTGCTTTTTTTAAACACTTCATGGACGCCTGGATCGTCTAGCATATCCAGATCCTCCAGTAGAACACCTAGCGCAAAAATATCGGTTCTTTTGCTGTATTCTCCTGCGATTGCTATCTCTGGAGCCATATATTTAGCCGTGCCCATTGCGGTTGCAATTTTTGTGATAACCTCGGACTCGGAGCTTTTATCTAAATTCTTAACCAATCCAAAATCAGATACCTTATAAATGCCATCCTTGAATCGAAGGATGTTAGATGGCTTTATGTCGCGATGAAGATAGCCCATAGAATGCAAATATATAAGACCATCTGCAACCATAAGCAGCACATCAATCTTCTGGGAGATGGTTAGAATCCCTTTGTCGATATCTTTCTGCAAATCTCCTGCAGCGAGGTCCATAATGAACCATGGCTGATCTGATTTGAGATCGCACAGATAAATATTAGCTACATGGGTGTGTACACAAGAGGCCTGATATGATACCTCGCGGGCAAAACGCCTTCGAAACTCATCCCGTAGATCAGGGTCCAAATCACTGAGGGACTTGCGGGCATACTCACCGCATCTATGATCGGCAATGTTGAATAGTTCGATCTTTTCTACAAATCCAAAGCCGCCTTCTCCAATTCTCTCGATTATTTTGTATTTGTAGTTTCCGTGATAACCATCCATTCCCTGATCCACGCTTTAAAAAAATTAAACCGATTAAATTGAAACGCGATGCTGATGATGTTAAACCGCGTCAGCCATGTGCCCATACTGACAGTGTCATGATGCCATAAATCATGTGCGGTGCGTGTCTACCTGAGAAGCCCCTATGACGGCCCCGTTTTGCTACCCGTACGAATCGGATAGTTTCAATAGGCCGGGTGCATGCCATAGCCTGGCCGGGTCGCAAAATTTGCGACTAGCCAGCGACGATAGCCAAATGGTTTGAACCGCCTTGGCTTCCTGTATGCCTGAATGACGGTTTCTGGTCGATTCTGTTGAAAAAGTCGATCTGCCCAAACTACCTGATCATTGACTGGTGAAAACGCCTTTTTTGCACGCTGTTACGTGAAATCCGAGTCCGGATGCCTCTGCCAAAAGTAAAGATTTCAATCTCGGACGCGTACTTTTCTGATGCGCAAACCATGGCCGACTTTTTCAACAGAATCGGTCGGTTGCAGTCTTTCAGTGCTTGGCTGACGCACTCGCGCTGAGTGGCACCCGCTGACATCCATCAACTGCAAACGGCTGGTCAGCGCGAATGCAAATGACTGGTCAAGTCGGCTGCAAACAAACTGGTCAGTGGCAATGCAATTAGATGGTCAAGTGAGATGTAATTACGCAGAGCCCATGCGAGTGGGAATGCGGAGCCTTCCCGCTCGCGTGGGCTTGGCCGAGAAAGCGCCAAGAGGGAGGCTTGCAACGGCGACAGTCGCCACTTCTGTCGCCATGCTGCAAACCAGGTATTACGCGGGTTGTCGCCGGTGTCGCCGCTGTCGCCAAATCAACCATCACTCCATCTGGGGAGTCATTTTCGGTTACCGGCGGCATCCGGTGAGCGCTCACCGTATAGGCACGACGTTGTGGTCTCTGGTTTGATTGATCGCAGATGCCGACAGGTTGCCAGTGGCCGCTTTCTGGATGTGCTCGCTCCACCAAGCCATCATCGGACGCCGGCGTTCGATGTAGTCAGCTCGGTTGTAAGCGCTTCGGACTTCGTCCTTGTCGACATGCGCCAGCGCGACTTCGATTAGCTCCGGATCCCACCCATGTTCGTTCAGGATGGTGCTGGCCATGGAGCGCATGCCGTGGCTGACCAAGCGGTCCTGGAAGCCCATGCGTTTCAACGCCATGTTGGCGGTCTGGCTGTTGGCGTGGGTGCGCGGGTTTCTATCTGCCGGGAACACGTATTCCCTGTGGCCGCTGTGGAGCTTGAGCGTCTCCAGTAACGCGAGTGCCTGTTCGGTCAGTGGGACGGTGTGCGGACGACGCTTTTTCATGCGCTCCGGAGGGATGGTCCAGATGCGTTTGTCGAAGTCGATGTCTGCCCATCGGGTGGTAGCCGCTTCGGCAGGGCGGGTCATGGTGTGCAGTTGCCATTCGATCAGGCAGCGGGTGATCCGCTTGATGCTGGCGTTTGCGATTTCGATCATGAGCTCGGAGAGCTCATCGGGTCGTAGCGCGGCCATGTTCTGTTTCTTGGGTTTCTTGAATACCGCCCGAATGCCACTGAGGGGATTAGCGAAAATCAACCCGGAGTTCACCCCGTAGGTCATGATCTCGTTGAGGCGTTGGCTCAATCGCTTCACTGTCTCGAGGCTGCCTTTGGCCTCGATTGGGCGAAGCAGTTCGATGACCATCGGTGCGGTAATTTTCGAGAGCGGCGTTGTTTTCAGGTCTGGAAATACATGCAGCGTGAGCGATCGCCAAATGTCTTCGGCGTACGCCGGCGTGACGGAGTCCTTCTTCAGCTCGAACCAGGCGGTGGCCACGTTCTCGAAGGTGTGTTCCGTTTCTGCGCGCTTGGCCTCATTTAGCGTATCGCGCTGCACCTTCGGATCGATGCCTTGGGCGAGCAGCTCGCGTGCTTCGACCGCCATCTTTCGGGCGTTCGCCAGCGAGAGCTCTGGGTAGGTGCCCAAGCCCATGTTGATGCGGTTCTTGGTCACCGGTTCACGGTAATTGAAATTCCACAGCAGAGAGCCGTTGCTGCGTACACGGAGTTGCAAACCGTCACCGTCGGTGAGGACGTAATCTTTGGACGCGGGTTTGACTCCCTTGAGCTGTCGATCAGATAGGCGGAGGGCTGGAGCAGGCATGAGATTTTCCTCAGGCACTGATTTGGTATTCCAAAGGTTAGCACCGAATGGGTTGGAATACCGTTTGGAATACCCGAATGGCTGGAACTCAAAAAATCTCAGAAGACCGCAAAAGCGCTGGAGGCCGCGTATTTACTGGATTTCAGACACAAAAAAAGACGTCCGTGGACGTCTTTAGATGATGAAGTGGTGGAGCCGGGGGGATTTGAACCCCCGTCCGCCAGTACTCCGCTGTCGGTACTACATGCGTAGCCGTGTCTATTAAGTTAACCCTCAGCGACCCGACGGGCAGGGTGCTTTGGGCGAGTTGTGTAAGTTTTAGCCGCTTCGTCCACAACGTACTGCACGGCGATTCTGTTCTATATGACAATCACTTTGGGTTTACAGACATCCCCTGATGATTGCTGGACCCGAAGGTACCAGGAGGGAAGGGCTAAGGCTGCTTACGCAGCGAGAGCGTATTCCCCGTAGGTTTCGTCATTGGCAACTATAGGAAGTTGCAACAGTGGATTTACGAGTTCTGTTACCAACTCGGCATGCACCTAAAGTTTCGCAACCGGCGTCGAATCCTAAACGGCCCCGAGCCTGATGCTCGTTGAATCAAGTGAGCAGCAGGCATGTACAGTGTACGTCATCACGCCCCGGAAGGCCAACCCGAAGGTTGACCACCACAGATCATGGGTTTGGCTCGTTGCTCTGTTTGTCAGCGAGTGCCATCGCCTGGGTGGCCTCGGTGACGCATTTTTTGTCGTCTCCGGAGGCTTGTGAGGCTTCGGCGCTGGACATCAGTCTTTTGATTTCCATTGAGGTGTTGGTGGAGGTCGCCGGCAGCGCATTCACTTTGCCTTTGAGCTCTTGCAGCTTGCTCGTACAAAGGTTGTTGTCTGCAGCAAATACAGGAGAGGCGAGCATTGCAGCAGAAATGAACAGACCAGCGAGTGTGGTGCGTTTCATGGATATCTCCTTGAACTGATGGTCTTGGTGCTGCCGTATGAGTGGACGGCCAAGCCGAGCCGGAAAAATCAGCCACGATCTGATGGGGCTTACCTCAAAGACTACGATTCAACGCAAGAATTCGGTTTTTTCAGAAAACGTGTCGAGCTTTTTCCAGCGATGCGGGCGGTTACACATTTCCAGACCCCAGATGCAACAAAACCCGCAACTGGCGGGTTTTGGTTTGCTTCGTGTCGGACGCAGCCGGGCATTGAACTCCCGGCTGCCAGTACTCCGTTGTTGATGTACGCCGACAAGGCCAACCCGAAGGTTGGCCTTGGGCAGAGTTACTTCGCGCCTTTGTGCGCGTTCGTGACGTCCATGATGGTTTGGTTGGTCTCGGCGATGCAATCATCAATACCTGCCTTGGTGCCTTTTGCCTGCTCGGCTTTGGCTTTCTTGACGGAGGCATCCACCTGGTCAAGCATTTCCCCGGGAATCTGTGCCTTTGCGTTTTCGATGGTTTGCAGGTTGAGCGCGCATTGGTCTTTTTCGGCCGCAAACGAAGTGGAAGCCATCATGGAAGCAACAACGAAAAAACCTAACAGCACAGAACGATTCATGTGTATCTCCTTGGACTGAAAGGCCAGGCTTTGCTGGCCATCAAATCGGACAACCGAGTTTTGGGAAGGTCCCACATTTGCGGGACTTGATCAGTGGACTGCGGCGGCACGTCAGGGTTATGTTTTTCCACTGTAGAGCTGTCGACTCCGGCAAGTAGCGTTAAGGAATGCAACTCTATGCACCTTCCTGTAGATCCTGCTATCAGGGCACCCTGGCCTGGGTCACGCGGTCCACGAGATAGACTAGTCCGTGGTAGTCAATGCCGCCATGTTGCGTCAGACCGATCTCACAGGTGCGGCTGGTAGAAATCCCTTCGCTGCACTGCTGCACCGCGTCCTTGAGCGTGCGCAGCGAATGGGCGTTCAGCTCCGGCGTGGTGAATCCCTTGTCGCCGGCGAAGCCGCAGCAGTGAATGCCTTCGGGAATGACCACGTTTTTGCTGCATTTGCGCGCCAGATCGATCAGCGCCTGACTTTCCCCGAGGTGTTGTGTGCTGCAGGTTACGTGCACGGCGATCGGCGCTTCCTGAGGCGTGAAATCCAGGCGATCCATCAGGTGCGTGCGGATAAAACGTACCGGGTCGTACAGGTCCAGACGGACTTCACCGAGGTCTTGAACCAGGCGCAAGGTGCAGGGGCTGGTGTCGCAGTAGATCGGGTCGAGCCCGCCACGGCTGGCGTGGAGCAGGGCGCCGATCAGTTCCTGTCGTTTGTGCTCGGCTTGCTCGGCGTAGCCTTTTGAGGCGAATGGCTGACCGCAGCACAAGCTGTCCAGGTTGTCCGGGAATACCACCTGGTAGCCGGCCTTTTCCAGCAGGCCTCGGGTCTTTTCGTGCAGCGACATTTGTTCCGTGTCGCTCGCAGCAGGCCCCATGGCACGGGATACACAGGCCGCCAGATAGACCACACGCGGGCGCGCGTCCGTCACTGTCGGGCTGAAGCGAATGGCTTTTTCCGGTTGCGGCATCGCGTTGGTCCATTGCGGGACCTGACCCTTGGACAGGCGCGTCAGCGTCGCCGACAACTTCGCCAGTCTCGGCGCCCCCAGCAACATCCGCGCGCCATTGGCCACGTGCAGGGTGAAGCGCGCACCTTGCAGTGCGGTGGCGAAATTTCCTTCCAGCCAGTTGGCGGTTTTCGTATGTGTCGCCTTCCGGCCGCGCAGCTTTTTCACCAGCTCGCCGGTATTGATGCCGACCGGGCAACGTTGCGCACACAGGCCGGTAGCGGCACAGGTATCGATGCCCTGGTATTCGTACGCGGCTTCAAGTTCGGTGGTGTCGATGCCGGCGCGTTTTCTCGCCTGAATGTCGCGCCAGATCACGATGCGTTGGCGTGGGCTCAGGGTCAGGCCTTTCGACGGGCAGACCGGTTCGCAGAAGCCGCATTCGATGCACTTGTCCACAATCTCGTCGGCGGCCGGCAATGGCTTGAGGTGCTTGAGGTGGATCTGTGGGTCTTCGCTGAGCACCACGTCCGGGTTGAGTATGCCGTTGGGGTCGAGCAGACGCTTGAGCTGCCACATCAATTGGTAGGCATCGCTGCCCCATTCCAGTTCGACGAACGGCGCCATGTTGCGCCCGGTGCCGTGTTCGGCTTTCAGTGAACCGCCGAACTCCACTGCCACCAGTTGCGCCACGTCGTCCATGAACGCCTGATAGCGTGCGATTTCTTCCGGGGTGTTGAAGCCTTGGGTGAAGACAAAATGCAGATTGCCTTCCAGCGCGTGTCCGAAAAGGATCGCTTCGTCATAGTGATGTTTGTCGAACAGTTCGATCAGGCGGTTGACGCCGATGGCCAGTTGTTCGACCGGGAAGGTGACGTCTTCGATGATCACCGTGGTGCCGGTCTTGCGTACCGCGCCGACGGCCGGGAAGGTGTCTTTGCGGATGGCCCAGAGACGGGCGTTTTCCTGCGGGTCTTCGGTGAAGTCGACCTGCTTTTCCACCGGGAACGCCTTCAGCGACGCCATGATCTGCGCCAGTTGTTCGTGCAGCAAGGTGAACGATGCGGCGCGGGATTCGATCAGCAAGGCGCAGGCATTGTTCGACAGATGCTGTACGAAAGAGGGCATGCCGGGTTTGCCCTGCACTGAACGCAGGCTGCGCCGGTCAAGCAGTTCCACGGCCGACACCGGTTGGCTTTTCAGTACGGTGACCGCGTTGCAACAGGTCTCGACATCCGGGAACACAATCAGGGCCGAGGCCTTGTTCGGATGGTCGATCACCGTGTCGTAGGTCACGGCACTGATGAACCCGAGCGTGCCCTCGGAGCCCACCAGCAAGTGGCTCAAGATATCCACAGGCTCGTCGAAATCCACCAGGGCATTGAGCGACAGGCCGGTGGTGTTTTTCAGACGATACTTGTGGCGGATTCTCGCAGCCAGCTCGGCGTTTGCCCGGGTCTCGCGGCCCAGGGTCGCCAAGCGTTCCAGCAATGCGGCATGGCTTTGGCGAAATGCCGCGACGCTGGCGGCATCCTCGGTGTCGAGACGACTGCCGTCGGCCAGCACCAGACGAATGCCAGCCAGGGTGTGATAGGTGTTTTGCGCGGTGCCGCAGCACATGCCGCTGGCGTTGTTGGCGACGATGCCGCCGATCTTGCAGGCGTTGATCGAGGCCGGGTCCGGACCGATCTTGCGTCCGAAAGGCGCCAGCCAAGCGTTGGCCTGGGCGCCGATCACGCCCGGTTGCAGGCGAATCTGTGTGCCTTGCCCGCGGATCTCGCGAGCGTTCCAGTTATCCCCAAGCACGATCAAAACCGAGTCGCTGATGGCCTGACCAGAGAGGCTGGTGCCGGCAGCACGGAAAGTCACCGGGACTTGATCGCGCTGCGCCAGTTTCAGTAGCGCCACCACTTCGTCTTCGGACTCGACACGGATCACCAGTTGCGGAATCAACCGATAGAAACTGGCGTCGGTGCCGAAGGCCAGGGTCGACAGCGGGTCGTCGAACCGTCGCTCTTGTGGAATCAGTTGCTGTGCATCGTGCAGGAAAGCGGCCGGTAGACTCATTGGTCCTCCAGGATCAGCACCACCAGGTCTTTCGGACCGTGGGCGCCGTACGCCAGCACTTGCTCGATGTCGGCAGTCTTCGACGGGCCGGACACCAGCAACGCATTGGTCGGCATGCCCTGGGCCCATTCGAACTCCTGTTGCACCTGATAGAAGTTATCGCGGATTTCGCTGGCCTTGAGCAGGGCGAAATGCACCGGTGGCGCGAGGCTCATCAGGCGTGGTTCCTCCCGGGTCGGCCAGAGAATCAGGCTGCCGGTTGCCGCGATGGCACCGAGGGTGCCAGTCAGGCTGGCCGGGGTGTCGTTGAACAGCTCGGCCTTCCATTCTTCAACCGGGCGGTCGTAGGCCTTGAGCATTGGCAGGCCGGGATTGTTCGCCCAGTGCTGCGTGATCCGTTGACCGTGGGGCGTTGTCGGTGCGATCAGCAGACTCGGCAATTGGCGGTCCTGCAGCAATTGTGCGAGTAGAGCTGGCCATTCCTGGCCGGACGTCAGATGGATTTCCGTGTGCACCGCTTCCATCAATTGGCGCAGTTGCGCAATGCGCTGCTCAGGCGCGTAGGTGTAAGGTTGGGTCACCAAATCGACATCGAAGTTGTCGGCCACTGGCGTGGTACCTGTCAGACTTTTACGCAGTTTGGCGAGGATATTTTGCTTGGCGCTCATCAACGGTCTCCCTGTTTGGCCAAATGCTCGCGGGCCATGTCATGCAGTGAGCGGGCGGCGGGTTTGGGGGCGCTGTGGTTTTGCGTCCACGGGCCGACATTGCTCGGTGTTAGGGCGCGCAAACGGGTGGCGAAGAATCCGAACAGGCGATACAGCGTCGGCGAGCTGTTGAGCTTCGCCCAGGCATTCCAGATGAACCGCTCCTTGCGCGAATACTTGCTGCCCTGACCGCGCATCACTTGATGGGGGCTGTCCGGGGCCTTGACGTTTTCTTCCCGCAGGCGCCGCAACAGAGCAGGGATCGGGATTTTCACCGGGCAAACTTCACCGCAGGCGCCGCACAGCGACGAGGCGCTCGGGTGATCCGGCACTTTCGCCAGGCCGACCATGTGCGGGGTGACGATTTTTCCGATAGGGCCGGGGTAAACCTCCCCATAGGCATGGCCGCCGATTCGGGTGTAGACCGGGCAATGATTCATACAGGCGCCACAGCGAATGCAGTTCAGGGTCTGGCGCAATTCGCTGTCGGCAAAGGCCTGGCTGCGGCCATTGTCGAGCAGTACAAGGTGCACTTCCTGCGGGCCGTCGAGTTCATGTTCCTTGCGCGGGCCGGAGATCATGTTGACGTAAGTGGTGATCGGAATGCCCAAGGCCGAGCGGGTCAGCAGCGACAGTAGTGGCACCACATCGCGCAGGTTTTCCACGACTTTTTCGATGCCGGTGACGGCGATATGCACGGGCGGCACCGTGGTGGTCATGCGGCCGTTGCCTTCGTTTTCCACCAGCAGCAGGGTGCCGGTTTCGGCCACGGCGAAGTTGACACCGGAGACACCGATGTCCGCTTCGAAGAATTTCTGCCGCAGGACTCTGCGACCGATCTGAATGAGTTGGTCAACGTCCTTGGTGTATTCCACGCCAAGTTTGTCGTGGAACAAGGACGCGACCTGACCGGCATTCTTGTGGATTGCCGGCATGATTATGTGTGAAGGCTTCTCGTGGTCGAGCTGGACGATGTACTCGCCCATGTCCGATTCCAGGCATTCAATGCCCCGATCAGCGAGGAAATGGTTCATCTCCATCTCTTCGCTGACCATCGATTTGCCCTTGATCACTTGCCGCCCCTCGTGAGCGCGGATGATCGAGAGGACGATGCCATTGGCCTCGTCCACCGTTTCCGCCCAGTGCACTGTCACACCGTTGCGGGTCAGGTTCTGTTCCAGTTGCTCGAGCAGCTCGGGCAACTTGGAGAGCGCGCGGGCACGGATTGCATTGCCCAGTGAGCGCAAGTGTTCTCTTTCATGGGCATCGCTGAACGCCGCTGCCCGTTTGCTCATTAGTGAATCCATCGCCTTGCGAAAGTTGTTTCGCAATTGCGCGTCACCCAACGCCTTGTGGGCGCGGGTGCGAAAATCTTCTTCTACGGCAACCGTAGGAATAATCGCGGAAGTGCTCATTGGGCACCTCCGGTACGCTGCCAGAGGAAGCTGGCCAGATGCTGACCGCGCAACGCTTCCTGCTGTTTTTCCAGCGAGCCGTTGATGTTCATCAAACAGCCGCAGTCGGCACTCAATATCTTGTGCGCGCCGGATTCCTTCAACGCCCGGGTCTTGTCAGCCACCATCGCGCCGGAAATGTCTGGCATACGGACGCTGAATGTCCCGCCGAAGCCACAGCATTCGCTTTCGTGGTCGTGGTCGACCCGTTCCACGTTGCTCAACTGCGCCAATAATTCGCGGCCGTGCAGGTGGGTGTTCATCTCGCGGCGTGCCGAGCACGAGGTGTGCAGCGCCACTTTTACCGGCTCGCCGCTGTCTTTGAGCTGCACCTTGCAGACAAACAACAGGAACTCGGCCAGCTCGTAGGTTCTGGCCGCCAGGGCCTGAACCTGTTTCAACGTCTCCGGCTCGTCCTTGAACAAGTCGGCGTAATGTTCGCGCAGCATGCCCGCGCAAGAGCCTGACGGCACCACCACCGGATAGTCGCCGGCAAACAGCGCCAGTTGCGAGCGCGCCACGGTCCGTGCCTGTTCGGTGTAACCCGAGGTGTAGGCCGGTTGGCCGCAGCAACTTTGCCCTTGCGGGTATTCGACACGAATGCCTTCGCGCTCCAGCAGGTGGATCGCGTCCATCCCGGCTTGCGGGTAGAACAAATCGACCACGCAGGTCCCGAACAGGTAGACCCGTGACGGTTTCTCGCAGGGGTATTGCCGAGGCTCGGGCAGTGGCGGGGCGACACGGGTCGCGTTCGGCACGGCGTTGTAAAAAAGCTCGCTCATCAGGCGGTCTCCGGGTGATCCCGGTTATTCGTCTGTCGAGGCTGCTGAATATAGTGTTGGAAGCTTTCAGCAGCCTTACAGACCGGGTGTGAATAGCGGACGCCGGGGGCGTGGCCCGGCGTCGGTTTTTATCGTGTTGCCTGTAGTCCTTAGTGCACCAGCATGCCGGTGAACCAGTAGGCCTGGGCCAACGTGATCAAGCCGACAATCGTTGCAAAGAATAGGCTGTGCTTGAGGGTGAAGCGGAACAGATCCGATTCCTTGCCCACCAGGCCGGTCGCGGCACAGGCCACGGCGATCGATTGTGGCGAGATCATTTTACCGGTCACGCCGCCGCTGGTGTTCGCGGCCACCAGCAGGGTGTCGTTGACACCGATCTGGTGTGCGGTGGTCGCTTGCAGCGAGCTGAACAGGGCGTTGGACGAAGTATCGGAACCGGTGAGGAACACGCCCAGCCAGCCAAGGAACGGCGAGAAGAACGGGAAGGCTGCCCCCGTCGCCGCCAGTACCAGGGCCATGGTCGAGGACATGCCCGAGTAGTTGGTCACGAAGGCAAACGCCAGCACCATGCCGATGGATAGGATCGGCCAGCGCAGTTCGTAGAAGGTCTCTTTCAAAGTGGTCAGACCAGTTTTGAAGTTGACCTTCAGGACCAGCATCGAGATCAGCGCCGAGAAGAAAATCGCCGTGCCGGTGGCGGAAATCGGGTCCAGTTTGAACACTGCCGGAAGGGCGGTCGGCGCGGCCACGATCGGTGCGACCTTGATCACCATCTGGTCCAGGTGCGGGATGGCGAAGTTGAATACGAAGCTGTACATCGAACCGCCGACGGCGAACATCGCCTTGAACGGTTTCAAGGTCCAGATCGTGACCAGTACGGTCAGGATCAGGAACGGCGACCAGGCCTTGAAGATTTCCCCAAGGCTGTAAGGCGAAGCCACGGTGGTGCGCTTCTGGCCGAAACCTCCGACGCTGGCGCTTACCACGGAGGCCGAGACAGCGCCGACGATGTGTTGGCCGGCGGCGCGTTTTGGTTGCCAGACTTTCAGGAACAGAGTCAGGGAAATCAGGCTGGCCAGGGCCGAGGTGATGTCCGGCAGCTCCGGGCCGATGAAGTTCGAGGTGAAGTACTGGGTTACGGCAAAGCTCAAGCCGGCCACCAGGGCGGCGGGCCAGGTTTCCCGCACGCCGCGCAGGCCATCCATCATGAACACCAGCCAGAACGGCACGAACATCGACAGCAGCGGCAATTGGCGACCGGTCATGGCGCCGATCTT
Source organism: Pseudomonas sp. GL-R-19 (assembly GCF_019956375.1). Lineage (NCBI taxonomy): Bacteria > Pseudomonadati > Pseudomonadota > Gammaproteobacteria > Pseudomonadales > Pseudomonadaceae > Pseudomonas > Pseudomonas sp. GL-R-19. Next base: position 81,787 of record NZ_JAHBDJ010000004.1, on the reverse strand, counting down.
GAAGGCGTCGATGCCGGTCACTTGCCCGGCAACGATGATCGGAATGCCCAGCGCGCCAAAGGCTACCGGCGCGGTGTTGGCGATCAGGCACAAGCCGGCGGCGTACAGCGGGTTGAAGCCCAGTCCTACCAGCAGGGCTGCGGTAATCGCCACCGGAGCGCCGAAACCGGCCGCCCCTTCGAGGAAGGCACCGAAGCAGAAGCCGATCAGCAGGACCTGCAGGCGCTGGTCATCGGTGATCGACAGGACCGAACTGCGGATGACTTCAAACTGCCCACTCTTGACCGTCAGTTTGTAGAGGAACACCGCTGCCACAATGATCCAGGCAATCGGCCACAAGCCATAAGCGAAGCCATACCCGGCGGCGGCGAGCGCCATATCGACCGGCATCTGGAAAGCGAAGATCGCCACCAGGATCGACAAAGCCAGGGTGATGCTGCCGGCCACGTGTCCTTTGAGGCGGAACACGGCCAAAGCCAGGAAGAAAAACACGATGGGGATAACGGCGGCGAGTGCGGACAGGCCGAGGCTGCCGAGCGGGGTATAGAGCTGTTGCCAGGTTTGCATATGGGGTGGCCCCTAATTGTTGTTGGTCAGGCACTGTTCAGCGTTCTTGGATAATTGGTAAGACCAATTTACAATCGCTGTTGGCTAGGGTAAAAGCCTTGTAGGCGGTGTGTCAATTTGCCGCCCTAAAACTTTTGTCGAATGCGAAGTGCGCAAGTCGTCTGTCTGGTATGACCAAATGCGCTTTGGCAGGTGCTGGCGTGGCGCCGATAGGCCAGAATAGAGCCCCGGCGAGCCGTCGGATCGTGGAGTAATCGAGTTATGGGGTTTGATCAGATTCGTCAGCGCCGTTTGTCTGACGATATTGTCGAGCAGCTTGAGGGCATGATCCTCGAGGGCACGCTGAAAGCGGGTGAGCGCTTGCCGGCCGAGCGCGCGCTGGCTGAGCAATTTGGCGTGTCACGTCCTTCGTTGCGCGAAGCCATTCAGAAGCTGACCGCCAAGGGCCTGCTGGTCAGTCGTCAGGGCGGCGGAAACTATGTGGTGGAATCACTGGGTAGCACCTTCAGTGATCCCTTGTTGCATCTGCTGGAAAGCAATCCCGAGGCGCAGCGCGATCTGCTGGAGTTTCGCCATACGCTGGAAGCGTCTTGCGCCTACTACGCGGCGCTGCGTGCCACTGATGTGGATCGCGAGCGGCTGACCGCTGCGTTCAACGAATTGCAGGACTGCTATTCCCGTCATGAAGAGGTGAGTCGTGCCGAAGAGGGGGCTGCGGACGCAAAGTTTCACCTGGCGATCGCCGAGGCCAGCCACAATGCCGTGTTGCTGCACACCATTCGCGGGCTGTTCGACCTGCTCAAGCGCAACGTGGTGACCAACATCGGTGGCATGTACAAGCAGCGTACTGAAACCCGCGACATGTTGATTGCGCAGCACCGGGAGTTGTATCAGGCGATTATCGAAGGGCGGGGGGAGCAGGCACGGGAAGTTTCCAGTCGACACATTTTGTATGTGCAGGAGGTGCTGGAAGAAGTGCGTCAGGAAGTGCAGCGCATGGCCAGGGCAGAGCGGCGCAAGGGGATGTGATCGTTAAAACAAAAGATCGCAGCCTTCGGCAGCTCCTACGGGGAAACACAAATCCCAACGTAGGAGCTGCCGCAGGCTGCGATCTTTTTATTCGCGCCGCAATTCGCAGGCAGAAAAATCAGTCTTCCTTGCCCTTGTTGCGCACCGCACGTTGCAGCTCGCGACCGGCGTCGCGTTCGCGCTCGGTATCACGCTTGTCGTATTCCTTCTTGCCCTTGCCCAGCGCGATCTCGCACTTGACCATGTGCTTGCTCCAGTACCAGGACAGGCACACGCAGGCATAACCCTTTTGCTGCACGGCCGCGGCCAGCTTTTCCAGCTCGCGCCGATTGAGCAGCAATTTACGGGTGCGCACCGGGTCGGCGATGACGTGGGTGCTGGCGGTCGTCAGGGGCGTAATGTGGCTGCCGAGCAGCCAGGCTTCGCCATCCTTGAGCAGTACGTAACTGTCAACCAGCTGCAGCTTGCTTGCCCGCAGACTTTTTACTTCCCAGCCGGCCAGGACCAGACCAGCCTCGAACCGATGTTCGATGAAGTAATCGTGTCGCGCCTTTTTATTTTGCGCGATGGTCCCTGTTGGGTGTTTCTTCTGTTTAGCCATAGGGGCGGCATTATAGGGAGTTGCACGCGAGTCGGCTACGGTGTTGCTACATGCTTGAGCAGGTTGATTGAATCCCGGACAATGCGGCCTCTTTTTTGAACGCTTGGGCGTGATAACGATGTCGACAGACAAGGTTTCTGTCCACGGCAGTTGGGCTAGCCGCTGGGTCTTCATACTCGCCGCGACCGGTTCGGCCGTGGGGCTGGGTAGTATCTGGAAATTCCCGTACATGGTTGGCGTCTATGGCGGCGGCGCCTTCGTGCTGATGTTCCTGGCCTGCATCGCGCTGATTGGCGTACCGGTCATGCTGGCCGAAACCCTGATCGGCCGGCGTGCCCGGCAGAGCCCGGCCAATGCCTTGAAGACGCTGGCGATCGAGGCGGGGCACTCGACGAAATGGTCCTGGGGCGCATTTGCCGGGATGATCACAGCGTTGTTGATCCTGTCTTTCTATAGCGTTGTCGGCGGCTGGTCGCTGGATTACATCATCGATATGGGGCGTGGCGACTTCCAGGGAGTGACCCCGGATCAGGTGGGGGCTTACTTCGGTAATGTGATCGCCGATCCCTGGCGCCTGACACTTTGGCACACGATTTTCATGCTGTTGTCAGCGGTGGTGATCGCCAAGGGCGTAGTTGCCGGGCTGGAACGCAGTTTGCGCATCATGATGCCGTTGTTGTTCGTGATGATCCTGGTGCTGCTGGGCTATAGCATGACCACGGGGCATTTCATGGAAGGCGTGCATTTCATGTTCGACTTCCACCCGGAAAAGGTCCTGGACGGCTTGTTGCCCGCGATGGGGCATGCGTTCTTTTCCCTGAGCGTGGGCGTCGGCTCGATCATGATCTACGGCGCCTACATGCCAAAGAACTCGTCGATTTCAGGGACGGTCGTTGGCGTGGCGCTGCTCGATACCTTCGTTTCCCTGGTGGCCGGCCTGGCACTGTTTCCGATTGTTTTCGCGGCGGGCCTGAATCCGAGCGAAGGGCCGGGGCTGATGTTCGTCAGCCTGCCGTTTGCCTTCGGTAACGTGGCGTTCGGGCAATTGATGGGAGTGGTGTTCTTCGTGCTGGTGGCGGTCGCTGCCTGGAGTTCGGCGATTTCCCTGCTTGAACCGATGGTGGCTTACCTGGTCGAGCGCACTAAAGTGAGCCGTGCATGGGTTACATTCTGGCTGGCTTTCAGCTGCTGGTTTGTCGGCCTGGGCACGGTGTTCTCTTTCAATATCTGGAAGGAGGCGAAGTTCTTCGTGAACGAAGGCGGGATGTTCCACCTCTACCAATGGGGAGCCGCCGGTGGTCTCGACTTCTTCGGTGTGATCGATTTCTTCACCTCGCGACTCATGTTGCCGCTTGGCGGTTTGTGTTTCGTGGTGTTTGCGGGCTGGATCATGGGGCGTGAAGCGGTGCGCGACGAGTTGTCGATCCGCAACCCTGCGCTGTTTGGCCTGTCCTTGTTCTTGATGCGCTATGTGGCGCCCATCGGCATTCTCGTAGTGTTTGCCGCCCAGCTGTGGAAGTGACGCTGACATGACGACACACATTTCACGTTCGGCCTTGCTGCCATACCCGGCACAAGCGCTGTATGACCTGGTCAACGACGTGGCGCGCTATCCGGAGTTTCTGCCGTGGTGCTCGTCCGCCGAAGTCCTGGAGAGCTCACCTGAGCATATGCGGGCGAGCGTTGGTGTAGCGAAGGGTGGCCTCAGTCAGCACTTCGTGACGCGCAACGCTCTGGTTCCCGGTCAATCGATCGAAATGAATCTTGAAGAAGGCCCGTTCAATCAATTGCATGGTGTGTGGGTGTTCAAGCCGCTGGGCGAGAAGGCCTGCAAGATCAGTCTTGATCTGTCGTTCGATTATGCCGGGCCGCTGGTTCGCGCCACTCTGGGACCATTGTTCAATCAGGCCGCCAATACGCTGGTGGATGCGTTCTGTCAGCGCGCCAAGCAGATTCATGGTTGAAGCCGTGATCGATATCGAAGTGGTGTACGCCGCTGTAGACAGGCAGGTGCTACTTTCACTCGCGGTGCCGGTCGGCACTACGGTTCGGGCGGCCGTGCTCAAGTCTGGTGTAGGGGCAGAGTTTCCTGAGCTGGATCTTGCCGCCTGCCCGGTGGGTATCTTTGGCAAGGTGATCACCGACCCGGACACTCGAACGATTCAGGCGGGGGACCGAATCGAAATCTACCGGCCGCTGCTGGCGGATCCGAAAGAGGTCCGTCGCCTGCGTGCAGCAAAAGCGGCCGAGGCCAAGGCGCGGAATCAATGATTGAATTGCGCGCCAGGCACTAAAATTTCCGCCCACAGGTGGTTCAATCCCTGAGTGTAAATATGCTTTGTAGGCTTTTTATCGGGGGAATGTAGGATTGGTTTGAGTATTTAAGAGAATTTTCTCTTTGCTTCAATCTTGATTGAATGTGGTTCCGATTAAGCCTAAATCAAGTCTTGCCCTCGTTATGTGAGGGGCAAATAAACTCATTTAGGGATAAATCTGAAATGGACTTGATCAAGTCGTTGAAGCATATAAGTGTGCTGGCAGCAATGGGTGCGGCTTTCACTGTCATGCCCGCCAGTGCAGCCTCCAATGTGTTAACCGCCACGATAAGTGCACAAGGCAAGGTGGTGGCTCAGGCACCCGAGTGGATCTCTGCGGTAGAGTACTTCTCCCAGCCTGATTATTTTGCGAACTATAAGGTTAGCTTCAAGTCGGATGTCTTCATCCAGGCTCCACGGTTCTGCTCTGTATCCCTTACGAACAGCCGTTCCGAAGATGATATTTATTATGGGCGGGCGCGACTTGGGTCTACACCCAAGGAGGATAATTTGAGTGTGATCACTCAACTGGCAGGAATGAAGGGCCCTTCCGGTGATGGTTCCCAAGACTTTATGCTGATGTGTATTAAATAAGCGGGAATCATCGATAGTGATTCCGGCAAGCGATCCGGATCGATCACTATTGCCGGTACATAAAAAAATCCGCCGCCAGAGGTCTGGTAGCGGATTTTCAGAGCAGCCTTGCTGGAGCTTGAATGCCCAGGCAAGCGGCATCATTCGCCAATTACTGCGGCGAGGTGTCCAGCGGTTCAGGCGTCGGGACTGGAGCGGTTTCTACACCGTCGACGTCCTTCTGGATCTGATCCAGCAACGAACCTGGCTTGACCGGTTTTTCCGGTTTTGGCTTCTCGACGTTTTCTGCCGGGGCAGCCACTGTCGTGCCGCTGTCCTTACCAAGGATTGCTTCGTCGCGGCTCACGCCTGGCATGAAATCACCGGAGAGGCTGACAAGCTGGTCATTTGGGTTGAAGATAACGCTGATGCGTTCCTGTTGGCGTTCACCGCCACCGGGTTGCAGGCTGTACAGATAATCCCAGCGATCGGCATGGAACGTGTCAGTCAGCAGAGGGTTGCCCATGATAAATCGTACTTGCTTACGGGTCATTCCCGGGCGCAACTGGTCTATCATGTCCTGCGTGACGACATTGCCCTGCTGGATGTCGATTTTGTAAACCCCGGGGAATGAACAACCGGCGAGTGCGAGCAGTCCCACAAGGGTGAAACTGGTTAGCAAGAGCTTGGTGTTTTGCATCGGTGGGCGACTTCCACTATCTTGGCTGGGACAACGTAAACGCCGATCATACCCGTATTAAGAGAAGCTGCGAAGCAGCATCGCGAGAAAGCTGACCATGGTTGAAAATAGCGAACTACGTAAAGCCGGCCTCAAAGTGACCCTTCCACGGGTCAAAATTCTGCAAATGCTCGATTCCGCCGAGAAGCGCCACATGAGTGCCGAGGACGTCTACAAGGCGCTGATGGAGGCTGGTGAGGATGTCGGTCTGGCCACGGTTTACCGTGTTCTGACCCAGTTCGAGGCAGCTGGCCTGGTGGTGCGGCACAACTTCGACGGAGGCCATGCGGTCTTCGAGCTGGACGACGGCAAGCATCACGACCATATGGTCAATGTCGATGACGGTGAGGTAATCGAGTTCTTTGATCCAGAAATCGAGAAGCTTCAGGCGGCGATTGTCGAGAAGCACGGCTTCGATTTGGCGGGTCACAACTTGGTGCTATACGTGCGCAAGAAAAAGTAAGCTTGTCGCGCGGGCATCAGTTCGCGAAACGAACGAAGGCGACCCCAGGGTCGCCTTCGTGCTTTCTGCCTTTATTCAAGCTTTTGCGGCAACCACCATTTTCCTGGCGTGAGCCAGGGACTCCTTGGTGAGATCAATGCCCCCCAGCATCCGTGCGACTTCTTCGACGCGGTCGTTTTTGCTCAATCTGGAAACGGCCGTGCGGGTGGCATCTTCGCCGCGCACTTTATGCACAAATAGATGCTGATGACCTTGCGCCGCCACTTGCGGCAAGTGGGTCACGGTCAGCACCTGCCCGCGCTCGCCGAGCCTGCGCAGCAATTGGCCGACGATTTCCGCGGTCGGGCCGCCAATACCGACGTCGACTTCGTCGAATACCAGGGTCGGTACGCGGGAGGTCTGTGCGGTGATGACCTGAATCGCCAGGCTGATCCGCGACAGTTCGCCCCCGGATGCGACTTTTGCCAAAGCTTTTAATGGTTGGCCCGGGTTGGCGCTGACCAGTAATTCAACCTGTTCAAGTCCGTTAGGCAGCAGTTCGTCGCTACTGTTTGGACGCAGTTCGATGGTGAAGCGCCCACCAGGCATGCCCAGGCGCTGGATTTCCTGCTCCACCGCGCTGGCCAGGCTGCTCGAGGCTTGATGGCGCAGATCGCTGAGCTCTCGGGCTTTTTCCTGATAATGGCGAGCGTAGGAAGAAAGTTCGTCGCTCAGGCGCTCGATGGATTCGTCGTTGGCATTCAGGGTTTCGATTTCATCGAGCAGCTTCTGTTGCATCTCAGCGACTTCGGTCGGCTGGATGCGGTGCTTGCGGGCCATTGTATAGATCGCATCGAGCCGCTCTTCGAGGTATTGAAGGCGCGCCGGATCGGCGTCGAAGTTGTCGAGAAAGCGGTTCAGTTCGCCCACGGCCTCTTCTACCTGGATCTGCGCGCTGGTCAGCAGGCTGCTGGCCTCGCCGAGTGCACCGATCGAGTTGTTGACGCTGGACAAGCGGTTGAGGCTGGCAGTGAGTGCGTTCAGCACATTGCCGGAATCACTTTCGCTGCACTGTTCGACGACTTGCCGGCAAATACCCAACAAGGTCTCGGCGTTGGTCAGGTTCTTGTGCTCTTGTTCAAGCTGTTCCAGTTCGTTGTCGCCAAGGCCGAGGTTTTCCAGCTCTTCGAGTTGGTAGCTGAGCAATTGGTGGCGAGCGCGTTGTTCGTCGCCGGAGTTGGAAAGGCGATCCAGCTCCTGGCGAGTCTGGCGCCAGCGCTGTGCGGCAAGCTGCACCTGGCGGGCAAGGTCCGTGGACCCGGCGTACTCGTCGAGCAGGCGGCGATGGGTGTCGGTCTTGAGCAGGGATTGGTGTTCGTGCTGGCTGTGAATGTCGATCAGCAGCTCGCCCAGCGCCTTGAGATCGCCAAGCGGGCAGGGCGTGCCGTTGATGTAGCCACGCGAGCGTCCTTCGGATGTGATCACCCGGCGCAGGATGCACGGGCCCTCGCTTTCGAGGTCGCGTTCGGCCAGCCAGGCGCTGGCTTCCGGAATGTCGGCCAGATCGAAGGTGGCCAGGATGTCGGCCTTGTCGGCGCCGGGGCGAACCACGCCGCTGTCGGCGCGATCACCCAGGGTAAGGCCCAGCGCGTCGAGCATGATCGACTTGCCCGCGCCGGTTTCCCCGGTGATCACGCTCATCCCGCGATCGAGTTCGAGATCGAGATGTTCAACGATGGCGTAGTTGTGTACGGACAGGTGCACCAGCATATGGGCCGCTCCCAGGTGTTAGGTCTGGTTATTTATACAGTGTTTTGTTTCTGGCTGACAATGCCCCTCGTTAGCTCGATTCGCTCGACCCGACGAAAGCCTTATCGCGACCGGGAATGACAAAGCAGTTGTTTTTTGTAGGGTTAATCGTCGGTGCCCCTTGAAGCCGGATTTTGCGGCCCCATATAGCTGGGCAGAAGCGCGAGTTGAGCTCGCGGACGATATTGAAAGGAGAAATCTATGGCTGACGAACAGACAGTGGATACGCAAAACCCAGACGCCAACCAGGCGCCCGAGGCTTCGGGTGAAGACCTGGCGGCTCGTGTACAAGTGCTCGAAGAGCAACTGGCAGGCGCTCAGGATCAGGCTTTGCGTGTAGCCGCCGATCTGCAGAACGTCCGCCGTCGCGCCGAGCAGGATGTGGAGAAGGCTCACAAGTTCGCGCTGGAAAAATTCGCCAGCGACCTGCTGCCGATCGTCGACAGCCTGGAGCGCGGCCTGGAATTGTCCAGCCCGGACGACGAAAGCATCCGTCCGATGCGCGAAGGCATCGAGCTGACCCTGAAAATGTTCCAGGACACCCTCAAGCGTTATCAGCTTGAAGCGATCGATCCGCATGGCGAACCGTTCAACGCCGTTCAACATCAGGCGATGGCCATGCAGGAAAGCGCCGATGTCGAGCCGAACAGTGTTCTGAAGGTGTTCCAGAAGGGCTATCAGCTCAATGGTCGCTTGCTGCGCCCGGCGATGGTCGTGGTCAGCAAGGCGCCTGCGCCGGTTTCGCCTTCGATTGACGAGCAGGCTTGAAATCCGCCGCAAGGCCCCCATTTATAAGTCAAGCGTTTAAGTGCTACCGCAGTTAGCCACCACTGCTGCGGCAACCAAATCCAAAGTTTCGGGAGAGTGAACATGGGCAAAATTATCGGTATCGACCTGGGGACTACCAACTCCTGCGTCTCCGTGCTGGAAAACGGCAAGGCAAAAGTTATTGAAAACGCTGAAGGCGCGCGTACCACGCCGTCGATCATCGCTTACGCCAACGATGGCGAAATTCTGGTTGGCCAGTCGGCCAAGCGTCAGGCCGTGACCAATCCGCATAACACCCTCTACGCGGTGAAGCGTCTGATCGGTCGTCGTTTCGACGAAGAAGTCGTGCAGAAAGACATCCAGATGGTCCCTTACAAGATCGTCAAGGCTGACAACAGCGACGCCTGGGTTGAAGTGAACGGCCAGAAAATGGCACCGCCACAAATCTCGGCTGAAATCCTGAAGAAAATGAAGAAGACCGCCGAAGACTACCTCGGCGAGACCGTGACTGAAGCGGTGATCACCGTTCCGGCCTACTTCAACGACAGCCAGCGTCAAGCCACCAAGGACGCCGGCCGCATCGCCGGTCTGGACGTAAAACGTATCATCAACGAACCAACCGCAGCCGCTCTGGCTTACGGCATGGACAAGGCCAAGGGCGATCACACCGTGATCGTTTACGACCTGGGCGGCGGTACTTTCGACGTTTCCGTGATCGAGATCGCTGAAGTCGATGGCGAGCACCAGTTCGAAGTACTGGCCACCAACGGTGACACGTTCCTGGGCGGTGAAGACTTTGACATCCGTCTGATCGACTACCTCGTCGACGAATTCAAGAAAGAAAGCGGCATGAACCTCAAGGGTGACCCGCTGGCCATGCAGCGCCTGAAAGAAGCCGCTGAAAAAGCCAAGATCGAACTGTCCTCGAGCCAGTCGACCGACGTGAACCTGCCGTACATCACTGCAGACGCGACCGGTCCAAAGCACCTGAACGTGAAGATCTCCCGCGCCAAGCTCGAGGCGCTGGTGGAAGATCTGGTTCAGCGCACCATCGAACCTTGCCGCATCGCAATGAAAGATGCCGGTATCGACGTTGGCGCGATCAACGACGTGATCCTGGTGGGCGGTCAGACCCGTATGCCACTGGTTCAGAAGCTGGTAACCGAGTTCTTCGGCAAAGAAGCTCGTAAAGACGTCAACCCGGACGAAGCGGTTGCCATGGGTGCTGCTATCCAGGGCGCGGTACTGGCCGGTGACGTGAAAGACGTTCTGCTGCTCGACGTCAGCCCGCTGACCCTGGGTATCGAAACCATGGGTGGCGTGATGACCGCGCTGATCGAGAAAAACACCACGATTCCTACCAAGAAATCGCAAGTGTTCTCGACTGCCGACGACAACCAGGGCGCCGTGACCATTCATGTGCTGCAGGGCGAGCGTAAGCAAGCCGCACAGAACAAGTCCTTGGGCAAGTTCGACCTGGCCGACATTCCACCAGCTCCACGTGGCGTGCCGCAGATCGAAGTGACCTTCGACATCGACGCCAACGGCATCCTGCACGTTGGTGCGAAGGACAAGGCTACCGGCAAGACTCAGTCGATCGTGATCAAGGCCAACTCCGGTCTGTCCGACGAAGAAATCGAGCGCATGGTGCGTGATGCCGAGGCGAACGCCGAGGAAGACCGCAAGTTCGAAGAGTTGGCCGCTGCCCGCAACCAGGGCGACGCACTGGTTCACTCGACGCGCAAAATGGTTACCGATGCCGGCGATAAAGTGACCGCGGAAGAGAAGACTGCAATCGAAGCTGCCGTAGTTGCCCTGGAAGCCGCCGTCAAAGGCGACGACAAGGCTGCTATCGACGCCAAGGTTGAAGCACTGTCGAAAGTCTCCGCTCCAGTGGCGCAGAAGATGTACGCCGAACAGGCTCAGCCTGCTGAAGGCGCAGCACCGCACGACGACAAGGCGCAAAAGGCTGACGACGTTGTCGACGCCGAGTTCGAAGAAGTCAAAGACCACAAGTAAGTTGTTGGTCGGCCGGTTGACTGCCTTCAGGCGGTGACTGGTAGGATGTCGCCGCGCGGGAGCTTGCTCCCGCGTTGGCGTATCTGGAATACGCGAATTTTTACAGCATGCGACAGCGTTCGCCTGCTGGCGGTATGGCCGGGAATGCTCCTGCTTTTCGCGCCGCAAGTACCGCAAGAATCAAAGACCAGGATCGTTGAATTGACGTGAGTTGGGTCCGGGCCTGCATTGGGGCTCAACGAGTTCGACAGACTCAGGAGGGTTTTGTCGGACGTCCTCAAGAGTGCAAAGACTTATGGCAAAGCGTGACTATTACGAAGTGTTGGGTGTTGAGCGTGGCTCAAGCGAAGCAGACCTGAAGAAGGCCTACCGTCGCCTGGCGATGAAGCACCACCCGGACCGTAATCCCGATGACAAGGCGTCGGAAGAGATGTTCAAGGAGGCCAACGAGGCCTACGAAGTGCTGTCCGACTCCAGCAAGCGTGCGGCTTACGACCAGTACGGCCATGCCGGTGTCGACCCGAGCATGGGTGGCGGCGGTGCCGGTTTTGGCGGTCAGAACTTCTCCGACATCTTTGGCGATGTCTTCAGTGATTTCTTCGGTGGCGGTCGCGGCGGTTCCCGTGGTGGCGCTCAACGCGGCAGTGACTTGCGCTACACCCTGGAACTGGACCTCGAAGAGGCGGTGCGCGGTACGACCGTGAATATCCGCGTTCCGACGCTGGTCAACTGCAAGCCTTGCGACGGCTCCGGTGCCAAGAAAGGCTCTGCGCCGGTGACCTGTCCGACTTGCGGCGGTATCGGCCAGGTACGCATGCAGCAGGGCTTCTTCTCGGTGCAGCAGACATGCCCGCGCTGCCATGGCCAGGGCAAGATCATTTCCGATCCGTGCGATTCCTGCCACGGCGAAGGTCGTGTCGAAGAGTACAAGACCCTGTCGGTGAAAGTGCCGGCCGGAGTCGATACCGGTGACCGCATTCGTCTGTCCGGCGAAGGCGAGGCGGGTGCTCAAGGTGGCCCGACTGGCGATCTGTACGTGGTGATCAATGTGCGCGAACACGCGATTTTCCAGCGTGACGGCAAGCATCTGTTCTGCGAGGTGCCGATCAGCTTCGTCGATGCGGCGCTGGGTGGCGAGTTGGAGATTCCGACCCTTGATGGCCGGGTCAAGCTGAAGATCCCTGAGGGGACTCAGACCGGCAAGCAGTTCCGTGTGCGTGGCAAGGGTGTCGCGCCTGTGCGTGGCGGCGGTGCGGGTGACTTGATGTGCCGTGTGGCGGTCGAGACTCCGGTCAACCTGAGTCGTCGCCAGCGCGAAATGCTTGAGGAGTTCCGTAGCTCCCTGGCGGACGACAACAGCCATTCGCCAAAAACCACCGGTTGGTTCGAAGGCGTAAAGCGCTTCTTCGGCGATTTGTAAGGAGACAGGCATGCGACGTATTGCAGTGATGGGCGCCGCCGGGCGCATGGGCAAGACCCTGATTGAGGCGGTGCAGCAAACCCCGGGCGCCGGTCTGACGGCGGCGGTGGATCGTCCCGACAGCACGCTGGTCGGCGCGGATGCCGGTGAGCTGGCTGCGCTGGGTCGTATCGGTGTGCCTCTGTCCGGAGACCTGGATCGGGTGGTCGACGAGTTCGACGTGCTGATCGACTTCACGCACCCGACGGTGACCCTGAAGAACCTCGCCTTCTGCCGTAAACACGGCAAGGCCATGATCATCGGTACCACCGGTTTCAGCGTTGAAGAAAAGCAGTTGCTGGCGGAGGCGGGCAAGGACATTCCGATTGTCTTCGCGGCCAACTTCAGTGTCGGGGTCAATCTGTGCCTGAAGTTACTCGACACGGCGGCTCGCGTATTGGGCGACGATGTCGACATCGAAATCACCGAAGCTCACCATCGGCACAAAGTCGATGCGCCGTCCGGCACTGCCGTGCGCATGGGTGAGGTGATTGCCGATGCATTGGGTCGCGATCTGAAAAAGGTGGCGGTGTATGGTCGTGAGGGCCAGACCGGCGCCCGTGATCGTGAAACCATCGGTTTCGCCACGGTGCGTGCCGGCGACATCGTCGGTGATCACACTGTACTGTTCGCCGCCGACGGCGAGCGTGTCGAGATCACTCACAAGGCGTCCAGTCGCATGACGTTCGCCAAGGGTGCGGTGCGTGCTGCGTTGTGGCTGGATGGGCGCGAGCCTGGCCTTTACGACATGCAAGACGTGCTCGATCTGCGTTAAGATGCACCCGAAATCGGGCTCGCGCACCGCGTTTGAGCCCGGTTTTGTTCCGCCAAGCGACGTCCTGTCGCATTCTCCAGCCTTTAAGGCTCATTGGCGGTAGACCAAAAAGGCCTTTTTCTGTAAGCTACAGCTTTAGTGTGTCCACTAAAAGCGCGCAGATTAATTCAGTGAAGAAGCGGGGTGACGTGTCCATACGTCACTCCGCTTTTTTACAACCTGCGATCGCCCTTTCAGGCTTTATTTACGGGAGGTCTTCTTGACTAAGCCAGCCATACTCGCCCTTGCTGATGGCAGCATTTTTCGCGGCGAAGCCATTGGAGCCGACGGTCAAACCGTTGGTGAGGTGGTGTTCAACACCGCAATGACCGGCTATCAGGAAATCCTTACCGATCCTTCCTACGCCCAACAAATCGTTACCCTGACTTACCCGCACATCGGCAACACCGGCACCACGCCGGAAGACGCCGAGTCCAACCGCGTCTGGTCTGCCGGCCTGGTCATCCGTGATCTGCCACTGGTGGCGAGCAACTGGCGTAACACGATGTCCCTGTCCGACTACCTGAAGGCCAACAACGTTGTGGCCATCGCCGGTATCGACACCCGCCGCCTGACACGCATCCTGCGTGAAAAAGGCGCGCAGAACGGCTGCATCATGGCCGGTGACAACATTTCCGAAGCCGCTGCCATCGCCGCCGCCCAGGGTTTCCCTGGCCTCAAGGGCATGGACCTGGCGAAAGTCGTCAGCACCAAGGAAAGCTACGAGTGGCGCTCGACTGTCTGGGATCTGAAAACCGACAGCCACGCAACCATCGAAGCCTCCGAGCTGCCGTACCACGTGGTTGCCTACGACTACGGCGTCAAGGTGAACATCCTGCGCATGCTGGTCGAGCGCGGTTGCCGCGTGACCGTCGTGCCTGCGCAAACCCCTGCTGCCGATGTGCTGGCACTGAAGCCGGACGGCGTGTTCCTGTCCAACGGCCCTGGTGATCCGGAGCCTTGCGACTATGCGATCCAGGCGATCAAGGACGTGCTGGAAACCGAGATTCCGGTCTTCGGTATCTGCCTCGGTCACCAACTGCTGGCCCTGGCCTCCGGCGCCAAGACCCTGAAAATGGGTCACGGTCACCACGGTGCCAACCACCCCGTCCAGGACCTGGACAGCGGCGTGGTGATGATCACCAGCCAGAACCACGGTTTTGCCGTAGACGAAGCGACCCTGCCGGCCAATGTTCGCGCGATCCACAAATCGCTGTTCGACGGCACCCTGCAAGGTATCGAGCGTACCGACAAGAGCGCCTTCAGCTTCCAGGGTCACCCGGAAGCCAGCCCTGGCCCGAACGACGTAGCGCCATTGTTCGATCGCTTCATCACCGAGATGGCCAAGCGACGCTGATCGCTCGCCCTGATGTAGCAAAGCCTGAGGGCGGTCCCGACATCGGTGGCCCCCTCAAGGCTCAAAGATTGAACAAGACGGCTTGCCGACTGACCTGCGGATTTGAGTGACAAACCCATGCCAAAACGTACAGACATTAAAAGCATCCTGATTCTCGGTGCTGGCCCGATCGTGATCGGCCAGGCCTGCGAATTCGACTACTCCGGCGCCCAGGCCTGTAAAGCCCTGCGCGAGGAGGGTTACCGCGTCATCCTGGTGAACTCCAATCCGGCCACCATCATGACCGACCCGGCCATGGCCGACGCCACCTACATCGAGCCGATCAAGTGGCAGACCGTTGCCAAGATCATCGAGAAAGAGCGTCCGGACGCGCTGCTGCCAACCATGGGTGGCCAGACCGCTCTGAACTGCGCCCTGGACCTGGAGCGCGAAGGCGTTCTGGAGAAGTTCGGCGTAGAGATGATCGGTGCCAACGCCGACACCATCGACAAGGCTGAAGACCGTTCGCGTTTCGACAAGGCGATGAAATCCATCGGCCTGGCGTGCCCGCGTTCCGGTATCGCCCACAGCATGGAAGAGGCCAATGCGGTCCTTGAGAAGCTCGGCTTCCCGTGCATCATCCGTCCGTCCTTCACCATGGGCGGCACTGGTGGCGGTATCGCTTACAACCGTGAAGAGTTCGAAGAAATCTGCGCCCGTGGTCTGGACCTGTCGCCGACCAAAGAGCTGCTGATCGACGAATCGCTGATCGGCTGGAAAGAATACGAGATGGAGGTTGTCCGCGATAAGAAGGACAACTGCATCATCGTCTGCTCCATCGAAAACTTCGACCCGATGGGCGTGCACACCGGTGACTCGATCACCGTGGCTCCGGCACAGACCCTGACCGACAAGGAATACCAGATCCTGCGTAACGCCTCCCTGGCGGTACTGCGCGAGATCGGCGTGGAAACCGGCGGTTCCAACGTTCAGTTCGGTATCTGCCCGAACACCGGTCGCATGGTCGTGATCGAGATGAACCCGCGAGTATCGCGTTCCTCGGCACTGGCTTCGAAAGCCACCGGCTTCCCGATCGCCAAGGTCGCGGCCAAGCTGGCTGTGGGTTACACCCTCGACGAGCTGTCGAACGACATCACCGGCGGCAAGACCCCGGCGTCCTTCGAGCCGTCCATCGACTACGTCGTGACCAAGCTGCCGCGTTTTGCCTTCGAGAAATTCCCGAAAGCCGACGCCCGCCTGACCACTCAAATGAAGTCGGTGGGTGAAGTCATGGCCATCGGCCGTACCTTCCAGGAATCCCTGCAGAAAGCCCTGCGCGGTCTGGAAGTTGGCGTTTGCGGTCTGGACGAGAAAGTTGATCTGGCCAATCCGGAAAGCATGAGCGTACTCAAGCGCGAGCTGACCGTGCCGGGCGCCGAGCGTATCTGGTACGTGGCGGACGCAATGCGCGCCGGCATGACCGTCGAAGACATCTTCGGCATGACCATGATCGACCCTTGGTTCCTGGTGCAGATGGAAGACCTGATCAAGGAAGAAGAGAAGGTCAAGACCCTGGGTCTGACCAGCATCGACCGCGATCTGATGTTCCGCCTCAAGCGCAAAGGCTTCTCCGATATGCGCCTGGCCAAGTTACTGGGTGTGACCGAGAAGAGCCTGCGCGCTCACCGTCACAAGCTGGAAATCTTCCCGGTCTACAAGCGCGTCGACACCTGCGCTGCCGAGTTCGCCACCGATACTGCTTACCTCTACTCGACGTACGAGGAAGAGTGCGAAGCGGCGCCATCGGGTCGCGACAAGATCATGATCCTGGGTGGCGGTCCGAACCGCATCGGCCAGGGCATCGAGTTCGACTACTGCTGCGTACACGCGGCACTGGCCCTGCGCGATGACGGTTACGAGACCATCATGGTCAACTGCAACCCGGAAACCGTTTCCACCGACTACGACACTTCCGATCGCCTGTACTTCGAACCAGTGACCCTGGAAGACGTGCTGGAAATCGTCCGCGTCGAGAAGCCAAAAGGTGTGATCGTCCAGTACGGCGGCCAGACCCCGCTGAAACTGGCTCGCGCTCTGGAAGCCGCCGGCGTGCCGATCATCGGTACCAGCCCTGATGCAATCGACCGTGCTGAAGACCGTGAGCGCTTCCAGCAGATGGTCCAGCGCCTGAACCTGCGTCAGCCGCCAAACGCCACTGTGCGCAGCGAGGACGAAGCCATTCGTGCCGCCACCAAGATCGGTTACCCGCTGGTGGTGCGTCCGTCCTATGTACTGGGCGGCCGTGCGATGGAAATCGTCTACGAAGAAGAAGAACTCAAGCGCTACCTGCGCGAAGCGGTTCAAGTGTCCAACGACAGCCCGGTGCTGCTGGACCACTTCCTCAACTGCGCCATCGAGATGGACGTTGATGCGGTCTGCGACGGCAAGGACGTGGTAATCGGCGCGATCATGCAGCACATCGAGCAGGCTGGTGTTCACTCCGGTGACTCTGCGTGCTCGCTGCCGCCGTACTCGCTGCCGGCGCACATCCAGGACGAGATGCGCGAACAGGTCAAGAAAATGGCCCTGGAACTGGGCGTGGTCGGCCTGATGAACGTTCAGTTGGCGCTGCAAGGCGACGACATCTACGTCATTGAAGTCAACCCGCGCGCTTCCCGTACCGTGCCGTTCGTGTCCAAGTGCATCGGTGTTTCCCTGGCAATGATCGCGGCTCGCGTCATGGCCGGTAAGACCTTGAAGGAAATCGGCTTCACCAAGGAAATCATCCCGAACTTCTACAGCGTGAAAGAGGCGGTGTTCCCATTCGCCAAATTCCCTGGCGTTGACCCGATCCTCGGCCCAGAGATGAAGTCCACCGGTGAAGTGATGGGGGTGGGCGACACCTTCGGTGAGGCGTTCGCCAAGGCCCAGATGGGGGCCAGCGAAGTGCTGCCGACCGGCGGTACCGCGTTCATCAGCGTGCGTGACGACGACAAGCCGCTGGTTGCGGGCGTGGCCCGTGATCTGATCAACTTGGGCTTCGAAGTGGTCGCCACTGCCGGTACTGCCAGGCTGATTGAAGCCGCAGGCCTGAAAGTGCGCCGTGTGAACAAGGTGACCGAAGGTCGTCCACACGTGGTCGACATGATCAAGAATGACGAAGTCACGCTGATCATCAACACTACCGAAGGGCGCCAGTCGATCGCTGATTCGTATTCCATTCGTCGTAATGCCCTGCAGCACAAGATTTACTGCACCACCACCATTGCTGCTGGCGAAGCCATCTGTGAAGCGCTGAAGTTCGGCCCCGAGAAGACGGTGCGCCGTTTGCAGGATCTACACGCAGGATTGAAGGCATGAGCATAACGAAGTACCCAATGACCGTTCAGGGCGCTCGCGCCCTGGAAGAAGAGCACACTCACCTGACCAAGGTCGTTCGTCCGAAGCTCAGCCAGGACATCGGTACGGCCCGCGAGTTGGGTGACTTGAAGGAAAACGCCGAATACCACGCTGCTCGCGAGCAGCAGGGTATGGTCGAGGCGCGGATCCGCGACATCGAAGGCCGGATTCAAAATCAGGTCATCATTGATGTCACGAGCATTCCGCACACCGGCAAAGTGATTTTCGGCACCACCGTTGAAATCGCCAACGTCGAGACGGATGAGCGCGTCACTTACCACATCGTGGGTGAGGATGAGGCTGACTTCAAACTCGGCAAGATTTCGGTCGGCTCGCCACTGGCTCGCGCCTTGATTGCCAAGGAAGAGGGTGATGTGGTCGCCGTGAAAACGCCTGGCGGCGTTATCGAGTACGAGATTGTCGAAGTTCGCCACATCTGAAGGCCGGCGCCCGTTTCGTACGGGCGCCATGCTTTGGCAGCTGACCCGGATGTTGTAGGTCGGCGGCTTGTGGCTGTTGCAAATGGGTCTGTTACCGGTGCTGGGTCGAATTGGCCTGGCACCGCTGCTGATCGATGAAATTGCAGTCATGCTGAAGGCGCTGATGGCGAGACTTGCCGCAGCGTGCGTGATTTTTCAGGCTTTGGTGCTGATTAAGGCCGAGGGCCTTGTCAGTCTATGGCGGGATTTTCGCGGGTGGAGCGGCAGGGTGCGCGAAGCACACCCTTGACCCTTGCCATCACTTGAAGCGATGGACGTTCGACAGCTGCTTGTTGACGCTGAAGTTCTTGCGGTAGATCAGTGCCATCTTGCCGATGACTTGAACCAGATCCGCTTTGCCGACCTTGCAGAGCTCTGCAATGGACGCCAGGCGCGATTCGCGATCGAGGATGTTGAGCTTGATCTTGATCAGCTCGTGATCCGCCAAAGCGCGTTCGAGTTCGGCTAACACACCTTCAGTCAAACCATTGTCTGCCACAATCAAAACCGGTTTCAGATGGTGGCCAATGGATTTGTACTGTTTCTTCTGCTCTTGAGTGAGCGGCATAATCTGACCCCTGCGTCTGATCTTGTAAAAAGCGGCGGCCAGTTTACCCGAGCGAGTCCGGGACCGCCCAGTTAATCACGACCCGTTTTATTTTCGAGGTGGCCCGTGGCCCGTTCCAAGACAAGTCTTAAATGGCTGCAAGAGCATTTCAACGACCCATTCGTCAAAATGGCACAAAAAGACGGGTACCGTTCCCGCGCCAGCTACAAACTGCTGGAGATCCAGGAAAAGGATCGACTGATCCGGCCGGGCATGAGCGTAATCGACCTTGGTGCGGCCCCCGGTGGGTGGTCCCAGGTGACCAGTCGTCTGATTGGTGGGCAGGGCACACTGATCGCTTCTGACATTCTGGAAATGGACAGCATTCCGGACGTGACCTTCATTCAGGGCGACTTTACCGAGGATGCCGTACTGGCTCAGATCCTCGATGCCGTCGGAAATAAGGAAGTAGACCTTGTGATTTCCGACATGGCCCCCAATATGAGTGGATTACCAGCCGTGGACATGCCGCGAGCGATGTTCCTGTGCGAGTTGGCACTGGATCTTTCGACGCGGGTGCTCAAACCCGGTGGTGATTTTTTGATCAAGATCTTCCAGGGCGAAGGCTTCGACGAGTTCCACAAGAGCGTTCGCCAGCAGTTCGAGAAGGTGCAGATGCGCAAGCCGAACTCGTCGCGCGACCGTTCTCGCGAGCAGTACCTGCTGGGCCGCGGTTTCCGCGGACGCAGTGAGGGTTGAGTGAATTTTCGATCGGGGCGATAGGATTTTTGTATTACGCCTTGTCAGAATTAGCGAATATTGTGTAGGAAGTGTTTCACAAAGGGTTACAGACGGCGCCTGCCAAGTCGTAGGTAATGTAGTAAGTTAGGCCGGTGAATATCATGCGAAGCGCGCGCCAGTAGCGGAGCTTGCTTCAGAGGGTAGTTAATTGAACGATATGGCAAAGAATCTGATCCTGTGGTTGATCATTGCGGCTGTCCTGGTGACGGTGATGAACAACTTCTCCAGCCCTAACGAGCCGCAGACCCTCAACTATTCCGACTTCATCCAGCAGGTCAAGGATGGCAAGGTCGAACGCGTGGCGGTTGATGGCTACGTGATTACCGGCAAGCGCAACGATGGCGACAGCTTCAAGACCATTCGCCCGGCGATCCAGGACAACGGCCTGATCGGCGACCTGGTGGATAACCACGTCGTGGTCGAAGGCAAGCAGCCTGAACAGCAAAGCATCTGGACTCAGCTTCTGGTTGCCAGCTTCCCGATCCTCGTGATCATCGCCGTGTTCATGTTCTTCATGCGGCAGATGCAGGGCGGTGCCGGTGGCAAGGGCGGGCCGATGAGCTTCGGTAAAAGCAAGGCGCGCCTGCTCTCCGAGGATCAGGTGAAAACTACCCTGGCTGACGTTGCCGGTTGCGACGAAGCCAAGGAAGAAGTCGGTGAGCTGGTCGAGTTCCTGCGCGATCCGGGCAAGTTCCAGCGCCTGGGTGGCCGCATTCCTCGCGGCGTGCTGATGGTCGGTCCTCCGGGTACCGGTAAGACCCTGCTGGCCAAGGCCATCGCCGGCGAAGCCAAAGTACCGTTCTTCACCATTTCCGGCTCCGACTTCGTCGAAATGTTCGTCGGTGTCGGTGCCAGCCGTGTTCGAGACATGTTCGAGCAGGCCAAGAAGCATGCTCCATGCATCATCTTCATCGACGAAATCGATGCGGTCGGTCGCCATCGTGGTGCCGGCATGGGTGGTGGTCACGACGAGCGCGAGCAGACTCTCAACCAATTGCTGGTGGAGATGGATGGCTTTGAAATGAATGACGGCATCATCGTGATCGCCGCAACCAACCGTCCTGATGTACTGGACCCTGCGTTGCTGCGTCCGGGCCGTTTCGACCGTCAGGTTGTGGTCGGTCTGCCGGATATCCGTGGTCGCGAACAGATTCTCAAGGTGCACATGCGCAAAGTGCCGATGGGCGACGACGTTGCCCCGGCCGTGATCGCTCGTGGTACTCCTGGCTTCTCCGGTGCTGACCTGGCGAACCTGGTGAACGAGGCATCGTTGTTCGCTGCCCGCGCCGGCAAGCGCATCGTCGAAATGAAAGAATTCGAGCTGGCCAAAGACAAGATCATGATGGGCGCCGAGCGCAAATCCATGGTCATGTCCGAGAAGGAAAAACAGAATACGGCTTATCACGAAGCCGGCCACGCCATTGTGGGGCGTGTCGTGCCTGAGCATGATCCGGTGTACAAGGTGTCGATCATTCCGCGCGGTCGTGCGCTGGGTGTGACCATGTTCCTGCCGGAAGAAGATCGTTACAGCCTGTCCAAGCGTGCGTTGATCAGCCAGATCTGCTCGCTGTACGGCGGTCGTATCGCTGAAGAAATGACCCTGGGCTTCGATGGCGTGACCACCGGTGCTTCCAACGACATCATGCGCGCCAGCCAGATTGCGCGGAACATGGTGACCAAATGGGGGCTCTCGGAGAAACTCGGCCCGTTGATGTATGCCGAAGAAGAGGGTGAAGTGTTCCTTGGTCGCGGCGGTGGCGGTCAGAATGCAAGCTTCTCTGGTGATACAGCCAAGCTGATCGACTCCGAAGTACGCAGCATCATCGATCAGTGCTACGGCACGGCGAAGCAGATCCTCACGGACAACCGTGACAAGCTCGATGCGATGGCCGATGCCTTGATGAAGTACGAAACGATCGATGCCGAGCAGATCGACGACATCATGGCGGGTCGTACACCTCGCGAGCCGCGCGACTGGTCGGGTGGCACGGGTACTTCCGGCACTCCTCCGGTGGTGCAGGATGAGCGTCCGGAAACACCGATCGGCGGTCCTGCTGCTGACGTATAAGGTTTGAAATGACTTCTGTTCAGTCCTCGACCCGGTTGCCTTGCGGCAACCGGGTTCTTGATTTGGCCCAGACGCATGTCATGGGTATTCTCAATGTCACTCCTGATTCTTTCTCCGATGGTGGCCAATACAGCCAGCTCGAAGCGGCAATGCGCCACGCCGAAGCCATGGTGGCGGCCGGCGCGACGCTGATCGATGTCGGCGGCGAGTCCACCCGTCCTGGTGCCAGGGCGGTGTCGCCACTGGAGGAGCTGGAACGCGTAGCGCCCATTGTCGAGCGCATCAGTCGCGAGCTGGACGTCATCATCTCGGTCGACACCTCCACGCCAGCGGTCATGCGTGAGGCTGCGCGCCTGGGTGCCGGGTTGATCAATGACGTGCGTTCGTTGCGTCGCGATGGTGCCCTGGATGCTGCAGCGGCCACCGGGCTACCGGTTTGCCTGATGCATATGCTGGGAGAGCCGGGCGATATGCAGGACAATCCGCAGTACCAGGACATTACAAGGGAAGTCGGTGAGTTTCTCGCCGAACGCATGCATCAGTGTTCATTGGCGGGTATTCCAGCCGAACGGATTATTCTTGATCCGGGCTTTGGCTTCGCCAAAACCTTGCAGCACAACCTGAGCTTGTTCAAACATATGCAAGCCCTGCATGCCTTGGGGCGGCCCCTGTTGGTCGGGGTTTCGCGAAAGAGCATGATTGGTCAGGCGTTGAATCGTCCGGTGGGGGACCGACTGTATGGTGGTTTGGCGCTTGCGGCGCTGGCATCAACGAAAGGTGCGCGTATATTGCGCGTCCATGATGTAGCCGAAACAATGGATGTGGTGCGGATGATTGCCGCAGTGGAATCAGCCGAATAAGAATGATGGAGCACTTATGAGCAAAAAATATTTTGGCACCGATGGTATTCGTGGGCGTGTCGGTGAATACCCGATCACTCCTGATTTCATGCTCAAGCTCGGCTGGGCTGCCGGTATGGCGTTCCGCAAGATGGGCGCCTGCAAGGTATTGGTAGGCAAGGACACCCGGATCTCCGGCTACATGTTCGAGTCTGCGCTTGAAGCAGGGCTGACGTCGGCAGGTGCCGATGTGATGCTTCTGGGGCCTATGCCGACTCCGGCTATTGCCTACCTGACGCGTACCTTTCATGCCGAAGCTGGCATCGTGATCAGTGCGTCGCACAATCCGCATGATGACAATGGCATCAAGTTCTTCTCCGGCAATGGCACCAAGCTTCCGGATGAGGTCGAGCACATGATCGAAGAGCTGCTCGATACCCCAATGACTGTGGTTGAGTCGAGCAAGATCGGCAAGGTGTCGCGAATCAATGACGCGTCGGGTCGCTATATCGAGTTCTGCAAGAGCAGTGTGCCGACCGGTACCAGCTTTACCGGCCTCAAGATTGTGATCGACTGCGCCCATGGTGCGACCTATAAAGTGGCGCCGAGTGTGTTTCGTGAGTTGGGTGCCGAGGTCGTGGTCTTGTCCGCGCAGCCCAATGGTTTGAATATCAATGACAACTGCGGCTCGACCCATATGGGGCAACTGCAGGCCGCTGTGCTGGCTGAACACGCCGATCTGGGTATCGCCTTCGATGGTGATGGTGACCGGGTATTGATGGTGGATCACACAGGGGCCATCGTCGATGGCGATGAGTTGCTGTTCATCATTGCTCGCGACCTGCATGAGCGAGACAAGCTGCAAGGTGGTGTAGTCGGTACGCTGATGAGCAACCTGGGATTGGAGTTGGCCTTGGCCGACCTGGCGATTCCATTTGTCCGCGCCAATGTTGGTGATCGTTATGTGATTGCTGATCTGCTGGAGCGCAACTGGCTGGTCGGTGGCGAAAATTCGGGTCATATCGTTTGCTTCAATTACACCACCACGGGTGATGCGATTATCGCCGCGTTGCAGGTGCTGAAGGCGTTGAAAGCCCGTGCGCAAGGTTTGGCTGAAGCGCGTCAGGCGCTGCGCAAATGCCCTCAGGTGCTGATCAACGTTCGCTTCGGTGGCGGCGCAAACCCTCTCGATCATCCGTCGGTCAAGGAAGCCAGCGAGCGTGTGACCAAGGCCATGGCAGGTCGGGGGCGTGTGTTGTTGCGCAAGTCCGGAACCGAACCACTGGTGCGTGTGATGGTCGAAGGCGAAGACGAAACGCAGGTTCGTGGCTATGCCGAAGAGCTGGCGAAACTGGTAACTGAAGTTTCTGCCTGATTTCGGCTTGCCAGCCATGATTGTGTTGGGTAACATCTGCGCCCACTTTGACCGACGAGGTACAGCATGCGTCGCCCTATGGTAGCTGGTAACTGGAAGATGCACGGTACCCGCGCCAGCGTCGCTGAGCTGATCAACGGCCTTCGTGACTTGGCCTTGCCGAGCGGTGTTGATGTAGCGGTATTCCCGTCCTGCCTGCATATCAATCAAGTGATTGATGGCTTGCAGGGAAAGTCGATTTCGGTCGGCGCGCAGGACTCTGCGGTGGAATCCGGACAAGGTGCGTTGACCGGTGAGGTTGCACCGAGTCAGTTGGTGGATGCAGGTTGTTCCCTGGTGCTTGTCGGGCACTCCGAACGCCGCCAGATAATGGGCGAGCAGGACGCAGTGCTGATCCGCAAGTTCGCAGCGGCACAGGCATCCGGCTTGATCCCGGTGTTGTGCATAGGGGAAACCCTTGAGCAGCGCGAAGCCGGGAAAACGATCGAGGTTGTTTCGGCGCAGCTGGACAGCATCATCGACGAGCTGGGTGTCGGTGTGTTTGCAAAGGCAGTGATCGCTTACGAGCCGGTCTGGGCCATTGGCACCGGGCTGACTGCTTCGCCGCAACAGGCGCAGGATGTGCATGCAGCCATTCGCGCCAGGTTGGCGGAAAAGAATTCTGAAGTCGCGCAAAGTGTGCGGCTTCTATACGGCGGCAGCGTGAAGGCGGCCAATGCGGTCGAACTGTTCGGCATGCCGGATATCGATGGGGGCCTGATTGGTGGGGCTTCCCTGAATGCAGATGAGTTCGGTGCGATCTGTCGCGCCGCGGGAAACTGAAAAAATGCTGGAAACAGTCGTAGTCGTTTTTCATCTGCTGGGTGCATTGGGCGTAGTAGCTCTGGTTTTGCTGCAGCAGGGTAAAGGTGCGGATGCTGGCGCGTCTTTCGGAGCAGGTGCTTCAAATACTGTGTTCGGAAGCCAAGGTTCCTCTACCTTTCTTAGTAAGTTTACTGCTATACTTGCCGCAGGTTTTTTCATAACCAGCTTGGGGTTAGGTTACTTTGCTAAAGAGAAGGCTCACCAGCTGACTCAAGTAGGTCTCCCAAATCCAGCGGTACTGGAAGTTCCAAAGCAACAACCGGCTTCTGATGATGTCCCGGTGCTTCAAGAGCAAAAGTCGGCTACTCCAGCGACTGACGTACCTCCAGCTCAAGAGCAGAAGTAAGAAGGGTTTCAAACGTAGTATTGCCGAGGTGGTGGAATTGGTAGACACGCAACCTTGAGGTGGTTGTGCCCATAGGGTGTAGGGGTTCGAGTCCCCTTCTCGGTACCAATTAGTCAGGAGAGCCCGCTGTTGCGGGCTTTCTTGCAGGTGGAAGGTTACATTGACCCTGTAGGGGATCGGTCGTATACTTCCGCCCCAGCTTTGTCGCGGGGTGGAGCAGTCTGGTAGCTCGTCGGGCTCATAACCCGAAGGTCGTCGGTTCAAATCCGGCCCCCGCAACCAGTTTAAGGAGCCCCTTTTAAGGGGCTTTTTGTTAGCTGGACACTTTCAACGCCGCTGTTCGACGGCGTTTCAAGGATGGGCGTTTCGCCCATTTTTTTATTTTGCATAGCATGCACATACATGCACTAGGGGGTTCAGGTGTCGAGCAAGCTAGAAGAGTTGCAGGCCTTGCTGGCCCCGGTGGTCGTGGCCCTAGGCTATGAATGCTGGGGTATCGAGTTTTCGGCTCAGGGTCGTCACTCGATGTTGCGCGTTTATATCGATAAAGAAGGCGGCGTGCTGGTGGACGATTGCGCCATCGTCAGCCGTCAGATCAGCGGTGTGCTGGATGTTGAAGATCCAATCGCCGTTGAATACACCCTTGAAGTTTCCTCGCCTGGCATGGAACGCCCGCTGTTCACTCTTGAGCAGTTTGCAAAATTTGCCGGTGAACAAGTGAAGATCAAGCTGCGCTCGCCTTTTGAAGGACGACGCAACTTTCAGGGCCTTCTGCGCGGCGTAGAAGAGCAGGATGTCGTGGTGCAGGTAGAAGACCATGAGTTCCTGTTGCCGATCGATATGATCGACAAGGCCAACATTATTCCCAGTTTTGACTGAGGCGTGCCAGATACTGCGGATCCCGCGGATCCAATGGCTTGCGAAAGGCGAGGCGTACGATGAGCAAAGAAGTACTGCTGGTTGTTGAGTCGGTATCCAATGAAAAGGGCGTACCGGCAAACGTGATTTTTGAAGCGCTGGAGCTGGCTCTGGCCACTGCTACAAAAAAGCGTTTCGAAGACGAAGTTGATCTGCGTGTGGAAATCAATCGCCACACGGGTGCATACGAGACATTCCGTCGCTGGACGGTCGTCGAAGAAGCAGACCTGGACGATCCGGCCATCGAAACCTGGCCGAGCAAGGTTGCCGAAACGCATCCTGGCGCCAAGGTCGGTGATGTCGTAGAAGAGAAAATCGAGTCCATCGAGTTCGGCCGCATCGCTGCACAGACTGCCAAGCAAGTCATTGTGCAGAAAGTTCGCGAAGCCGAGCGCGCTCAGGTTGTTGACGCTTACCGCGAGCGCCTGGGTGAAATCATCTCCGGCACCGTGAAAAAAGTCACCCGCGACAACGTGATCGTTGATCTGGGCAACAACGCTGAAGCGTTGCTGGCCCGTGAAGACATCATTTCTCGCGAAACTTTCCGGGTTGGCGTGCGTCTGCGTGCGCTGCTCAAGGAAATCCGCACCGAGAACCGCGGCCCGCAGTTGATCCTGTCGCGCACCGCGCCGGAAATGCTGATCGAGTTGTTCCGCATCGAAGTGCCGGAAATTGCCGAAGGCCTGATCGAAGTGATGGCTGCGTCCCGTGATCCGGGTTCGCGTGCCAAGATCGCCGTTCGCTCCAAGGACAAACGCATCGACCCGCAAGGCGCTTGCATCGGTATGCGCGGTTCGCGCGTCCAGGCAGTGTCGGGTGAGTTGGGCGGTGAGCGTGTTGACATCGTTCTGTGGGACGACAACCCGGCTCAGTTCGTGATCAACGCCATGTCCCCGGCCGAGGTTGCGGCAATTATCGTTGACGAAGATGCCCACGCAATGGACATCGCCGTTGGCGCAGACAATCTGGCTCAGGCCATCGGTCGCGGTGGTCAGAACGTGCGTCTGGCTAGCCAGTTGACTGGCTGGACCCTGAACGTGATGACCGAATCGGACATCCAGGCTAAACAGCAAGCGGAAACCGGCGACATCCTGCGCAACTTCATCGACGAGCTGGAAGTCGACGAAGATCTGGCACAGGTGCTGGTGGACGAAGGCTTTACCAGCCTGGAAGAGATTGCCTACGTACCGTTGGAAGAAATGCTCAACATCGACGGCTTTGACGAAGACACCGTCAACGAGCTTCGCGCTCGGGCCAAGGATCGCTTGTTGACTAAAGCCATCGCTACTGAGGAAAAGCTGGCAGACGCCCATCCGGCCGAAGACCTGCTCTCGCTTGAGGGTATGGACAAGGATTTGGCGATGGAACTGGCGGTGCGCGGCGTAATTACCCGCGAAGACCTGGCCGAGCAGTCTATTGACGACCTGCTCGACATCGACGGCATTGACGATGATCGTGCCGGCAAGTTGATCATGGCCGCCCGAGCCCACTGGTTCGAGTAATTAGGCGCGGCCTGAGGAGAGAAGTGCATGACGCAAGTCACGGTGAAACAACTGGCCGATGAGGTCAAAACACCGGTAGAGCGCCTGTTGCAGCAGATGCGTGAGGCAGGTCTGCCGCACACCGCCGCCGAAGAAAGTGTGACTGACAGTGAGAAGCAATCGTTGCTGACTCACTTGAAAAGCAGCCACAAGGCGAAAGTGGAAGAACCACGCAAGATTACGCTGCAGCGTAAAACCACCAGCACCCTGCGGGTTGCTGGCAGCAAGAGCATCAGCGTTGAAGTACGCAAGAAGAAAGTCTTCGTACAGCGCAGCCCGGAAGAAATCGAAGCCGAGCGCAAGCGTGAACTGGATGAACGTCGCGCAGTAGAAAATGCTGCTCGTCAGAAGGCTGAAGAAGAAGCCAAGCGTCGCGCCGAAGAAGAAGCGCGTCGCCAGCCTGCTGCTGCGCCGACCGCTCAAGCCGTACCTGTTGCAGCGACTGCTGTGGTGGCCGAGCCAGTTCGCGAAAGCGCACCGGTTGTGGCAGCCGCTCCAGCTCCTGCGGTCGATACCCGCAAGCGTGACGAACAGCGCCGTCCGGACAAGCCACGTGCCGACGACAACAGTCGTCGCGGTAGCGGCGACGGCGAGCGCAAAAACGCTCCGCATCGTGCTTCGGTCAAGGAAAAGGCGCCGGCTCCACGCGTTGCCCCACGTACTACCGACGAAGAAAGCGATGGCTTCCGTCGTGGTGGTCGCGGCAAGGCCAAGCTGAAGAAGCGCAACGCCCACGGTTTCCAGAGCCCGACCGGCCCTGTCGTGCGCGAAGTGAAGATCGGCGAGACCATCACTGTTGGCGATCTCGCCCAGCAGATGTCGGTCAAGGCTGCTGAAATCATCAAGTTCATGTTCAAACTGGGTACTCCAGCGACCATCAACCAGGTACTGGATCAGGAAACTGCCCAACTGGTTGCTGAAGAGCTGGGCCACAAAGTGACCCTGGTCAGCGACACCGCCCTGGAAGATTCCCTGGCCGAGTCCCTGAAGTTTGAAGGCGAGGCAGTTTCCCGTGCACCAGTCGTGACCGTCATGGGCCACGTTGACCACGGTAAGACTTCCCTGCTCGACTACATCCGTCGTGCCAAGGTTGCTGCTGGCGAAGCCGGTGGTATCACCCAGCACATCGGCGCGTACCACGTTGAAACCGACCGTGGCATGGTGACGTTCCTCGACACCCCTGGTCACGCTGCGTTTACCGCAATGCGTGCCCGTGGTGCCAAGGCGACCGACATCGTGATCCTGGTGGTTGCAGCGGACGACGGCGTGATGCCACAAACCATCGAAGCCGTTCAGCATGCCAAGGCGGCTGGCGTACCGTTGGTAGTAGCAGTGAACAAAATCGACAAGCCGGGCGCCGATCTCGATCGCATCCGTAGCGAACTGTCGGTTCACGGCGTGACGTCGGAAGAGTGGGGCGGTGACACGCCGTTCGTACCGGTTTCGGCGAAGATGGGTACTGGCGTCGACGAATTGCTCGAAGCGGTACTGCTGCAAGCCGAAGTTCTGGAACTGACTGCAACTCCATCGGCTCCTGGCCGTGGCGTTGTGGTTGAATCCCGTCTCGACAAGGGCCGTGGTCCGGTGGCTACCGTTCTGGTTCAAGACGGTACCCTGCGTCAGGGCGACATGGTCCTGGTCGGTTCGAACTATGGCCGCGTTCGTGCCATGCTCGACGAGAACGGCAAGTCAATCAAGGAAGCCGGTCCGGCCATCCCTGTCGAGATCCTCGGCCTGGACGGTACCCCGGATGCTGGCGACGAGATGAGCGTGGTTGCCGACGAGAAGAAAGCCCGTGAAGTGGCTCTGTTCCGTCAAGGCAAGTTCCGCGAAGTCAAACTGGCTCGCGCTCACGCCGGCAAGCTGGAAAACATCTTCGAAAACATGGGCCAGGAAGAGAAGAAGACGCTCAACATCGTCCTCAAATCCGACGTCCGTGGATCGCTGGAAGCGTTGAACGGTGCCTTGAACGGCCTGGGTAACGACGAAGTGCAAGTGCGTGTGGTCGGTGGCGGTGTCGGTGGTATCACCGAATCCGACGCCAACCTGGCGCTGGCCTCCAACGCTGTACTGTTCGGCTTCAACGTGCGTGCCGATGCCGGCGCGCGCAAGATCGTCGAGCAGGAAGGTCTGGATATGCGTTACTACAACGTGATCTACGACATCATCGAAGACGTCAAGAAAGCCCTGACCGGTATGCTCGGCAGCGATGTTCGCGAGAACATCCTGGGTATCGCCGAAGTGCGTGACGTGTTCCGTTCGCCGAAGTTTGGCGCGATCGCCGGTTGCATGGTGATCGAAGGTGTTGTGCACCGTAACCGTCCAATCCGCGTACTGCGTGAAGACATCGTTATCTTCGAAGGCGAGCTGGAATCCCTGCGCCGCTTCAAGGATGACGCTTCCGAAGTGCGTGCCGGCATGGAATGCGGTATCGGCGTGAAGAGCTACAACGACGTCAAGGTCGGTGACAAGATCGAAGTCTTCGAGAAGGTGCAGGTTGCTCGCAGCCTCTAATTCGCGCACTTCAGGAGCCGTGACGGCTAGCCGCATGCAAGTGCGCAACTCGTCAACAGGACTCTAAACGCAACGCCCGGTCTGGCTTTTGTCAGGCCGGGCGTTTGCCGCTTTCAGACCTCACGGGTTTCACCGTGGGGCAGTAACAGGTAACAAGACATGGCAAAAGAATATAGCCGTACCCAACGCATCGGCGATCAGATGCAGCGCGAGCTGGCACAACTGATCCGTCGTGAAGTCAAAGACCCGCGCGTCGGCCTGGTCACCATTACCGCTGTGGAAGTCAGCCGTGACGTCGGTCACGCCAAGATTTTCATCACCGTGATGGGCCAGGACAGCGCTGAAGAAATTGCCCAAAGCATCAAGGTGCTCAACTCCGCCGCCGGTTTCCTGCGCATGCAGTTGGCTCGCGAGATGAAGCTGCGCAGCGTTCCACAGCTGCACTTCCACTACGACGAAAGCGTCGTACGCGGTGCGCATCTGTCGGCCCTGATCGAGCGCGCAGTGGCTGAAGACAATCAGCATCCGGTTGCGGCAGAAGCCGAAGACACCAAGGAGTAATCGGTGGCTCAGGTCAAACGTATCCGTCGTAACGTCAGCGGCATCATCCTGCTCGACAAGCCGCTGGGGTTCACCTCCAACGCGGCCCTGCAGAAGGTTCGCTGGTTGCTCAATGCCGAGAAGGCCGGACACACCGGCAGTCTCGATCCCCTGGCCACCGGCGTGTTGCCGCTGTGCTTCGGCGAGGCGACCAAGTTCTCGCAATACCTGCTCGATTCCGACAAGGGTTACGAAACCCTGGCGCAACTGGGCAAGACCACCACCACGGCGGATGCCGAAGGTGAGGTTTTGCAGGAGCGTCCGGTGACCGTTGGTCGCACCGACATCGAGGCTGTACTGCCAAAATTTCGTGGGCAAATCAGTCAGATACCGCCGATGTACTCGGCACTCAAGCGCGATGGCCAGCCGCTGTACAAGCTGGCGCGTGCAGGCGAAGTAGTGGAGCGCGAACCGCGTTCTGTTACTATTACGCGCTTGGAATTGCTGGCCTTCGAAGGTGATACTGCGCGGCTGGCGGTGGATTGCACTAAAGGCACCTATATCCGCACCCTGGTGGAGGATATCGGTGAGCAACTCGGTTGTGGCGCTTACGTTGCGGAACTGCGACGTACCCAGGCCGGGCCATTCACCCTGGCGCAGACGGTTACCCTGGAAGAGTTGGAAGCAGTACATGCCGAAGGCGGCAACGAAGCGGTCGATCGCTTCCTGATGCCATCGGACAGCGGCCTGCTGGATTGGCCACTGTTGCAGTTCTCGGAAGCGAGTGCGTTCTACTGGCTCAACGGCCAGCCGGTACGTGCCCCGGATGCTCCGAAGTTCGGCATGGTGCGGGTACAGGATCACAATGGTCGCTTCATCGGTATCGGTGAAGTGAGCGAAGACGGGCGCATCGCGCCGCGTCGCTTGATTCGGTCAGAGTGACCGAAACCAGTCTGCGTAACAGCAGGCTGGCGAGGGTGGCTGTCAACAGGCACGGTCACTACTCATTTTTAGATACAGGGATTTGTCCCTGGCCTGTTGAAACTGTTTTTCGACAAACAGTTTCCTGATAAAAGGATTGCCTCATGGCTCTCGACGTTCAAGAAAAAGCTCAAATCGTAGCTGACTACCAGCAAGCTGTTGGTGACACTGGTTCGCCAGAAGTGCAAGTTGCACTGCTGACCGCCAACATCAACAAGCTGCAAGGTCACTTCAAGGCCAACGGTAAAGACCACCACTCCCGTCGTGGTCTGATCCGCATGGTTAACCAGCGTCGTAAGCTGCTGGACTACCTGAAAGGCAAGGATCTGGGTCGCTATCAGACTCTGATCGGTCGCCTGGGTCTGCGTCGCTAATAAGCGATTGCGCTAGAGGTTGGTTGTCTGTCGTGCGTCAGCGGGTTTCCCGCCAGCGCATGGCAGGCTTCCAGCCTCAAGTTTTATCTGGATGTCTGCTTTACCGCTTTACCTGTGTGAGTACACCCCGGACAACCGGTCGGGCCGATTCCCGGCGTTGCCCAAGAATTTCGCAAGAAACCAGTTCCCCAAGAGCCACAAAGAAGGTAGGACACCGTGAACCCGGTAATCAAAAAATTCCAGTTCGGTCAGTCGACCGTTACCCTCGAGACTGGCCGTATCGCCCGTCAGGCCTCCGGCGCAGTATTGGTCACCGTTGACGACGACGTCAGCGTATTGGTGACCGTAGTCGGTGCCAAGCAAGCCGATCCAGGCAAGGGCTTCTTCCCTCTGTCTGTTCACTACCAGGAAAAGACTTACGCTGCCGGTAAGATCCCTGGCGGTTTCTTCAAGCGCGAAGGCCGTCCTTCCGAGAAAGAAACCCTGACTTCCCGACTGATCGACCGTCCGATCCGTCCGCTGTTCCCGGAAGGCTTCATGAACGAAGTGCAGGTTGTCTGCACCGTCGTTTCCACCAGCAAGAAGACCGATCCGGACATCGCTGCGATGATCGGTACCTCGGCTGCACTGGCGATCTCCGGCATTCCTTTCGATGGCCCGATCGGCGCTGCCCGTGTTGCCTTCCACGAAAGCACCGGCTACCTGCTGAACCCGACTTACGAGCAACAGGCAGCTTCGAGCCTGGACATGGTCGTTGCCGGTACTTCGGACGCTGTGCTGATGGTTGAATCGGAAGCCAAAGAGCTGACCGAAGACCAGATGCTGGGCGCGGTACTGTTTGCTCACGACGAGTTCCAGGTTGTGATCAACGCCGTTAAAGAACTGGCTGCCGAAGCTGCCAAGCCAACCTGGACCTGGGCTCCTGCGCCAGAAGCCACCGAACTGCTGGGCGCTATCCGTGCCGAGTTCGGCGAAGCGATCTCCCAGGCCTACACCATCACCGTCAAGGCCGACCGTTACGCTCGCTTGGGTGAGTTGAAGGACCAGGTCGTTGCCAAGCTGTCCGGTGAAGAAGGCCAGCCTTCTGCCAGCGAAGTCAAAGCCGCTTTCGGCGAAATCGAATACCGCACCGTTCGCGAAAACATCGTTAACGGCAAGCCACGTATCGACGGCCGCGACACCAAGACTGTACGTCCGCTGAACATCGAAGTCGGTGTTCTGCCGAAGACTCACGGTTCGGCTCTGTTCACCCGTGGCGAAACCCAGGCTCTGGTAGTCGCGACTCTGGGTACTGCCCGTGATGCACAGCTGCTGGACACCCTGGAAGGCGAGAAGAAAGACCCGTTCATGCTGCACTACAACTTCCCTCCGTTCTCGGTAGGCGAGTGTGGTCGCATGGGTGGCGCTGGTCGTCGCGAAATCGGTCACGGCCGTCTGGCCCGTCGTTCGGTTTCGGCCATGCTGCCTGCCGCTGACGTGTTCCCGTACACCATCCGCGTGGTTTCGGAAATCACCGAATCCAACGGTTCGAGCTCGATGGCTTCCGTTTGCGGCGCTTCCCTGGCCCTGATGGACGCTGGTGTGCCGATGAAGGCGCCGGTTGCCGGTATCGCCATGGGTCTGGTTAAAGAAGGCGAGAAATTCGCCGTCCTGACCGACATCCTGGGTGACGAAGACCACCTGGGCGACATGGACTTCAAGGTAGCCGGTACCGCCAAAGGCGTCACCGCGCTGCAGATGGACATCAAGATCAAGGGCATCACCGAAGAAATCATGGAAATCGCTCTGGGCCAAGCCCTGGAAGCGCGCCTGAACATCCTCGGCCAGATGAACCAGATCATTGGCCAGTCGCGTACCGAACTGTCGGCCAACGCTCCGACCATGATCGCGATGAAAATCGACACCGACAAAATCCGTGATGTCATCGGTAAAGGCGGCGCGACCATTCGTGCGATCTGTGAAGAGACCAAGGCTTCGATCGACATCGAAGACGACGGTTCGATCAAGATCTTCGGCGAAACCAAGGAAGCGGCAGAAGCTGCTCGTCAGCGCGTTCTGGGCATCACCGCTGAAGCCGAAATCGGCAAGATCTACGTCGGCAAGGTTGAGCGCATCGTCGACTTCGGCGCATTCGTCAACATCCTGCCGGGCAAGGACGGTCTGGTTCACATCTCCATGCTGAGCGATGCTCGCGTCGAGAAAGTGACCGACATCCTGAAAGAAGGCCAGGAAGTGGAAGTGCTGGTACTGGACGTGGACAACCGCGGCCGTATCAAGCTGTCCATCAAAGACGTGGCAGCAGCCAAGGCTTCGGGCGTTTAAACCTTCCCGCGTCTGATCGCTGAACAACAAAACGCCCCGACTGGTTCGGGGCGTTTTGCTATGTGCAAAAAAGATCAAAAGATCGCCGCCTGCGGCAGCTCCTACGCGCGGACGTTATGTAGGAGCTGCCGCAGGCTGCGATCTTTTGCTTTTGTGGTGCAGTCAGTTGCCTGGCTCTGTGGTCAGTGCTAGGTTTAGCCCACCGCCCGTGTAGCTCAGCCGGTAGAGCAGCGCACTCGTAACGCGAAGGTCGCAGGTTCGATTCCTGTCTCGGGCACCAGCAAGACTTGTTTTCAGATGATCCCGAATGGTTCTGAAGGCCAGACAAACCGCGCTTCATACGGTTTTTTGCGTCAGAGAGATCCTTGATGATCCAGATCCATCTTCCATTCCCCAGATCAACGAGAACGCCATGACAATAAAAGAATTGACCCAAGAAGCCAGACACGAAGAAGCGCTGAAGAAGTACGTGCTTGATAACCACGAACTAATGGACGAGATCAAGGACCTGAGTGCCGATGATCAGAAGGACCAGATTCAGTGGGCGTTCGAGGACGAGGCCGAAGCCCAGGGCTTGCAGCCGTGGGAACTGACACTCAAGTACACCTCAACGCCGGAAGAGTACGAAGTAGAACGCCTGAAACTGCATAAAGAAGCTGCGGAGGTGTTGGGTGTCGGGTGGGAAGAGTACTGCGAGATGAACAATCTGGTGGTCTGATACTCATGTAGGAGCGAGCTTGCTCGCGATGGTCGTTAACGATAGCGCGTGTTTACTGGTTAAACGTGGCGCTCTCAGGTGCATCGCGAGCAAGCTCGCTCCTACAGTTTCGGCAACTCACATACGTGGGATCAGAGACTCAGTCGCATCGACAGATCGACCGCCTTCACATCCTTGGTCATCGCACCGATCGAAATGTAATCCACCCCGGTCTGTGCAATCGGCAGCAACGTGCTTTCGTTGATCCCGCCGCTGGCCTCCAGTTTGGCCTTGCCGGCATTCAGGCGTACGGCTTCGCGCATGTCGTCCAGGCTCAGTTCGTCGAGCATGATGATGTCGGCACCGGCCGCCAGCGCTTCTTTCAGTTCACCCAGGCTTTCCACTTCAATCTCGACCGGTTTTCCCGGGGCGATCTTGTGCGCGGCGGCGATGGCCTGCGCGATGCCGCCGCTGGCGGCGATGTGGTTTTCCTTGATCAGGAAGGCGTCATAAAGGCCGATGCGGTGGTTATGGCAACCGCCGCAGGTCACGGCGTACTTTTGCGCCAGGCGCAGCCCCGGCAGTGTTTTGCGGGTGTCGAGCAGTTTGACCTGGGTTTCGGCCACGAAGTCCGCCAGGTATTGCGCGCGGGTCGCCACGCCGGAGAGCAATTGCAGGAAGTTCAGGGCGCTGCGTTCGCCGGTCAGCAGCGAGCGCGCAGGGCCTTCGAGGTGGAACAGCACCTGATTGGGCTTCACCCGTTCACCGTCGGCAACTTGCCAGTGCACCGCCACCCGTGGGTCCAGTTGCCGAAACACGGCATCTACCCAGGCTGTGCCGCTGATGACGGCCGCGTCGCGGGTAATGATGGTGGCTTTGGCCAGGCGTTCGGCCGGGATCAACTGCGCGGTGATGTCGCCGCTGCCGATGTCTTCACGCAACGCACGGCGCACGTTGGCTTCGATTTCGGCGGTCAGATCGGCGAGACGTAGATTCGGCATAACGGACTCCACAAACAAAGTGGCTCGATTATAGGGCCATGGCAGCGACCAACCCAAGGCATCAGCGCGTTACATTGGTGCTGGCGCCTGCATTTGGTCGAATCCCTGCCGTTGTTGGCGTTGGCCGACGATTGCGAACAAACGCCGGTTTGAGATCGGCAACCTCCAGCGCCTCAATCGCGGCAAGTGATCGCGCCCCGGGGGATTATCACGGCATACTGTGCCAACACAGTCGACGTCGAAGGAATCGGTATGCAGTTGGACCCCGCGAGCGGTTGGTTTCAAGGTGTGCATGTCTGCCCCTCACCCAACTTCAATGCGCGCCCCACAGGCGAAATTTCCCTGCTGGTGATCCACAACATCAGCCTGCCACCGGCGCAGTTCGCCACCGGCAAGGTGCAG
Organism: Pseudomonas sp. GL-R-19; assembly: GCF_019956375.1. NCBI lineage: Bacteria > Pseudomonadati > Pseudomonadota > Gammaproteobacteria > Pseudomonadales > Pseudomonadaceae > Pseudomonas > Pseudomonas sp. GL-R-19. The sequence continues at coordinate 45,308 of NZ_JAHBDJ010000004.1, read as the reverse complement.
GAGTTTTTCCAGAATCGTCTGGATGTCACCGAACATCCCTATTTTGAAGGGATCGCGGATTTGCGGGTGTCCGCGCACTTTCTGATCGAGCGTGACGGTACCGTCACCCAGTTCGTTTCATGCCTCGAGCGTGCGTGGCATGCGGGTGTTTCGAGCTTCGAGGGACGGGACACCTGTAACGATTTTTCCGTGGGCATCGAACTGGAAGGCACGGATGATCTACCGTTCACCGACGCGCAATACAGCGCGTTGACAGCCCTGACCCGCCAGTTGCAGCAGGCGTTCACGGCAATCACTACAGAGCGCATCTGCGGGCACAGCGACATTGCACCGGGGCGCAAAACCGATCCAGGGCCGGCGTTCGACTGGGCACGCTATCGTGCCGCCCTGGCACAAGAGGAAGGACGATGAGTTTTCTGGTGTTGCTGTTGGCGGTGTGGATCGAGAAGTTCTCGGCCTTGCGTCATCGGGTTCAGCGTGACAGTGGCTGGACACAGGAGCTGAACAAGCTTGAGGCCAGCCCGCGACTTTCGGGCCGGCCCTGGCTGGTGTTGTCGGTACTGGTCTTGTTGCCGGTGGCGTTACTGGGTTTGCTGCTGGTCGTCATCGAGCCGGTGGCCTACGGATTGCTGGCGTTGCCGGTTCATTTGCTGGTGGTGATTTACAGCCTGGGGCGCGGTGATCTGCTGGGCGATCTCGGGCCGTTCCGCGATGCCTGGCGTCGGGAGGACCTGCAAGCAGCGGCCCATGTCGCCAAGCGCGATCTGGACATTGGCGCCGACAATGGCGAGCAACTGCTGGAACAGGTCGAAGGGCATTTGCTGTGGGAGGCCTACCATAGTTTTTTCGCGGTGATTTTCTGGTACTTCCTGCTGGGGCCGGTCGCGGCGCTGAGCTATCGGTTGCTGGCGCTGGCCGAAGAACACGGGAAAAACCCGGCGGTGGTCGAACGCGCCGGGCAACTGCGTCACGCCTTCGACTGGGTGCCGGTGCGTCTGCTGGCGGCGAGCCTGGCGTTGGTCGGCAATTTTGTCGCGGTCAGCCGGGTCATGCTGCATGAGCTGCTGAACTGGAACATCAGCGCCGCGCAATTGATCGTGAAAGTCGGGCTGGTGGCCGGTGAAATTCCGGCGCCGGTGGCTGGCGCAGAAGGTATCAACAACCTGGACCGCATCTGGGAACTGCTGCTGCGTGCCGCAGTGCTCTGGTATGCCGGGTTTGCGCTGTGGACGGTCCTGCCTTAGTCCTGCACTGAGCCACAGGGCGATCACTTGTCCGAAGTGCTTCGCCCTGTCGTTAACCTTAAGTTACAAACCCCCCTGCCGATTTCAGTTATACAGAGATAGCGCCGAATAGTGGCTATCTGCCGTCTGTCTGCGCCCGCCAATAAAAAAAATAAGAAATCGAAGGGAGACATCCAGTGAAGAGCTTGCTCTATCCCGCTGTCGCACTGATGAACCGCCTGAGCTTCGGCATGAAGTTCAGCCTGATCAGCGTACTGTTCCTGGTGCCGATGCTGGTGACCAACTTCTATCTGGTACGTGACTCCTACCGCGAGTTCCAGGGCACGCGCATCGAACTGCAAAGTCTCGACCTGTTGGGCAGCAGCCTGACGCTGCGGCGCGATCTGGAAACCCTGAACAACCTGGTGCAGATCAATGTCAGCCTCGGCCAGTCCGGCAAGGCTGGCAATGTCGAATCGAAAATCAGCGCCCTTGAGCAGAATATTCTGACTCGCCTGCAAGGGCTGACGGCGATGACCAGCGACCCGGAGCAGGTCGCGGTGTTTGATGGCAAACGCGATGAAATGATCGCCGCGTTCAAGGCCCAGCAAACGGAAAACTCCCTGCAAAGCAAAAGTGCCCTGATCGGCAAACTGGTCGGCAGCGCGCAGATTTTCAGCCAGCTCATCACCGGTCAGGCCGGCCTCAGTCGCGACAACCAGAGCGACATGCGTCAGTTGAGCGAGCTCATCACACTTGTCACGCCACGGGTCACCCAGCTCCTGGGCGAAGGTCGGGCAATGGGTTCCTATTCGTTGGGGCAGGGTTTCATCAACTCGGCCTCGAGTACCCGTTTCGATGAATTGCTGGCGCAGATTGAAAAGCTCCAGGCCGAGTATGGCCTGAAACTGCAGGATGCCCTGGGTTCCAGCAATGCCGCACGCGATACCTTGGCGGCTCAGGCCGATAGCAGCCGGGCATCCATGAAGAAAGCCAGCGAGCTGTTCGAAGAGCAAGTGATCATGGCCGACACCCTCGACGCGCCGTGGCAGGGCTTTTACGATCAGGTCAGCACCCTGATGGACCAGACTTACCAACTCAACGAGGCGACCCTGAAGTATATGGGCCCGCAGTTACAGCAACGCCTGGACCAGAACCGCACGCACATGGTCTTGCAGGCCGTGGCGCTGTCAGTCGTATTTGTGCTGATCTTTTATCTCTACGGCGCTTTCTATGTCTCGACCCGCACCACGCTCAAGCGCCTGGGGGCGGTGATGGACAAGGTGGCGGCCGGCGACATGACCGTGACATTCAGCGCCCACAGCCGCGATGAACTGGGGGAGCTGGGCGAGGTGTTCAACGGCACCGTGAAGAAAATCCATGACCTGATCGAGCGGGTGGGGCAGACCGTCAGCGAAGTCGAGCGTCAGGCCGGGCAAGTGGAAAACGTTTCCGCGCAAAGCAACCAGGCCGTCGCCGGGCAGCGCATGCAGATTGAACAAGTGGCCACGGCCATGAACCAGATGTCGGCCACCTCCCAGGAGGTTGCGCGCAGTGCCGCCGCGGCGGTGAGCAGTGCCCACAGTGTCAACGATGAGACCATCAGTGGTCGTGGTCTGGTGGAGTCGCAGCAAGGCAGCATTGCCGCGCTGGCCAGCGAGATCGATCAATCGGTGCTGGTGATCAATCAACTGGCCAACGACAGTCAGTCCATCAGCCGCGTGCTCGAAGTGATCAAGAGCATCGCCGAGCAGACCAATCTGCTGGCGCTCAATGCCGCCATCGAGGCCGCACGGGCCGGTGAGCAGGGCCGTGGTTTCGCCGTGGTAGCCGACGAAGTCCGGACCCTGGCCAAACGAACCCAGCAATCGACCGAAGAAATCGAGCAGATGATCGCCAGGCTTCATGGCGGTGTCGGCGCGGCGGTCAAGGCCATGGGCACCAGCCATGAAATGGCCAACGGCACGGTGGGGCAGTCGGAGAAGGTCCAGCGGGCGCTGGAAAACATCCTGGGCGCGGTCGGCATGATCGTCGACCAGAACCAGCAGATTGCCGCCGCCGTGGAGCAACAAACCGCCGTAGCCCACGACATCGACCAGAACATCGTCGAGATCAATCGCGCCGGCGAGCGTACCGCTGAAGGTGCACATCAGACCGAAGATGCCAGCCGGGCGTTGTCGGCCCAGGTCGTGGAGTTGAAACAGTTGATCAGTGCATTCCGGGTCTGAAAAACTCCAGGGGACTCTGTAGGATCGCCGCACCGCCGCTCCTACAAGGTTTGGTGTATTGTAAGAAAGTTTCGTAATACTTTTTCCCTTTACGGGTGGGAGTTCTCCTGATTCTCTCCGTGCGCTGGATTTTGGATGTCAATCAAGGAAGAGTTACGCGGCTTACTTCATGGAGGAAACCCGGTTATGTCTGCTGCAACAATAGGGATCCAGGGGCGCTGTGCGCATTGTCAGTGCACATTGCGGCTTCAACCCTGGCAACTCAATGCCATCGCGATCAATGAAGCGTTTACCTGTACTCACTGTCAGAAACGCGTTCAATTACGTTGTCCGGAACAGTTCAGGCGCTTCAAGTCCCTCGACTCTTTTTCGCTGTTGCGCGCCAGCCTGCGGATCATGGTCTGCACTGCCTTGCTGGTGGCGTTGGTGATGGAGTGGTTGGGGATGCTCAGCGTCATCGAACAGCTGAATGCTTCGCTGATCGTCATATTCGTGTACTTTGCGGTGGTCCGTTATTTCCGCCGACGCCAGCACCTGACGCTGATCCTGGAGGCCGCCAGGGCTCACGTCGACTGATTACCAGCCGAACACTTCGCAGCTGTTGGCGGTGCTGGCAGCCGCCAGTCGTTGCGGGCTGATCGCCATCCATTGCGCCAGTGACGTGCAGATCGCCGGCAAGTGTGCCGGACTGTTGCGCTGGCCGGGGAACATGGCAGGGGGCATGTCCGGCGAGTCGGTTTCCAGCACCACCGAATCCAGTGGCAGTGCGCCGAGCACTCGGTGCATGCGCAGCGCCTGCGGCCAGGTCGGGGCGCCACCAAGGCCGAGCTTGAAACCGAGCTTGATGTATTCCCGCGCTTCTTCCTGGCTGCCGGCGAAGGCGTGGATGATGCCGGCCCGTTTCGGGCGAAACCGTTTGAGCGTGGCAATCACCGCCGCATGGCTGCGCCGTACATGGATCAATGCCGGAAGATTGAAATCCACCGCCAGTTGCAATTGCGCCTCGAACAACGCCTGCTGGCGGTCGCGGTCCAGGGTTTCGATGAAGTAGTCCAGGCCGATCTCGCCCACCGCACACAGTTGCCGATGGCCGGCCAATCGAGTCAGCCAGTCACCGAGTTCGCTCAGGTGTTGCGGTCGATGGTCGTCCAGATACACCGGGTGCAATCCGAACGCGGCGTAAAGGTCGGGATCACTCAGCACCAGCTCCCAGACCCGCTGCCAGTTGGCCTGATAAACCCCCAGCACCACGATTCGCCGCACCCCGAGGGCGCGGCTTTCGGCCAGCAGCGCCTGACGGTCGGCGTCGAAGTCCGGAAAATCCAGATGGGTGTGGGTGTCGATCAGCTCCACGGTTCAGTCCTGAAGAATACGCTGCTTGAACGTGCGCGGGATGGCTTGCACGCCGGGCCGGTAATCCGATTGCTCGATGGCTGCCAGGGCCAGCGCGAGGACCTTGTCGGCGATCAGCTGATGTTGCTGGGCCATGGCATTGACCGGCAGTGGCAGGAAGTCCAACAATTGGGTATCGCCGAATGTGCCGAGGCGCAGCGGGCGGTTTCTCAGCGGGAAGTCGTGCAGCGCATCGAACACGCCCTGAAGCAGCACGTAGGAAGTGGTCACCAGGGCATCGGGCAAATGGCCCAAGCGCTGCAGCAACTCGTCCATCAATTGTTGACCGCACTCGCGGCTGAAGGATTCACCTTCTTCGATCAGCACCTCGCCATTGAACCCGGCGAGAGCCTCTTTGAAGCCAGCGGCACGTTCCTGGCTGATGCTCAGCTCCGGGCGGGCGCCGATCAGCGCGATTTGCCTGGGCAGCGGCTCCAGCAGGCTGCGGGTCAGTTGCTGGCTGGCCTCGCGGTCGTCGCTGATCACCGAACAGAAATGCTCGGGCTCCATGACCCGGTCGATGGCGATGATCGGAAGGCCCTTGGCCTGCAATTGGCGATAGCTGTCGTCGCCGGTCGGCAGGCAACTGGCAACGATCAGTGCGTCGCAGCGCCGGGCGCGGAACAGTTGCAGCAATTGCCGTTCGCTGTCCGGTGCATCGTCGGAACTGGCGATCAGCAACTGATAGCCCCGGGCTCGCGCACCTTGCTCCAGCAATTTTGCGATTCGCGCGTAACTGGGGTTTTCCAGATCCGGCAGAATGAAGCCCAATGTGCGCGTGTGTCGGCTGCGCAAGCCGGCGGCCTGTGGATTAGGCGTGAAGCCATGCAGTTCGACGACCGCGCGCACGCGTTCGACGGTGGCGCTGCTGATGCGCTGTTGTTCGGCCTTGCCATTGATGACATAGCTGGCGGTGGTGACGGACACACCAGCCAACTGGGCGATATCACTGAGTTTCAACCCGCTGTTTCCTTGTTTTTTCGAGATTGCCTCGACATTTTCGTCAATCCTAACCGATTAAGGCAGGCGACCATTGTCACAACGCATCCGACAAGTTGAGCTTCAAGGATGGGACATTATCGAGTAACGTGCCATCCAATCTAGATTAAACGTTTCAGCAAGCGTATTTTCTACGTTATAGGCGCCTTTGGCCGGTTCTGCCATGAAACCGCCAAAATGATGACCAAGCGCCTAAGCTGGCTCATTCAAAACAATACCTGGCGCCCCAAGGCGCCAAAAAGGAGAAAGCATGCTCGAGCTCACTGTAGAGCAGATTTCCATGGGCCAGTCGGCCGTGGATAAGTCCGCAGCGCTGCAATTGCTGGCCGGGCACCTGGTCACCGACGGTCTGGTTGCCGAGGGCTACCTTGCCGGTTTGCAGGCGCGGGAAGCCCAGGGCTCGACCTTTCTCGGTCAAGGTATTGCCATCCCCCACGGTACGCCTGAAACCCGCGAGCTGGTGTTCACCACCGGTGTGCGCCTGATGCAGTTCCCTGAAGGTGTGGACTGGGGCGATGGTCATATCGTTTACCTGGCGATCGGTATTGCCGCCAAATCCGATGAACATCTGCGCTTGTTGCAATTGCTCACCCGCGCCCTTGGCGAGACGGATCTGGGCCAGGCCCTGCGCCGCGCCGGTTCCGCCGAAGCCTTGCTGAAGTTGTTGCAAGGCGCGCCGCAAGAACTGGCGCTGGACGCACAGATGATCGGCCTGGGTGTGGCGGCCGAAGATTTCGAAGAGCTGGTCTGGCGCGGCGCACGTTTGCTGCGGCAGGCCGACTGCGTGAGCAATGGTTTTTCTGCCGTGCTGCAGCAGGTTGAAGCGCTGCCCCTGGGCGATGGCCTGTGGTGGCTGCACAGCGAGCAGACGGTGAAGCGACCGGGCCTGGCCTTCGTCACCCCGGACAAACCGCTGCGCTATCTCGGCCAGCCGCTCAATGGACTGTTCTGCCTGGCCAGCCTCGGTGAGGCCCATCAAGTGCTGCTCGAACGCCTGTGCGCGTTGTTGATCGAAGGGCGTGGCCATGAGTTGGGGCGCGCCACCAGCAGCCGCAAAGTCCTCGAAGTGCTCGGTGGTGAAGTGCCCGCCGACTGGCCCAGCGCGCGAATTGCATTGGCCAACGCCCACGGTTTGCATGCGCGGCCGGCGAAAATCCTCGCGCAACTGGCAAAGAGTTTTGAAGGTGACATCCGCGTGCGCATTGTCGATGGTCACGACAGCGCGGTGTCGGTAAAGAGCTTGAGCAAGTTGCTCAGCCTCGGCGCCCGTCGGGGGCAGGTTCTGGAAATCATTGCCGAACCGGGCATCGCGGCTGACGCGTTGCCGGCACTGTTGGCGGCCATCGAAGAGGGCCTCGGTGAGGAAGTCGAACCGCTGCCGCCAGTAAGCCAGGCACGCGAAGTCGTTGCCGATATGGCCGAAGTGATCCTCGCCCCGGTGTCAGGCAGCGTGGTCCAGGCGATTGCCGCCGCCCCGGGGATTGCCATCGGCCCGGCGCATATTCAAGTGCTGCAAACCATCGATTACCCGTTGCGCGGCGAGTCCGCCGGCATCGAGCGTGAGCGTCTCCAGCAAGCCCTGGCGCAGGTGCGTCGTGACATTCAGGGCTTGATCGAGCGCAGCAAAAGCAAGGCCATTCGCGAAATCTTCATCACCCACCAAGAGATGCTCGACGACCCGGAACTGACCGATGAGGTCGATGCGCGCCTCAAGCAGGGCGAAAGCGCCGAGGCGGCGTGGATGGCTGTGATTGAAGCGGCGGCCCGGCAGCAGGAAGCCTTGCAGGATGCCTTGCTGGCCGAGCGCGCAGCCGACTTGCGCGACATCGGGCGTCGGGTGCTGATGCAGCTCAGTGGCATCGAAACCCCGAGCGAACCGGATCAGCCGTACATTCTGGTGATGGACGAGGTTGGCCCGTCCGACGTCGCGCGTCTGGATCCGGCTCGCGTGGCCGGGATTCTCACCGCCCGGGGTGGCGCTACGGCGCACAGTGCGATTGTTGCCCGGGCCTTGGGCATTCCGGCACTGGTCGGCGCCGGCCCCGGCGTGTTGCTGCTGGCGCCGGGTACGCCATTGCTGCTCGATGGCCAGCGTGGTCGCCTGCATGTGGACGCCGACGCGGCGACCTTGCAGCGCGCCACCGCCGAACGCGATACCCGCGAGCAACGCTTGAAGGCGGCTGCTGAACGGCGTCATGAACCCGCGCTGACCAGCGATGGCCACGCCGTAGAAGTGTTCGCCAACATTGGTGAAAGCGCTGGCGTGACCGGCGCGGTGGAGCAGGGTGCCGAAGGCATTGGCCTGTTGCGCACCGAACTGATTTTCATGGCCCACACGCAAGCGCCCGACGAAGCGACCCAGGAAGTCGAGTACCGCCGTGTCCTCGACGGTCTGGCCGGGCGACCGCTGGTGGTGCGCACCCTCGATGTCGGTGGTGACAAACCGCTGCCGTACTGGCCGATTGCGAAGGAAGAAAACCCCTTCCTCGGCGTGCGCGGCATACGCCTGACCTTGCAGCGCCCGCAGATCATGGAAGCGCAATTGCGCGCCTTGCTGCGGGCGGCCGACAACCGGCCGCTGCGGATCATGTTCCCGATGGTGGGCAGCGTCGACGAGTGGCGTCAGGCCCGTGACATGACCGAACGTTTGCGCCGGGAAATTCCGGTTGCCGACCTGCAACTGGGGATTATGATCGAGGTGCCGTCGGCGGCATTGCTGGCGCCGGTGCTGGCCAAAGAGGTCGACTTTTTCAGCGTCGGCACCAACGACCTGACGCAATACACCCTGGCCATCGACCGTGGCCATCCGACGCTGTCGGCCCAGGCCGATGGCTTGCACCCGGCGGTGCTGCAACTGATCGACATCACCGTGCGCGCGGCCCATGCCCACGGCAAATGGGTCGGTGTGTGCGGCGAGCTGGCGGCCGATCCGCTGGCGGTGCCGGTGCTGGTCGGCCTCGGCGTGGACGAGCTTAGCGTCGGCGCTCGCAGCATTGCCGAAGTCAAGGCGCGAATACGCGAACTGGGCTTCACTCAGACTCAAACCCTTGCCCGACAGGCCCTGGCCGTGGGCAGCGCCAATGAAGTGCGCGCATTAGTGGAGGCCCTGTAATGGCCCGGATTCTCACCCTGACCCTCAACCCGGCGCTGGACCTGACCGTCCAGTTGCCGCGCTTTGAAGCCGGCCAGGTCAACCGCAGCGAAGTAATGCACACCCACGCCGCTGGCAAAGGCGTGAACGTGGCGCAAGTGCTGGCCGATCTCGGGCATCAATTGACCGTCAGTGGCTTTCTCGGCGAAGACAACCTGCAAGCGTTCGAAACGCTGTTCGCCAGGCGCGGTTTTGTCGACGCCTTCATCCGCGTTCCAGGCGAGACCCGCAGCAACATCAAACTGGCGGAAAGCGACGGGCGCATCACCGATATCAACGGGCCGGGGCCGCAGGTCAGCGAGGCGGCGCAGCAGGCGTTGATGGAGCGACTGGAGCAGATTGCGCCGGGTCACGATGCGGTGGTGGTTGCTGGCAGTTTGCCCCTGGGCGTTAGCGCGCAGTGGTTGCAGGCGTTGATCCTGCGTTTGAAAAGCCTGGGGCTGCGCGTTGCCCTCGACACCAGCGGCGATGCGTTGCGTGCGGCGCTGAAAGCGGGACCCTGGCTCATCAAGCCCAACACTGAAGAACTGGCCGAGGTGCTGGACTGCGAGGTCGTGTCGGTCAGTTCCCAGGCCATAGCGGCGGAGCGCCTGCACGCTCAGGGCATCGAGCATGTAGTGATTTCCCATGGTGCCGAGGGCGTGAACTGGTTCAGCGTCGGCTCGGCATTGCATGCCACTCCGCCCAAGGTCAGCGTCGCCAGTACGGTGGGCGCGGGTGATTCGTTGCTGGCGGGGATGCTCCACGGTTTGCTCAGTGCCGATACGCCGGAGCAGACCTTGCGCACCGCCACGGCGATTGCCGCGCTGGCAGTGACCCAGATCGGATTCGGCATTGGCGATGCAGCGCAACTGGCGCTGCTCGAACAGGGTGTGCGCGTGCGTCCCCTGACAGAACAATAAGAGGGTTTGTCATGAAGTTAGCCATCATTACGGCCTGCCCGAGCGGCATGGTCACCAGTGTGCTGTGTGCCCGGCTGCTTGATGCCGCGGCTCAGCGTCAGGGCTGGAGCACCAGTGTCGAAATCACCGATGCCGCCCATCCCGAAAAACAACTGTCGGCGGCCATCCTCGACGCAGCCGAGTGGGTGCTGCTGGTAACCAGCGCGCCGGTGGACATGTCGCGGTTTGTCGGTAAGCGGTTGTTCCAGAGCACCCCGGCTCAGGCCCTGCAAGACGTGGAAGCCGTGTTGCGGCGCGGTGCGCAGGACGCTCAGGTTTACGTCGCCGAAGAGGCCGTCGTCGAGCCGGTGGCGGTTGTCCAGAACACGCCGCGACTGGTGGCCGTTACCGCGTGCCCGACGGGTGTCGCTCACACGTTCATGGCTGCCGAAGCTTTGCAGCAAGCGGCCAAACGACTGGGCTATGACTTGCAAGTGGAAACCCAGGGCTCGGTCGGCGCGCGCAATCCATTGAGCGCGCAAGCGATCGCAGAGGCTGATGTGGTGCTGCTGGCGGCTGATATCGAAGTCGCCACCGAGCGTTTCGCCGGCAAGAAAATCTACCGCTGTGGCACCGGTATCGCTCTCAAGCAAGCTGAAACGACTTTGAAAAAAGCCTTGGCCGAAGGCCAGCAGGAAAGCGCTTCGAGCAGTGCCAAAGGCCCAGCCAAATCAGAGAAAACCGGCGCCTATAAACACCTGCTGACCGGTGTGTCATTCATGTTGCCGATGGTGGTGGCCGGCGGCTTGATGATCGCCCTGTCGTTCGTATTTGGCATCACCGCATTCAAGGAGCAGGGCACGCTGGCGGCGGCGTTGATGCAGATCGGTGGCGACACCGCGTTCAAGCTGATGGTGCCGCTGCTGGCAGGCTATATCGCCTATTCCATCGCTGACCGTCCGGGCCTCGCGCCGGGGATGATCGGTGGTCTGCTGGCGAGCACCCTGGGCGCAGGCTTCATCGGCGGGATCATTGCCGGTTTTCTGGCCGGTTATGCGGCCAAGGCGATCAACCGCTATGCGCGTTTGCCGCAAAGTCTTGAGGCGCTGAAGCCGATCCTGATCATCCCGCTGCTGGCGAGTCTGTTCACCGGTCTGGTGATGATCTATGTGGTCGGCAAACCGGTCGCCGGCATGCTCGCCGGGCTCACGCATTTCCTCGACAGCATGGGCACCACCAACGCGATTCTGCTGGGTGTATTGCTGGGCGGCATGATGTGCGTCGACCTCGGCGGACCGATCAACAAGGCGGCCTATGCGTTCTCGGTCGGGTTGCTGGCGTCGCAGAGTTACGCGCCGATGGCGGCGACCATGGCCGCGGGCATGGTGCCGCCGATTGGCCTGGGCATCGCCACGTTCATTGCGCGGCGCAAGTTTGCGCAGACTGAGCGCGAAGCCGGCAAGGCCGCACTGGTGCTGGGGCTGTGCTTCATCTCCGAAGGGGCGATTCCGTTTGCGGCGAAAGACCCGCTGCGGGTGATTCCGGCGAGCATCGCCGGCGGTGCCCTGACCGGTGCGCTGTCGATGTATTTCGGCTGCAAACTGATGGCGCCCCACGGTGGGTTGTTCGTGCTGGCGATCCCCAATGCGATCAACCATGCGCTGCTTTATTTGTTGGCGATTGTGGCGGGGAGTTTGTTGACGGCGGTGGTGTATGCGCTGGTCAAGCGGCCGGAGACGGTGGAGTTGGCGGTAGAGCCCGTCACCGCCTGACACCTGCCCCTGTGGGAGCGAGCCTGCTCGCGATGACGGATTCACATTCAAAATCTATGTTTGCTGATCCACCGCTTTCGCGAGCAGGCTCGCTCCCACAAGGGATCCATGGTGCTGGCGGGATATGTGTCATGCCAGGGTCATAGGTCCATGCTTTAGTTTTTCCTTTTCCAGGGAGAACACCATGAGCGATTTCAACCTCGGGCGCCGTCGTGTGATGCAAGCGGTCGGCGCCGGGCTGTTGTTGCCGGGGTTGGCGCCGGCGGTGATCGCTTCGGTCAAGGATCGGCCACAACTCACCGACGGCGTGCAGTCCGGCGACCTGTTGGGCGACCGGGCGATCATCTGGAGCCGCTGCGACCGCCCTGCACGCATGGCGGTGGAGTGGGACACCCGTAGCCTGTTTCCCAACCCTCGGCGCTTCGTCTCGCCCCTGGCCGATGCGCGCACCGATTTCACTGCCAGGGTCGAACTCACCGGGCTGCCTGCCGGCCAGGCGATTTTCTACCGTGTGCAGTTTGAAGACGCCCAGAGTGGCGTTGCCAGCGAGCCCTGGTTCGGTCACTTGCGCAGCGTGCCACAGACCCGGCGCGACCTCCGTTTTGTCTGGAGTGGCGACACCGTCGGCCAGGGTTTCGGCATCAATCCGGACATTGGCGGCATGCGCATCTACGAGGCGATGCGCCGGCGTCTACCGGACTTTTTTATCCACAGCGGCGACACCATTTACGCCGATGGCCCGGTCCCGGCGCAGCTCACCACGGAAGGCGGACGGGTGTGGCGCAACATCACCACCGAGGCCAAGAGCAAAGTCGCCGAGACTCTCGATGAGTACCGTGGCAATTACCGTTACAACCTGATGGACGAAAACCTCCGTCGGTTCAATGCCGAGGTCCCGCAGATCTGGCAGTGGGACGACCACGAAGTAGTGAACAACTGGTCGCCGGGCAAGCAGCTGGATGCGCGCTATCAGGACAAAGATATCCACAGCCTGGTGGGCCGCGCACGCCAGGCCTGGCTTGAATACGCGCCGATGCGTTTGCAGAGCGCCGATGGCGGCGGGCGGATCTATCGCAAGCTCGGTTACGGTCCGCTGCTCGATGTGTTCGTGCTGGACATGCGCAGCTATCGCGGGGCCAACGATGACAATCTGGGCGCTGAAAAACCGTTCCTCGGTCGTGAGCAACTGGATTGGCTCAAGCGCGAAATGCAGGCCTCGAACGCGCAATGGAAAGTGATCGCCGCTGACATGCCCATCGGCCTCGGCGTGCCCGACGGCGAGGTCAGCCCCGGTGTCGCGCGTTGGGAAGCGGTGGCCAACGGTGACCCCGGCCCGGCCCAGGGCCGCGAACTGGAAATCGCCGAACTGCTGGGTTTTCTGCGGGCGCAGCAGGTGCGCAATTTCCTGTTCCTGACCGCGGATGTGCATTACTGCGCCGCCCATCATTACCACCCCGACCGGGCGGCGTTCCAGGACTTCGAGCCGTTCTGGGAGTTCGTCGCCGGACCGCTGAATGCCGGTAGCTTCGGACCGAACCCGCTGGATAAAACCTTTGGTCCTGAAGCGGTGTTCGAGAAGGCGCCGCCGGCGCAGAACGTCTCGCCGTTTGCCGGGTTTCAGTTTTTTGGCGAGGTGAATATCGATGGGCAAACGGGGGAGTTGAGCGTGGTGTTGCGGGATCTGGATGGGGTGTCTGTATTCGAGCAGAAGTTGCAACCGGTTTGATTGACTCAGGGGCCCTGTAGGAGCGAGCTTGCTCCGGGCGGCGTTCCGACGATGAACCTGAGGATAACGCGCTCATCCTGTATGAACGCGTCATCGTTGACGACCATCGCGAGCAAGCTCGCTCCTACAGGGAAATCAGTTAATCAGTTAATCAGTACACGTCGCGGCGGTAGCGGCCCTGTTCGATCAGGCGCTCCACTTCGGCGGCGCCCAGCACCTCGTCGAGCACCTGGTCCACGCCCGAAGCCATGCCTTGAAGGCTGCCGCAGATGTAGATCAGCGCACCGTCCGCCAACCACTTCTTGAGCTCGGCTGCCGATTCACGCAGGCGATCCTGTACGTAAATCTTTTCGGCCTGATCGCGGGAAAACGCCAGGTCGAGGCGCGCCAGATCACCATTGATCAGCCACTCCTCCAGCTCCTTTCGGCACAGGTAGTCGTGCTCGCGATGGCGCTCGCCAAACAGCAGCCAGTGACGTTGCTGACCGTCGGCAATTCGCGCCTTGAGCAGGCTGCGCAACCCGGCCAGCCCCGTGCCATTGCCCAGCAGGATCATCGGCGCCGGTTGGGCCGGCAGATGGAAACCACTGTTGCGCCGTACGCGCAGGCTGATGGAGCAGCCTACAGGCGCGTGTTCGGTCAACCAGCCGGAACCGACGCCGAGGTTGCCGTCGGCATGCACTTGCTGGCGCACGATCAGCTCGAGCATGCCATCGGCCGGGATCGACGCAATGGAATACTCGCGCATGGCCAACGGCACGAGGGCCTCAGCCAGCGCCTGCGCGTGCAGGCCGACCAGATGGGCGCGGTTCTCCGGCAACTGGCGGCTGGCCAGGGCCTGTTGGAGGGTTTCCTCCAGGCCGTTGAGGTGCACCTTGGTCTCACCGTGAATTCCCAGACCGTCGAGGAAATGCTCGATGACCCACGGGCAATTGCGCGGCAACACTTCCACCAGGTCGCCTGCCAGCCAACTGCTGGTGGTTGGTGCGCTGAGGCCCAGCAAGTACACGGGGGATCCGCTGCTGTCCGGGTTCAGCAGTTCACGACGGGCCAGGGTCCAGTTGTCGTAGCTGGGCGCTTGCCAGGTGTCGACGGGGGCGTGGCCGGTCAGTTGGCCCAGTTGCTGTTGCCAGTGGCGCAACGCGTAAGGATCGCCGCTGTCGACTTCCACCGGGGCGAACAAGGTCTTGCTGCCGTGCTCGCCGAGCCAGGCGTGCAGGCGTTTGGCGAATCCGCAGAAGTGTTGATATTGCCGGTCGCCGAGGCCGAGGACCGCGTAGTTCAGGTGCTCCAGACTTGGCGTGCGGCCCAGTACCTTGCGTTCGAAACCCCTGGCGCTGTCCGGCGCTTCGCCGTCACCGAAGGTACTGACGACGAACAGTGCGTTGTACGAGTCCTGCAAGTCCTGCTCGCTGACGTCCGCCAGCGGCTGCACCTTCACCGGTAGCCCTGCGGCCTGCAATTGCCCGGCGGTCTGCCAGGCCAGCTGCTCGGCGAACCCGCTCTGGCTGGCGAAACCGATCAGCCAGGCCGATGCATCGCTGCCTGGTTGTACAAGGCCTTGGCGTGCATCTTTGATCTGGCGTTTTTTGCGGCGACGATCCAGGTACAGCAACCAGCCGGTGACGAAGAACAGCGGCATGCTCAGCGCGGTGAGGGTCAGGATGATCCGACCGACGATGCCGAAGTAGCTGCCGACGTGCAGCGCATAAATGCTGGTCAGCAGTTGCGCCTTGAGGCTCTTGTCGCTGTAGCGATCAACCTGTTTGACCACGCCGGTGGCCGGGTCGAGGGTGATCTGGTTCAAGGCGCGGTCGTGCGGCGAGGTTTTCAGCAGGAAGTAAACGGTCGCTGGTTGGCCGGCCACTGGCGGCATACGCACGTTATAAGAACTGAGTTGCGGGCCGGCCGCGCTGTAGATGCTGCTCCACATGGCCGAGTAATCGGCTGTTGGTGCAGGACCTTCCGGCGCCGGGCCACGTCCGCCGCGAACGCGCTCGTTCTGCGGTGAGTCAGAGAGCAATCGGGTCAGGCCCTTGTTGTACCACTCGTAGGACCAGGACAACCCGGTCAACGCCGCCAGGAGGTAAAACACCAGGCACCAGGTGCCAGCCACCGAGTGCAGGTCCCAATTGAAACTGCGACCCTTTTTCTTCCAGTCCAGGGTCAGCCAGGCGCGCCAGCTTTTCCACTGGCGGGGCCAGCGCAGGTACAGCCCGGAAAGACAGAAGAACACCAGAATCAGTGTGCAGGCGCCGGTGATCTGCCGACCCGTGTCGCCCATGGCGAGGAAGCGGTGCAGTTGCAGCATCAGGCCGAAGAAGCCCTGGCCGGTAGCGTCGCCCAGGAGCTCGGCGGTGTACGGATCGAAGTAGCGCATCTCGCCACGGCGTTCACCCGGTGGCGGGGTGAACCACACTTTGGCGGCATCGCCGCTGTCGGTTTCCACCGTGAGCATCGAGACTTTTTTACTTGACGCGGCTTCGATGTGCTCCACCAGTTCGGCGGGCGGCAGGACACCGGCGACCTGTTTTTCGACCTGCAACACGGAAGGGTTGAGTGTGCTCAGGATTTCATCCTGAAACGACACCGTCGCCCCGGTGATGCCCATCAGGGCCAGGACCAGCCCGGCGCTGATGCCGAAAAACCAGTGCAACTGGAACAGGGTTTTCTTCAACACGTCACTCGCCTTGTTCGTTCAAATTGATTCATCACGGCGCGCATTATGCCGTGGGGTTGTCGAGAAGCATTCTTTTTTACGCACAAAGGCCCCGATCACCTGGATGAACGGGGCACTGCCGCTGATTTCAACCTTCACCCCTCCTGTAGGAGCGAGCTTGCTCGCGATGGTCGTCAACGATGACGCGTAAAGCCTGACACCCCGCGTCGTTCTCCGGTCCATCGCGAGCAAGCTCGCTCCTAGAGGAGGTTGTTGGTCACATTTCCATCAGAAGTGGAAGTTGGTACTCAGCAACGCGGTACGACCGGCCGCCTGGTTGGCGAAGTGAGTCGAGAACGCCTTGTCGTAGTAGGTTTCGTCGGTCAGGTTCTGCACGTTCAGTTGCAGGTCGACGTTCTTGGTCAGCTTGTAGGCTGCCATCGCGTCGTAACGAACGTAGGAATCAACCATGGTGGTGTTGGCGGCACTGCCGAACACGTCATCGACATAGAACGCACCGCCACCGATGGTCAGCCTTGGCGTGACCTGATAGGTCGTCCACAGGCTGGCGCTGTTTTTCGGCGTGTTAGGCAATTCGTTGCCATCGTTGGCTTTGTTGGCCGGCAGGTCACCACCATCGATTTGCTCGCTGTCCATGTAGGCGTAGCCGGCGAAGACTTGCCATTTGTCGGTGAGCTTGCCGCTGGCTGACAGTTCGATACCTTGAACGCGGGTTTTGCCGACGTTTTCAAACGTGGTGGTGTTGGTCTGCACACGAGCGTTGTCTTTCTCGGTGCGGAAGATATCAGCGGTCAACGACAGGCGATTGTTCAGCAGATCCCACTTGGTACCGATTTCGTAGTTCTTGGTGGTTTCCGGCTCCATGTCGCTTTTCAGCAGGTTGCCGTTTCGATCCGGCGTGCCACCCAACGGGTTGCCTTCCGAACCTTCGCCAAGGGTGTTGCCCGGCGGAGTGGCAGACGTCGCGTAGGAGGCATAGATGCTGCCGTTATCCGCTGGTTTGTACACCACGCCGAACTGACCGGTGACGAATTCGCTGGTGTCATCGCCCTTGGACGTGGTCACGCTGGAACCGTTGAAGGTCTTGTATTCGGTGTCGAAATGGTCGTAACGCAGCCCCATGTTTATCAGCCACTGCTCGGACAACGTCAGGGTGTCGAACACATACAGCGCATAGGTATTGGCCTTGGTGTCGGTGCCGGCATAGTTGCGCGAGATGGCGCCGCTCCACGGATCATTCGGGGTCGGGTTGGATAGCGAGGTGCAGTTGAAGCCGCTTGGCGCGCCGATCAGTGCCGGTGAGCAGTTGGTGGTCACCGCTGCCGTTCCCGGGGTGGTGTCCGTGTTGACGTTGTACGAGGACTTTTCGCTTTCCTCGTGGGTGTATTCGACACCGGTGGCGAAGCTGTTCTTGAACCCGGCAATGTAGACATCGCCAAACAGGTCGGTCTGGTTGGTGGTGGTCTCGGTGTTGCTCACGCGGGTGTTCGCCCGGCGCCAGACGCTGCCGTTGTTGACGTTGCCTTTACTGTCGTCCGGCTGGGTCAGGATGTAATCCTGCATGCTGGAGCCGTGACGCAGGGTGTTCTTGATGGTCAGCGAGTCGCTCAGGTCGTGCTCGATGGCGAAGGTCGCGGTGTCGGTGCGGGTCTTGCGGAAGTCGCGGTCGGTCAGACCGTAGAAATTGCTGCTGTCACCACCGTCATTCGGCTTGTCCGGGTTGGCCTTTGTGCGTGCAGCGGAACCTGCGGCCGGGATGGAGTACGGAATGCCCGAGTCCGGCGTGTCGTTGCTTTCGAGGTGGTAGTAGTCGAGGTTGACGCGAGTGTCCGTACCCAGGCCGAAGGCCAGGGACGGTGCCACACCCCAACGGTCGTAGTCGATGCTTTGACGGCCGGCGACGTTGCTCTCGTGGCTCAGCAGGTTCAGACGGCCAGCGGCGGTGTCGGTGAACTGATAGTTGCCGTCGAAGGTGTAGCGCTGGGTCTGGTCGGAGCCCCAGGTGAAACCACCGTCGAGCGAATCGCCCAGGTGCGCTTTCTTGCTGACCAGGTTGATGCTGCCGCCGGCTGCGCCACGGCCGCCGATCGCGGAGTTCGGGCCCTTGCTGACTTCGATCGATTCAACGGCGAAGATCTCGCGGCTCTGGGAGCCGGTATCGCGTACGCCGTCCAGATAGGTGTCGCCCTGGGCGTCAAAGCCGCGGATGAATGGGCGGTCGCCCTGCGGGTTGCCGCCTTCACCGGCACCGAAGGTGATGCCCGGAACGGTGCGCAGCGCGTCCTGCAAGTTGAGCGAGCCGGTGTCTTTCAGGACTTGTTGCGGAACAACGGTCACCGAGCGCGGTGTGTCGATCAGCGGCGCAGTGTACTTGGGCGAGGAGGCTTTCTCGACGTTGTAGGTCGTCTCGTCCTGGGCTTCACCGGTGATGGCGGTGGCGCCCAGCGAAATCACTTTGTCCGGTGCTTTTTCGTCGGTTTTTTCCGCCGCGAAAACCATGTGGCCCGCAGAGCCGGCAGTAATCGCCATGCCGATGGCCGATGCGAGCAAACGTGGTGAACTGACCGGTACTTGTGGTTGTTGACGCGACATTTGAATTCCCCTCCCCAAGGATTTGAGGCGGCGGAATATAGGGTAAATACGTATTTGTAACAATTGAGAAATATTACTATTCGCACTAAATTTACATTCTTTACAATTTACCCTTACGGTTTTTGCTGACTCACTCGTCAGATGTGTTTTACACGGGCAATAAGAATCAATACCATTGGCGCCCCTTTGTTTTCAGGTGTCTTTGTCATGCTGCTGCACATTCCCGGCCTGTTCGAAAAAGACGAGGTGCAGCGCATTCGCGAAGCTCTGGAACACGCCGATTGGGCTGATGGCAAGATCACCGCCGGCTACCAGTCGGCCAAGGCCAAGCACAATTTGCAGCTGCCTGAAGGGCATCCGCTGGCCAAGGAGATCGGCGCGGCGATGCTGGAGCGGTTGTGGAAAAACCCGCTGTTCATGTCGGCTGCACTGCCGCACAAAGTCTTTCCTCCGTTAGTGAACTGTTACACCGCCGGTGGCAGTTTCGACTTCCACATCGACAACGCGGTGCGTCAGCCCAAAGGCGGCATCGAGCGGGTGCGTACGGACTTGTCCGCCACGCTATTCTTCAGCGAGCCCGAGGATTACGACGGTGGCGAACTGGAAATCCAGGACACCTTCGGCACCCAACGGGTGAAGCTGCCTGCCGGTGACATGGTGCTGTACCCCGGCACCAGTCTGCACAAGGTCAATGCGGTGACGCGCGGAACGCGACTCGCCTCGTTTTTCTGGACGCAAAGCCTGGTGCGCGAAGACAGCCAGCGCGCCCTGTTGTTCGAGATGGACGGAGCCATCCAGCAACTGACCCGTGATGTGCCCGATCATCCGTCACTGATCCGCCTGACCGGCACTTATCACAATCTGCTGCGTCGCTGGGTCGAGGTGTAAGTGGCGGATTTTCGTTTACGCCGCGAGGAATTGCTCGACGGTGAGCGCCTGCGGTCCATGCTCGACGAAAGCCCGGCCCGCGCGGCCCAGGCCATCCTGATTGCCGCTCGGGAAGGTGAAGTCGAAGCCCAGGCCTTGCTCGGGCAGATCCTGCTCGACGGCCAGGGTATCGCGCCGGACCAGGCGCTGGCGCTGAACTGGTTCGGCATAGCCGCGCGCCAGGGGCACCTGATGGCGCGCAACATGCTCGGTCGTTGTCATGAACATGGCTGGGGCTGTGTTGCCGACGCCACGATTGCGGCGCGGCATTATCGGATCGCAGCTGAAGGAGGGCTGGATTGGGCGATGTACAACTTCGCCAATCTGCTGGCCACCGGGCGCGGTGTAGCCGAGGATCAGGCGCTGGCGCTTAGCTGGTATCGGCGTGCGGCGGACCTTGGTCATGCGAAGTCGATGAACCTGCTGGGGCGCTATCTGGAGGAAGGCCGATTTTGCCAGGCCGACCCGGATGCCGCTTTCGAGTGGTATCGACGTTCTGCCAAGGGTGGGGATTTCCGCGGGCAATTCAGCTATGCGGCTGTTCTGGCGCAGGACGGGAAAATCGAAGAGGCCTTGGTGTGGTTGCACAAGGCATTGGCGGCAGGGAACCTGAACTTCCTGCGCGTCAGCGGCCAGGCACTGTTACACGCTCCTCACCCGGATCTGCGGGCATTGGCGCCGTGCTTTGAACAGCGTGCCGTGCAATTGCAAAATCAGGCGCTGGCATGAGCATGTGGGTATGACAGTCATTGAGGCGAGCGAAAAGGCAGCTCAGGGTTTTCGCTCGCATTAATCGAAGTTGCCGCAAACAACCGGATCGAAACCGGTTTAGCTCTTCCATTCCCCGCGCAGAGGCTTCATATGCTTCATGAAAATATCTGATTGTTCAATGAAGCGTTTAACCACCGACTCGAGATCGTCGCTCTCGTCATGTTCGGTAAGTTTCAGGAACTTATTAATTACGTCGACGAGAACACTCAATTCTTGTATGTAGGATTCTCTGGGTGTTTGTACGGATTGAAATTCCTCCAACTGATTTTTTTGATCCAGTAGAATTTTTATATCTTGACTGATGCGAGCCAGATTGCGGCGGCGGTCATCCAGTTGTTTTTGAATCTGGCTTCTGGCCTGGATCAAGTTGTCATACTTTATTCTGTCGCTGATTAAGTTGAGGATCTTGCCGGCAGCAGCAATGCCTGCCTTGACAAGTTCGATTTGAGGCGCGGACAGGTTGAGGTTGGCGAGTTTTTCAGTAGTTAGAAAAAACTCCTTGATGAGCGAGAAGGTATCTGTTGCTTCAATGAGTTTTATCGCCTCGTTCAGTTCTGATTCGTCTTTGAGTAGTCCTGCTATTGCACTTTCTTCTACTTGGATATACGGAGTGGCGTTGCTGATTGAAGTTTTCAGCTCTTTGATTCGGTATTGGTTGTCGCTGAGTGTCACTGCTTTCAGGTTTGTCAGGTTGTTGTTGAGTGCAGTCGAAAGCTTTAATGCTTCGGATGTCCCGTTTTCAATTAATGTTTTGATCTCATCGTAGAAGCTGTCTATCGCCTCCTGCTGTTCCGGTGTAGGTATTTCTAATTTCAGTTTTTCAATGATGGTATGAAAGCGTTGGATTTCGCTAATGGGTAGCACCGTGGGGATCAGAGTCAGGGTGCTGAGTGCCTGCTTGTCGGTTGAGTTTATTTCTTCCTGTAGCGATTCTAATTGCTCCCTGAGTACGGGTAAATAAATTGTGCTCAATGTACGGATTTTATAATTGAGTGCTTCCCTGTTCTCCTTGATTTTTTTCATGTCGGGTGCTGGGTATTGAAATGAGGTGTCTAGTGTATGTACGGTCATGATTGTCCTGTCTTTAAAAAGGAAGATTGATGGTAGGGGGGAGTTTGCACTTGCGGAGTTCAGGCGTTTCGGGTGGCGTTGTTAAAGGCTGTCAATAAATCGCCCGCCTGTTTTTTTATCGCCGACCAGTTATCCATCATCGTGGTTAGCCTGGAGACAAACGACACCAGGTACATGGCATTGGTAACGCCATCGAGTCTTTTACTGGAAGAGTCGATATACGCCTGTATCAACTCCCAGAGACTTTCGAGGTTCGATGAACTGCCAGCAGCACCTTCGATCCTGACATGCAGGTCCTGTAGGCTGGTTTCGAATGCCCGCAACGATGCGAGGGTCGCATTGGTGGTTGCAATTTTTGTTTCGATTTCGCGTCGTTCGGTTGTTAGCAGATCCAGTTCATTACGAGCCTTGTTGGCCTTGTCTCCATATATTGTAGAAGCAATGATAAAGCCAACTGCGCCACCGATGAGTCCCCACCATTTACTTTTGGAGTATTCTTCGATTTCCGCGAGTTTTTCGTTGATGCGCTGGTTGAGAATTTCAATCCTTTGATTGAACAGTTTTATTTTTTCGTCGAAGTTGTGGCTGTTGCACAGGGCTATTTTCAAACCCAGTGCCGGTTTCAGTGAGTTGCTGATTTCCCGTTTGAATTCGGTGATCTGGGCTTTGGTGATCTGCGTGCTTGTGCTGTGTTCGGTAATAACTGCTTTAAGCTCTTCAACCAGTTCCAGTAATGCCGGAATTTTTCGTTTCTCATCTCCAGTCAATTGGATTTTCGGCAGATTGTCGATTTCCTCCGGGCTCAGGCTGCCGATTTTTCCGATTCCACTGATGTAGCTGGGTAGTGTCATCAGGTAGTTGATGATGGAATGACTGCTTGAAGTGAAATTGTCGGCAAATACATGAAGATCCGAACCAACTCTCTTCATGTTTGATTCCAGCGGCGACCAGGTTTCAGCATGATTTCTCATGGATTTATACAATTTTTGCATATCGGCGGATTTAAGTCCGACAATATTCAGCTGGTCGTATTTGTGTATCTGTTCTATTTCATCAATTTCGATGGGCAGTGCCAGTCCGGCATTGACGTAGCGTCTGATTTTTCTGATATCGTCGTTTGTAACCAATAATCCTTGTTCACGCTCGACACCTTCGAGGGTGCCGGAAACGGCCCCCATGAAATCTGATGTCAGTGAGTTAAGTTCTTCGGCGGTAATGGTCTGTTCTTGAATGGCTAACATGAAAATCCCTTTTATGTTTTTTCGTCATGGAGGTCCTTGTTGTTGCCGCTGAGAAAGTAATGGTGGTTGTGGTTAAAGTTAAGTCTGGAAGAATTTCAATGTGTGTCGGGTAGGGGGTGAAACTCTGCGCTTTGCTGTTTCTATTGGATAAAATGCAGCTTTCTGATATCGAAACTTAATGTGTTGTGAAGTCGCTTTGGAATCGCTCTCAAGATGAAATGGTGGAAATAAAAAAAAGGCCTGTGATTACTCACAGGCCTTTTTTGTACAGCGGGCAGAATTTAAACGTAGAACGACTTCAGCGGCGGGAAGCCATTGAACTCAACAGCGCTGTAACTGGTGGTATAGGCACCGGTCGACAGCCAGTACAGGCGATCACCGATGGCCAGGTTCAGCGGCAGGCCGTACTTGTAGTTTTCGTACATGATGTCGGCGCTGTCGCAGGTAGGACCGGCGATGACCACTTCTTCCATCTCGCCCTTTTTCTCGGTCCAGATCGGGAACTTGATGGCTTCGTCCATGGTTTCGATCAGGCCGGAGAACTTGCCCACATCCGTGTACACCCAGCGCTCTACCGCGGTACGGGATTTACGCGCGACCAGCACCACTTCGCTGACCAGGATGCCGGCGTTGGCGATCAGCGAACGGCCCGGTTCCAGGATGATTTCCGGCAGGTCGTCACCGAAGTCTTCCTTGAGGAAGCGGATGATTTCCTCGGCGTAGGTTTCCAGGCTGTTGGTGCGGGTGATGTAGTTGGCCGGGAAGCCACCGCCCATGTTGATCAGCTTCAGGTGAATGCCGTCTTCTTCCTTCAGGCGTTCGAAGATCACTTTGACCTTGGCGATCGCCGCGTCCCAGACGCTGATGTCGCGCTGCTGCGAACCCACGTGGAACGAGATGCCGTAAGGCACCAGGCCCAGGTCACGGGCGAGGATCAGCAGGTCCATGGCCATGTCGGTCTGGCAGCCGAATTTGCGCGACAACGGCCAGTCGGCAGTGGTCGAGCCTTCGGTCAGGATGCGCACGTAGACTTTCGAACCCGGTGCGGCCTTGGCGATGTTGCGCAGGTCGGCTTCGGAGTCGGTGGAAAACAGGCGCACGCCCTTCTCGTAGAAGTAGCGGATGTCCTTGGATTTCTTGATGGTGTTGCCGTAGCTGATACGGTCGGCGCTGACACCGCGATCCATCACTTTGTCCAGTTCATAGATCGAGGCGATGTCGAAGCTCGAGCCTTTCTCCTTGAGCAGGTCGATGATCTCGACGGCCGGGTTGGCCTTGACCGCGTAGTAGACCTTGGCGAATTCGAAACCGGCGCGCAGGTCGTCATAGGCCTGGCTGATCATCGCGGTGTCGATCACCACGAACGGGGTTTCCTGCTTGTCGGCGAACGCCTTCATTTTGTCAAAAGTGGCGCGCGCGAAATAATCTTCGACCTGGATCGGCATGCTGGGAACTCCTACTGGCAAACTAAAATTATCAATGGGTGCGAGGGTGTGTCATCAATGAATTCGCGAGTGCGTTGCGCCTGAGCGCGTGCCAGGCAAGGCGCAGGCCGCCGCTAATGGCCGCTCCCTTCGCAAGGCCTGCAACGCAGCATGGCGCGCGCTCCGGCGCACTCGTGAATTCATTGATGACACACCCTCCTGAACGTCCTCCGTATCCCCACTTTGGTTCGCCTACTTCCCAAGGCATGTCGCCGAAAGCAAAAAGGCCATGGGAAGTGCAGCTTTCCCTTGGCCTTGCTGTCTCGTCGTCAGTACTTGAGCCGGATGGATCGTTTCCAGCATGGACGTTCGGCGCGAACTTTAGGGCGTGAGGGGCCTGAGATCAACAAAAAATGTCGCGTTTTTGCACTCTTCTGACGCGCGTTACGAGCATTACTCTTTGTAACCGACACAGATGACGGGCAGATGTTCCCGAGGAATTGTGAAGTGTTAAAAATACCTGCACGTTCGACGCTTTTGTACGCTAAGTCACTAGGAAGTACGATGGCGACAATATGGGCGACGTTGGCAGCGAAAAGGTAGGCTAAGAGGGGAATTGACTATTTCAGAGTGTGTTTCCGGATGGCTTTTGCAGATGCTGCTGTTGATATTTTTTTCCGGCCTGCCGATTACTCAAAAAATGCACAAACCTTGTAGGAGCGAGTCTGCTCGCGATGGCATTTTCACTGCCAACATCGTCGTTGACTGACATCGCGCTATCGCGAGCAGGCTCATTCCTACAGGTTTTGGGTTTTTTACCGGGCGATATGAGTGATCAGGCGACCACTGCCTCGGCAGGCGACACGATGTTGGTTTTCATCCCCCGCGAACGTCCGGAGCTCAAGTAAGCCGCAATCGACTCCTGCGTGACCTCGCCAAGGAACACTCGTTCGGCATCCATCACCGGCAACCACGCCCGATTGAACTCGTACATGCGCGACAGCAGAATGCGCAAATGTTCGTCGTACGCCGCCGTGGCGTTGAACTCGCGTTGGTACTGCGCGCAGGTGCCGGTCTGACGGTGCAGGTCGCGACGTCGTACGTAACCCAGGGCTTTATTCTCGGCACAAGTGACCACCACATAACGTCGGTCATGCTCGTCCATCAATTCCAGCGCATCGGCCACCGGAGTCTCAGGACTCACCGACGGCGCGTTATCCGCCGCATCTTCCGCCTTCACCAGCAGCAGGCGCTTGAGTGTGCTGTCCTGGCCGACGAAGTTGCTGACAAACTCATCCGCCGGGTGCGCGAGCAACGTGTCCGGGTGATCGATCTGCAACAGCTTGCCGGCACGGAAGATCGCGATCTTGTCGCCGAGCTTGATCGCCTCGTCGATGTCATGGCTGACCATGATCACGGTCTTGTTCAGCGTCCGCTGCATTTCGAAGAACTCGTTCTGGATCATCTCGCGGTTGATCGGGTCGACCGCGCCGAAGGGTTCGTCCATCAACAGCAGCGGCGCATCGGCGGCCAGTGCGCGAATCACGCCGATCCGCTGTTGTTGGCCACCGGACAGCTCCCGCGGATAGCGATGCAAATACTGCTTGGGTTCGAGCTTGATCATGCCCATCAACTCGCGGGCGCGGTCGTGGCATTTCTGCTTGTCCCAGCCGAGCAGTTTCGGTACGACCACGATGTTCTCTTCGATGGTCATGTTCGGGAACAGACCGATCTGCTGGATCACGTAACCGATGTTGCGGCGCAGTGTTACTTCGTCGAGGCCGGTGGTGTCTTCGCCATTGATCAGGATCTTGCCCGAGGTCGGTTTGATCAGGCGGTTGATCATTTTCAGCGTGGTGCTTTTGCCGCAACCCGATGGTCCGAGGAACACACAGATTTCGCCTTCATTGACGGTCAGGCTCACCGAGTCCACGGCTTTCACATCTTTGCCGTTGCTTTGGAAGGTCTTGCTGAGGTTTTGAAGTTCGATCATTTGAGCAGTCCTTTTGGAGTCAGCGAACGTTGCAGCCATTGCAGAAGCAGGTCGGCGAAGATCGCCAGCACACTGACCAGCATGGCGCCGACGATCAGCATCGACATGTCGCTGCGGCTGATGGAAGCGAGGATGAGTACGCCGAGGCCTCCGGCGCCGATGGTGGCGGCGATGGTCATGACACCGATGTTCATCACCACTGCAGTGCGCACACCGGCGAGGATCACCGGTACGGCGATGGGCAGTTCGACCATGCGCAGGCGCTGGCCGAACGTCATGCCGATGCCGCGCGCGGCTTCGCGGATGCCCGGCTCGACATTGGTCAGCGCCAGGTAGGTGTTACGCATGATCGGCAGCAGCGAGTACAGGAAAACCGCGGTAATCGCCGGCATCGGCCCCAGGCCCTGGCCGAACTTTGAGTAGAACGGCAGCAGCAGGCCGAACAGGGCAATCGACGGCACGGTCAGCAGCACCGTGGCGCTGGCTTGCAAAGGCCCGGCGAGGCTCGGGAAACGTGTCATCAGAATGCCCAGCGGCACGCCGACCAGAATCGCCAGGGTCACGGCGATACCGACCAGCGTGATGTGCTGCCAGGTCAGGTGGATCACCTGCTGCCAGTCGAGATGGGAAAAGGCGTTAAGGAATTCCATGACTTTTCCTCCTTAATTGATCGGGTGTTGGTGCAGGAAATCGGCGGCAACGGCTGAAGGGCTCTGATGCTCGACGTCGACCCGCGCGTTGAGTTCGCGCATGGTGTTGTCGTCGAACAGTTCAGCCAGCGGCTTGAGCTGTGCGGCCAATTGCGGGTGCGCATCGAGGTAGGCCTGACGTACCACCGGTGCGGCGGTGTAGTCCGGGAAGTAATGCTTGTCGTCTTCCAGCAGTTTCAGCTGGAAGGCGTTGAGACGACCGTCGGTGGTGTAGACCAGACCGGCAAACACCTGGCCGTTACGCAGCGCGGTGTAGACCAGACCCGCATCCATCTGCCGGATGTTTTTGCGCGTGAGGTTCATGTCGTACAGCTGCACCATGCCGTCGAGCCCGTCCGAACGGTTGGCGAACTCGGTATCCAGCGCCACCAGGTTGTTGGTCTCGGCTTCCTTGCGCAGCACCGTGTTCAGTTCACTGATGGTGTTGATTTGCGGGTATTGGTCGGCGACCTTCTTCGGCAGGGCGAGGGCGTAGGTGTTGCTGAATTTCGACGGGGTGAGCCAGACCAGGCCTTTTTTTGCGTCGAGTTCTTTTACCCGGGTATAGGACTGTTCGCTGTCGAGTTTTTCAGTGACATGGTTGTAGGCGACCAACGAAACGCCGGTGTATTCCCAGAGCATGTCCAGCTGGCCACTTTCGTGGGCGCTGCGGGCCAGATTGCTGCCCAGGCCGCCGGTCACTTGCACCTCGTAACCCTT
This sequence comes from Pseudomonas sp. GL-R-19, assembly GCF_019956375.1. Taxonomy (NCBI): domain Bacteria; kingdom Pseudomonadati; phylum Pseudomonadota; class Gammaproteobacteria; order Pseudomonadales; family Pseudomonadaceae; genus Pseudomonas; species Pseudomonas sp. GL-R-19. The sequence goes on along the minus strand of NZ_JAHBDJ010000004.1, from coordinate 17,828 downwards.
GGTACGCAGGTACTGTGAGGTGATCTCCGCCAGCAGGGTCTGTTCGGTGAACACCCGGGCGCCGATGCGGATCAAGGGTTTTTCCGCGGCTTGGGCAAATCCTGCGCACAGCAGGACGCAGCCTAGTAATAAGCTTGATGTTTTCATGACGATTCCTTTGCCGGGGCTTAAGACAGGCGCAAGCCGCGTTCGAGCCAGAGGCGACTGCCGAGAGTGACCACACCGTCCAGCAGCAGGGCCAGTAACGCGGTGCACGCGGCACCGAGCAGCAACTGCGGCTGATTGTTCAGGGCAATGCCGGGGAATATCAGGCTGCCAAGGCTGTTGGCGCCGATCAGGAACGCCAGCGGCGCCGTCCCGACATTGATCGCCAGGGCCACGCGCACACCGCCGATGATGATCGGCACGGCGTTGGGCAATTCGACTTTCCACAGTACCTGGAACGGGGTCATGCCGATGCCGACGGCGGCTTCCTTGAGCGAACCCTGAACGTTTTTCAGGCCTTCGTAGGTGTTGCGCACGATGGGCAGTAGCGAGGCGAGGAACAGGGCGAAAATGGCAGGGCCACTGCCGATGCCGAGGATACCGAGGGCGATGGCCAGGACGGCCAGGGGCGGAACGGTGTTGCCGATGTTGAAGAACTGCATGAAGCGTTCGGCACGGCCGACCATGGAAGGGCGGCTGAGGAGGATGCCGGCAGGAATGCCCACGACAAGGGCGGCCAGCATGGAAGCGAGGACGAGAATCAGATGGGCTTGCAGGTAAAACAACAAATCGTCGCGGTAGTGTTCGATCGTGTCGATGCCGATCCAGTGGATCAGCAGGGCCAGAAGGGCGATTACCAGCGCGCCTCCTATCAGCCCTTTGCCATAGTGGATAGCCACAGGCGGACTCCTTTTTTTCAGTCGGCGAACACTTTTTCGTGTGGCAACACCATTCCTGGCGGCCGAAAAAGTGTTCGCGAGAAGCAGCTCATGCCAAGCGCGTTCCACTGTAGGAGCGAGCTTGCTCGCGATGGGCGTCAACGATAACGCTGGGTACCTGTATGTACGCGTTGTCTGGACGTTTTTCGCGAGCAAGCTCGCTCCTACAGAAGGTAGGCGCACGGCTATAGAGCCATGAGCACAGCCTCGTCAGGCCGAATTGCAGGTGTTTCAGACCCCCGACGAGTGGTCGTAACGGGGGAGTGGACGTCTCCGAGCTTTAAAAGGTTCCCACGTTCCACACCATTTGGCCACCCGTAGGAGCTGCCGCAGGCTGCGATCTTTTGATCTTCGGCGTGGTTTAAATCGCTAAAAAGATCGCAGCCTGCGGCAGCTCCTACGGCGGATCGTGTCCTACGGGCGGTGGTCCGTAAGACTGCATTTGCGCTATACTCGCCGCCCTTTTTTGAATCACCTGCCAGGCGATTTCCCATGACCAAACAGGCCGCCGAAGTCGCGAAACGCCGCACTTTCGCCATTATTTCCCACCCCGATGCCGGTAAGACCACCATCACCGAGAAGCTCTTGCTGATGGGCAAGGCGATTGCGGTAGCCGGTACGGTGAAATCGCGTAAATCCGACCGCCATGCCACCTCCGACTGGATGGAAATGGAAAAGCAGCGTGGTATCTCCATTACCACGTCGGTCATGCAGTTCCCGTATCGCGAGCACATGATCAACCTGCTCGACACCCCGGGCCACGAAGACTTCTCCGAAGATACCTACCGCACCCTGACCGCGGTGGACTCGGCGTTGATGGTTCTCGACGGCGGTAAAGGTGTAGAGCCACGGACCATCGCCCTGATGGACGTCTGCCGTCTGCGTGACACGCCGATCGTCAGCTTCATCAACAAACTCGACCGTGACATCCGTGACCCGATCGAACTGCTCGACGAAATCGAAGCCGTCCTCAAGATCAAGGCTGCGCCGATCACCTGGCCGATTGGTTGCTACCGCGACTTCAAAGGCGTGTATCACCTCGCCGATGACTACATCATCGTGTACACCGCTGGTCACGGTCATGAGCGCACCGATGTGAAAATCATCGAGAAGCTCGACTCCGATGAAGCCCGCGCCCATCTGGGTGACGAGTACGAGCGTTTCATCGAACAGCTGGAACTGGTGCAGGGCGCCTGCCACGAATTCAACCAGCAGGAGTTCCTCGACGGTCAGCTGACCCCGGTGTTCTTCGGTACGGCACTGGGCAACTTCGGTGTCGACCACGTACTCGACGCCGTCGTTGATTGGGCGCCGCGCCCACTGGCACGCGTGGCCAACGAGCGCACCGTGGAGCCGGTGGAAGAGAAGTTCTCGGGCTTCATCTTCAAGATCCAGGCGAACATGGACCCGAAACACCGCGACCGCATCGCCTTCATGCGTATCTGCTCCGGCAAATACGAAAAAGGCATGAAGATGCGCCATGTGCGCACCGGCAAGGACGTGCGGATCGGCGACGCGCTGACCTTCTTCTCCTCCGAACGTGAGCAACTGGAAGAAGCGTTCGCCGGCGACATCATCGGCCTGCACAACCACGGCACCATCCAGATCGGCGACACCTTCAGCGAAGGCGAAGTCCTGGGTTTCACCGGCATCCCGCACTTCGCCCCGGAACTGTTCCGCCGCGTACGCCTGAAGGATCCGCTGAAATCCAAGCAACTGCGCCAGGGCTTGCAGCAGTTGGCCGAAGAAGGCGCGACCCAGGTGTTCTTCCCGGAGCGCAGCAACGACATCATCCTCGGCGCCGTCGGTGTGCTGCAGTTCGATGTGGTCGCCAGCCGTTTGAAAGAGGAATACAAGGTCGAATGCTCCTACGAGCCGATCACCGTTTATTCCGCGCGCTGGATCGAATGCAGCGACAAGAAGAAGCTTGAGGAATTCTCCAACAAGGCTGTGGAAAACCTGGCACTGGACGGCGGCGGTCACCTGACCTACCTCGCGCCTACGCGGGTCAACCTGGCCCTGATGGAAGAGCGCTGGCCGGATGTTAAATTCCGTGCGACCCGTGAACACCATTAAGCACTGAGCTGTAAGGCCAGAAACCCCGTCGCGAAAGCTGCGGGGTTTTTTGTTACCTGACGCAATCCCCTGTAGGAGCGAGCTTGCTCGCGAAGAGTTCAGACCCGCCGCGTTTATTCAGGCTGCGCATGTCATCGTTGACGTCCATCGCGAGCAGGCTCGCTCCTACAGTAATCCGGGGCGTTCACAACACTCTCTGACTCGCGAGGGATCCGGATTCGCCATGAATGCCTGCGTCATTGTTCACTGGGAATCAATGTCCCCTGGTGGAAAACCATCTGCCACTGCTCGCCCCGATTACGCCAGATGGAACTGCGCAGACTGTGGACTGCGCCGGGATGGCCGTGGCTGTCGACGTAACAATGATAAGTCACCAAGGCGGTCTCTTCTGACAATGGCTTGATGGCAAAATGGCTGATGCTCCGTTGGATAAACGACTCATGGGGCAACTGCTCGACCACTTCGGCCTTGCTCCAGATGCCGCCACTGGCGCTGAACTCGATAAAGTCATCCGCGAGCAGGCGTGAGATTTCTTCAGCATTTCGTCGAGTCGTGTGTGACAGGAGGCGTCGTTCAAGTTGCAGCAGTGTTTGCGACAGATCCATGGCGCTTGTCCTTTCCTGAGTTATGCAGGTTCAGTGCTCCTGGCGTATCAGCCAATCCCGATCTCTTCCTTGAACTGCTCCAGAAACCCCTTCAAACGCTTATGACGAACCTGTGCCAGACGTTGCCCTGTCGCAGTCTGGAAACCGTCTGCCAAGTGCAGCAGCTTGGTCTGGAAATGGTCGATGCAGAAGCGAGTGTCGTCATAGTCGCGGTTATTGGCCTGTGGGTCCTGCGGGTCGTAGAGGGCGCTGCCCATGCGCCCGGCAACGTAAAAGGTGCGGGCGACGCCGAGCATACCCAGGGAGTCGAGGCGGTCGGCGTCCTGCACGATTTTCGCTTCCAGCGAGGTCGGCGGGATGTTGGCGGAAAAGCTATGGGCTTCGATGGCGTGGGCGACGGCGGCGATTTTTGTCTCGCGCCAATCCATCTTCGCCAATACCCCTGACGCTTTGCGCGCTGCCAATTGCGATGCCTGCGAGCGCAACGGCGAGTTCTTTTCCACTGCTACACAATCATGCAACAGCACCGCCGCCAGCAGCACCTCAAGATCGCCACCTTCCTGTGCCTGAATCAAGTGGGCGTTGTGCCAGACCCGTTGCAGGTGCGAAAGGTCGTGAGCGCCGTCTTCCGAGGGTTCCAGGGCGTGGGGCAGCAGGGTGGTGGCGAGTGATTGCATCGGTGCGAAGGCGCTGCTGATCATGCTGTGTCCTTTGATTAAACGTGCCGATCGCGGGAAGTTCTGTCCTGCGTATATCCCGCGAATCCTGCGAGGAATTCTGCGGGTGTACAAGCGTTCTGGAAGGCGGAACACGCTTTGATCTTTTCGGCATAACCTTTATTCCAAACCAGTCTCCAATCCAAGGGCATTTCCGCGGGTTCGACAACGTCCAATCTGGAGAACCCGACTGATCGGAACTAGATTTGACTCAGCGCCAGACAGGCACTCCACGAAAGGAAGGAATCGGCTATGAACAGATTGTTACGCGCTTTACTGCTGTTGAAGGTGTTGGTGATGCTCTCGCTCGGAACCTCGATGGCGTGGGCCGAGTGTATTGATCATGGAGAGCAGGCCTCGAGCGGGCAGGCGGGTTATGCGGGGTTGATGCTTGCCAAGTCCGAATCGGAACCGGGAGATCAGGGGCAGGGGGGCGCTGACAACGACGATGACTCGACCACCGACGAGCCGGACTCCGATGAAGAAGAAGGTGACAGCCAGACTTGAGTGACCTTTGATCGACCTGTTTTATGCAAACAGAGCCGCTACTGTCAGATATGACAGTAGCGGCTTTTGTTTTGGGTGCATATAAACAGGGCTTCGGCGCTTTACGATATCAAAGAGCGCCTGAGATCTGAGGCGAGGATGAAGTCATGACTGAAGGTAAATTGAGCGCCAGTTTTAAGGGAACGCCGCAACAAGAGTTTTTCGAGACCACTAAGGTGCAGTTTCTGGGATCGAAGGAAGATAGGGATTTCTTGTTGCAGGGAGAAGATGATGAAGGCCGAAGCATCGTTTTTTATTTTCCGGATGCCAGGATATTGGCGGGCTCCTATTCTCTTGCTCCCGAGGGAGATATCTCCGCGTATTACGTCGTAAGGGGCAGTCTTACATGGGAAACGCTGGAGGGCAGTCTTGAAATAATGCCAGACATGGTTAAAGAGGAAGTGAGGATTGGTTTCAGGTTTTCTGCCAAGGAAGGAGGAAATGGGACCGGCGTGATAATGGTCATGGGGAAGGGGGATTTTTCAGGAAGGATGCCTTGGACGCTGAAAGCAAGAAACCTGCTGAAGGATTGCCGAAAAACGAAAGCATAAAGTTGCCAAATGAAAGAAAACCCCTCTGCCTGACTGATGCGCAATCGAGGCGGAAGGGGTTGGGTCAATGCATCAAGAATCTGAGCAACTCAATCCCTGTGGGAGCTAGCCTGCTGGCGATTGCGGTGTGCCAGTAAACAGAAATGTTGACGGGTCTGCCGCTATCGCCAGCAGGCTGGCTCCTACAGTTTTTTATGCCGCGCCGTCGAGGAATTGCTCGGCGTAGTGGCAAGCCACCTGGCGAGTGTCAAGCAGGCGCAGGGCCGGCTCTTCAGTGCTGCAACGCTCGGTGGCGTACGGGCAGCGCTTGTGGAAAGCGCAGCCGGACGGCGGGTTCAGCGGGTTGGGCAATTCGCCGACGATCTTGATTTTCGGCTTGTTCGGATCCGGGTGGATGGCTGGCGTCGCCGACAACAGCGCCTGGGTGTAAGGGTGCAGAGGACGGGAGTAAATGTCCTCTTTCGCCCCCATTTCCACCGGACGACCGAGGTACATCACCATCACGTGGTCGGCAACGTGGCGTACCACTGCCAGGTTGTGGGAGATGAACACATAGGCGGTGTTGAACTCCTGCTGCAAATCCATGAACAGGTTGAGCACCTGCGCCTGAATCGACACGTCCAGCGCCGAGGTCGGTTCGTCCGCCACCAGCACTTTCGGTTGCAGCATCATCGCCCGGGCCAGGGCGATCCGCTGGCGTTGACCACCGGAGAACATGTGCGGATAACGCTGGTAGTGCTCGGGACGCAAGCCCACCTGCTTCATCATCGCCTGGACTTTCTCGCGACGCTCCGCGGCGCTCAGGTTGGTGTTGATCAGCAGCGGCTCACCCAGTTGATCGCCGACTTTTTGCCGTGGGTTCAACGATGCGTACGGGCTCTGGAACACCATCTGCACGTCTTTGCGCAGTTGTTTGCGCTGGGCCTTGTCGGCACCGGCGACTTCCTGCCCGGCGATTTTCAAGGAGCCGGAGGACGGCTCTTCGATCAGGGTCAGGGCACGGGCCAGGGTGGACTTGCCGCAACCCGACTCGCCGACGACGGCAAGGGTCTTGCCGGCTTCCAGTTCGAATGACACGCCGTTGAGGGCGCGCACAGTAGCGTGACCCTTGAACAGGCCTCGGGAGACCTCGTAGTGACGGGTCAGGTCACGGGCGGTAAGAACGACGGCCATTACGCCACCTCCTGGTTCAGCGGGTAGAAGCAGCGAGCGAGGCTGTTGCTTTTCTGGTCTAGTGCCGGACGTTGTTGACGGCAGTTGTCTTTCACGTACGGGCAGCGCGGCGACAGCAGGCAACCCTGCGGACGGTCGTAGCGACCGGGAACGATGCCCGGCAGGGTCGACAGGCGCGAGGCGCCCAGACTGTGTTCCGGAATCGCCTTGAGCAGCGCTTCGCTGTACGGGTGAGCAGGGATGTCGAACAGTTGCGGCACCTGGCCGACTTCGACCGCTTGGCCGGCATACATCACGCACACGCGTTGGGCGGTTTCGGCCACGACGGCGAGGTCGTGGGTGATCAGCACCAGGCCCATGTTCTGCTCTTTCTGCAGCGCCAGCAGCAGGTCCATGATCTGCGCCTGAATGGTCACGTCCAGCGCCGTGGTCGGTTCGTCGGCGATCAGCAGTTTCGGTTCGCCGGCAATCGCCATGGCAATCGCGACACGCTGGCTCATGCCACCGGACAGTTGATGCGGGTAGGCGTCCATACGGCTGGCGGCACCCGGGATTTCGACTTTTTCCAGCAGTTCGATGGCGCGTTTGCGGGCAGCCTTGCCGGACATTTTCAGGTGCAGGCGCAGCACTTCTTCGATCTGGAAACCCACGGTGTAGCTCGGGTTCAGCGCGGTCATCGGATCCTGGAAGACCATGGACAGGTCTTTACCGACGATCTGTCGACGCTGGCGGTTGTTGAGCTTGAGCATGTTTTTGCCGTCGAAATTCAGGGCGTCGGCGGTGACGATCCCCGGATGCTCGATCAGGCCCATCAGCGCCATCATGGTCACGGACTTGCCGGAACCCGACTCGCCAACGATGGCCAGCACTTCGCCCTTGTCCACTTGCAGGTCGAGGCCATCGACCACTGGCGTGGCATTTTTGTCGCCGAAGCGAACGTTGAGATTCTTGATTTCTAACAGTGACATGGGAATCTCCTCAGGCGGCGTTCTTGAGTTTCGGGTCCAGCGCGTCGCGCAGGCCGTCGCCCATCAGGTTGATTGCCAGCACGCTGAGCAAAATGGTCAAACCAGGCAGGCTCACCACCCACCAGGCGCGTTCGATGTAGTCGCGGGCCGAAGCCAGCATGGTGCCCCACTCAGGGGTTGGCGGCTGTACGCCAAGGCCGAGGAAGCCCAGTGCGGCGGCATCGAGGATCGCCGAAGAGAAGCTCAGGGTGGCCTGAACGATCAGCGGCGCCATGCAGTTAGGCAGCACGGTGACGAACATCAGGCGCGGCAGGCCGGCACCGGCCAGGCGCGCGGCGGTCACGTAGTCGCGGTTCAGCTCGCCCATCACCGCAGCGCGGGTCAGACGAACGTAGGACGGCAGGGACACCACGGCGATGGCGATCACGGTGTTGATCAGGCCAGGGCCGAGGATGGCGACGATCGCCACGGCCAGCAGCAGGGACGGCAGGGCCAGCATGATGTCCATCAGACGCATGATGGTCGGGCCGACCACGCGCGGGAAGAACCCGGCGAACAGACCCAGCAGGATCCCCGGAATCAGCGACATCACCACCGAGGACAAGCCGATCATCAAGGACAGGCGCGAGCCAGTGATCAGACGCGACAGCAGGTCGCGACCCAGTTCGTCGGTGCCGAGCAGGAACTGCAACTGTCCACCTTCCAGCCAGGCCGGCGGGGTCAGCAGGAAGTCGCGGAATTGCTCGCTCGGGTCATGGGGGGCAACCCACGGGGCGAAGATCGCGCAGAAAATCACCAGCAGCATGAACATCAGGCCGGCGACGGCGCCTTTGTTCTTGGAGAACGCTTGCCAGAATTCTTTGTACGGAGACGGGTACAGCAGGCTTTGATCGACTGCTACCGATGGAATTGGAGTGGTCATGGTCATGATCTCAGCGCTGATGACGGATGCGTGGGTTGACAAAGCCGTAGAGGATGTCCACTACGAAGTTGACCAGAATCACCAGGCAGGCGATTAACAGGATGCCGTTTTGTACGACTGGGTAGTCCCGGGCGCCAATGGCCTCGATCAGCCATTTGCCGATGCCGGGCCACGAGAAGATGGTTTCGGTCAGGACCGCACCGGCCAGCAGGGTGCCGACTTGCAGGCCGACCACCGTCAGTACCGGAATCAGCGCGTTACGCAGACCGTGCACGAACACCACGCGCGACGGCGACAGGCCTTTGGCCTTGGCGGTGCGAATGTAGTCTTCACGCAGCACTTCGAGCATCGAGGAACGGGTCATCCGCGCGATCACCGCCAGCGGGATGGTGCCCAGCACGATGGCCGGCAGGATCAGGTGGTGCAGGGCATCGAAGAACGCACCGACGTCATCGGCCAGCAGCGTATCGATCAGCATGAAGCCGGTGCGTGGCTCGATGTCGTAGAGCAGGTCGATCCGCCCGGACACTGGGGTCCAGCCCAGCGACACCGAGAAGAACATGATCAGGATCAGGCCCCACCAGAAGATCGGCATCGAATATCCCGCCAGGGAGATGCCCATCACCCCATGGTCGAACAGGGATCCTCGCTTGAGTGCCGCGATCACTCCGGCCAGGAGGCCCAGGACACCGGCGAACAACAGCGCAGCCGAGGACAGTTCCAGGGTCGCGGGGAACAGAGAGGTGAATTCGCTCCAGACGCTTTCACGGGTACGCAGGGATTCACCGAGATCGCCGTGGGCCAGTTTGCCGATGTAATCCAGGTATTGGGCATACAGGGGTTTGTTCAGACCTAGGCGTTCCATTGCCTGAGCGTGCATTTCAGGATCGACCCTACGTTCTCCCATCATGACTTCCACGGGGTCGCCCGGGATCATGCGAATCAACGCGAAAGTCAGCAAGGTGATACCGAAGAACGTGGGGATCAGTAACCCCAGTCGGCGGGCAATAAAACTAAACATCGTGTGTTGTACCTCATCAGCCGGTTAGGCGTGCCCGGCATGCCTGGGTCAGGCATGCCGGGAGTTTTCTTATTACTTCACCTGGGTGGTGGCGAAGTTATTCGTGGTGAGGGGGCTAATGTGATAGCCCTCTACGTTGTTGCGCATTGCGGTAAACATTCTAGTGTGCGCCAAACTGATCCACGGCTGGTCCTGGTTGAAAATAACCTGGGCCTGCTCATACAGGGCTGCACGCTCGGCCGGGTCGGTTTTTTCCCGGGCCTGATCGATCAGGGCCTGGAACTTGTCATTGCACCAGCGTGCGTAGTTTTCGCCGTTCTTGGCCGCCTCACAACTGAGCATAGGCGTCAGGAAGTTATCCGGATCGCCGTTATCGCCCGCCCATCCGGCGGAAACCATGTCGTGCTCGCCGTTTTTCGCACGCTTGAGCATTTCGCCCCATTCCATCACGCGAATGTCGATCTTGATCCCGACCTTGGCCAGGTCGGCCTGCATCATCTGCGCACCGAGCATCGGGTTCGGGTTGGTTGCACCGCCTCCGTTGCGGGTGAACAGGGTGAAGGTGGTGCCTTGCGGTACGCCGGCTTCCTTGAGCAGGGCACGGGCCTTTTCCAGGTCGCGGGCCGGGTTCTTCAGTGTGTGGTTGTAGCCCAGCAGGGTGTCCGGGAACGGGTTGACGGCGGCTGTTGCATTGCCCTTGCCGAACAGCGCGTTGACAGCCGCCTCCTTGTCGAAGGCGATGTCGATGGCTTTACGCACCCTTACATCGCTCAGGTACTTGTGCGTGGTGTTGATGGCGATGTAGGCGACGGTCATCGCATTCAGCTCATCGACTTTCAGCTTGTCGTCTTTCTTGATGCTCGGAATGTCATCCGGTTTCGGATACAGCGCGACCTGGCACTCGTTTGCCTTGAGCTTCTGCAGGCGCACGTTGTTGTCGGTGGCGATGGCCAGGATCAGCGCATCAGCCGGAGGCTTGCCGCGGAAGTAGTCCGGGTTGGCCTTGAAGCGAACCTGGGCATCCTTGTTGTAACGCTGGAAGACGAACGGGCCGGTGCCGACCGGCTTGTTGTTCAGGTCACCGGTCTTGTTGGCCTTGAGCAACTGGTCGGCGTACTCGGCGGAATAGATCGAGGAGAACGCCATGGCGATGTCGGCCAGGAACGGTGCTTCAGGACGGGTCAGGGTGAACTTGACCGTGTTGTCGTCGACTTTCTCGACGCTCTTGAGCAGTTCCTTGAAACCCATGCTTTCAAAGTACGGGAAGCCCACGCTCGACAGCTTGTGCCACGGATGATTCGGGTCCAGTTGGCGCTGGAAGCTCCAGACCACATCGTCGGCATTCATGTCGCGGGTCGGCTTGAAGTATTCGGTGGTGTGGAACTTGACGCCTTTGCGCAGATGGAACGTGTAGCTCAGGCCGTCTTCGCTGATGTCCCAGGACTCAGCCAGTGCCGGAATCACGTCGGTGGTGCCGGGCTTGAAGTCTGCCAGGCGATTGAAGATGGTTTCGGCCACCGCATCGGCTGTGACTGCAGTCGTGTACTGGACCATGTCGAAGCCTTCGGGGCTGTTTTCGGTACAAACCACCAGGGGTTTGGCCGAGACACCGACAGCGACACTGAGCAACGCAGCCGCGATGGCCGCACGTAGGGGAAGCATTTTCATCAAGAACCCTCTGCAATCGGTTAAAGGACAAAAGCCGAACGGCCGATTCGTCATTGAATCAGCCGTTCGGCAGCGGTATTACAAGATGTTGAACGGAACGGTGGTCACGAGACGGAACTCGTTGATGCTGCCGTCAGCCTGGTTTTCGCTGGCACGGTGAGCGGTGTAGGTGCCGCGGATCGTGGTGGCCTTGAGCGGGCCGCTCTGCACGGCGTAGGTTGCGCCGATGCCGTATTCATAGTGGTGTTCGCCATCCTGGGACTGGATGCCGTCGTAACCCTTGCCGGCCACGCCGCCGTTGCCGGTGTAGTGAGTACCGTCGATACCCCAGCCGCGAGCCTGGTAAATGTTGAACTTCAGGCCTGGTACGCCGTATTCGGCCATGTTCAGACCGTAGGCAACCTGGAACGATTTTTCGTTCGGGCCGTTGAAGTCCGACAGCAGGGAGTTGGCCAGGTAGATGCCGTTGGTTTCGTGCAGGTAGTCGAAGTACTCGTTACCGTTCACTTCCTGGTACGAGAGGGTCAGGGTATGGGCCTGGTGGGTCAGGCCGAACGACAGCGAGTAGGTGTCGTTGTCGATATCGCCGATCAGGGCTTTACCGGTTTCCTTGGTTTTGTAGTAGTTCAGGCCGGTGGTCAGGCTCAGTACCTGGCTGTCGCCCAGAACGTGAGAGGCGCCGAAGTAGTACTGGTTCCAGATGTCTTCAGCCTGGGTCGCCCAGAGGCTGGTGGTCAGGCTGGCCAGTGGGGTATAGGTAATGCCGCCGGTGTGGACGTGGTCGGTTTCGACGATGCCGTTGGCGTATTCGGTGCGGAATTTGCGCAGGCTTTCTTCGGTACGCGGCGAGTTGCGGTCGAAGGTGGCCAGGTCGAAGGCCAGGTTGTTCAGCTCTTCGCTGTGGATGGCTACGCCCTGGAAGCTCGAAGGCAGTGCACGGTTGCCGATCACGTCGACCATCGGGCTGCTGAAGTTCATGCGGCCGGCAGTCAGGGTGCTGTTGGAGACACGGGCCTTGACGTTGGCCAGGCCCAGTTTGCTCCACTGGCCTTGAGCGTCGCCGCCTTCCTTGGTCAGGGTGCGGTTGTTGCCCGCGCCTGGACGAGAGCCCGGTGCGCCACCGTTGTTGGACGCCAGGTCTTTGCGGTCCCGGTCCAGGGCAACGGCGTTGTAGGCGGCGACTTCAGTGCTGAAGCCTACGGTGCCTTCGGTGAAGCCCGAGTTGTACTTGAGGATGGTGCCCTGGACCCAGTTGATCCGGCGATCGGTCGGGGTCGAAACACCGTCTTTCTTGTAGGTGAACTTGCCACCGCGATGCAGTTGCTCATTGGCGTACCAGTTACGCGTGGTGCCGGTGATCGACTGGCCTTCGACAAAACCGGTGGCTTCGCTCTGGGCGTTTTTTTCGTTCACGGTAACCGGGGTGAAAGCCTGGCTTTGGGTTTCTGCGTAAGCCGTGGCGGTTACGCTGCTGATGGCCAAGGCCAATAGCGCGGTGCTGCTCAGTTTCATGGGTAAAGCTCCTTACTTTCTTTTTTTATGCCGGTCTTTTTTTGTGATCCGGCTATTGGTTTAGAACTCATTCACGGCATAGCAAACGTTTGCTGTCGGCCAAATTGGCGAAAGACGGCAAAGCGTCTGCGTGAGGGCGGAAAATCCGCCCCCCGGCATTTCTGGCTAATCGGTTATTTTTCTATGCTGACACCCGAGAAAACAGTGCGGCCGAACGGGCTCACCTTGAACCCTTCGATTTTGGCGCTCAGCGGCTGGTTGACCGTTGAGTGGGCGACTGGCGTGATCGGCACTTGCTGCTTGAGCAACTGCTGCGCCTGTTTGTAGAGCAGGGTGCGCTGGTCGCGGTCGGTGACGACCTTGGCCTGCTTGATCAGCTTGTCGTAGGCCGGATCACACCACATCGAGTAGTTGTTACCGCCAATGGCGTCGCAGCTGTAGAGGGTGCCGAGCCAGTTGTCCGGATCACCGTTGTCACCGGTCCAGCCGATCAGGCTGATGTCGTGTTCGCCGTTCTTGGTGCGCTTGATGTACTCGCCCCACTCATAGCTGACGATCTTGACCTTGAGGCCGATCTTCGCCCAGTCAGCCTGGAGCATCTCGGCCATCAACTTGGCATTGGGGTTGTACGGACGCTGGACCGGCATGGCCCAGAGGGTGATTTCAGTGCCTTCCTTGACGCCGGCAGCCTTGAGCAGCTCCTTGGCTTTTTCCGGGTTGTAGGCGGCATCCTTGATCGTGTCGTCGTAGGACCATTGGGTCGGCGGCATGGCGTTGACCGCGAGTTGCCCCGCACCCTGATAAACGGCATTGAGAATGCCTTGCTTGTTCACCGCCATGTCCAGCGCCTGGCGCACTTCGAGCTGGTCGAACGGCTTGTGGCGCACGTTGTAGGCGATGTAGCCGAGGTTGAAACCGGGCTTCTCGATCAGTTGCAGGGCCGGGTCGTTTTTCAGCGCGGTCACATCGGCAGGGCGCGGGTGCAGGGTGATCTGGCACTCGCCGGCCTTGAGTTTCTGCACGCGCACCGAGGCGTCGGTGTTGATGGCGAAAATCAGGTTGTCGAGCTTGACCCGGCTCGGGTCCCAGTAATGCTTGTTACCGGTGTAACGGATGTTTGAGTCTTTCTGGTAGCTCTTGAACACGAACGGCCCGGTGCCGACCGGCTTCTGGTTGATGTCGCTCGGCTTGCCTTCGGCCAGCAGCTTGTCGGCGTATTCGGCAGAAAGGATGGCTGCGAAGCTCATGGCGATGTTCTGGATGAACGCGGCGTCCACGCTATTGAGCGTCATGACCACGGTCAGCGGCCCGGTCTTTTCGACCTTGGCGATGTTCTTGTTCAGGCTCATGCCGTTGAAGTACGGAAACTCTGTCGGATAAGCCTTACGGAAAGGTTGTTGCGGATCGAGCATGCGATTGAACGTGAACAGCACGTCATCAGCATTGAAATCGCGGGTCGGCGTGAAGTACTTGGTGGTATGAAACTTCACCCCTTCGCGTAGGTGAAAGGTGTATTTGAGGCCGTCCTCGGAAATATCCCAGCTCGTGGCCAGGCCCGGTACGACGTTGGTCGCGCCTTTTTCAAACTCTGCCAACCGGTTGTACAGCGGTTCGGCGGCGTCGTTGTCGGTCGCAGTGGTGTACTGCGCCGTGTCGAAACCGGCGGGGCTGCCTTCGGAGCAGAACACCAGGCTGTTGTTGGCGGCCTGGCTGATGGAAGTGGCGGCCAACAGACCGGTGCCCAGCAATGCGGATAAAACCAAGGTATGGCGCATAACGCTTCCTTTTCTCTCAAAGTGTTGTCAATGAGCCATCGTCCCGTCCGCGGACGTAGAGGCATCATTGATTTCAAGCCATGCACGCAGCAGTAACCGATGACCCACGCATGCGCTGGTCGGATCCCGACGGTATGAGCCATGGGTCCGGCAGTAAATGCGAAAAGTCCTAAAGGCTCGTAGGAAATGGCGGCGCGTCCTCCCCCGATGCTGTAGTCAGCTGCGGATTTGGATGTAGGCAAATTCCTGCTTTCTCGGTAGATAAAGCTACGGCGACGTCAGAAACGTCACCGTAGCAATGCCTTACTTGCTGACGCTGACGCCGTAGAAGGAGTTCAAGCCAAATGGGCTGATCTTGAAATCCTGCACGTTGGCGCGCATGGGTTGGAACACCGTCGAGTGAGCGATAGGTGTCATAGGCACAGCATCTTTGAGCACGTGTTGCGCTTGTTTGTAGAGCTCGGTGCGCTTGCTTTGGTCTGAGGTGCGCTTGGCTTGCTTGACGATGTCGTCAAACTTCTTGTCGCACCATTTGGAGAAGTTGTTGCCTTCCAGCGAGTCGCAGCCGAACAGCACGTTCAGCCAGTTGTCCGGATCACCATTGTCACCGCTCCAGCCAATCAGCATCGCCTGGTTCTCGCCACCTTTGGAGCGCTTGATGTACTCGCCCCACTCGTAGCTCTGGATCTTGACCTTGAGGCCGATCTTGGACCAGTCGGACTGCAGCATTTCTGCCATCAGTTTGGCGTTCGGGTTGTATGGACGCTGTACCGGCATTGCCCAGAGAACGATTTCGGTGCCATCTTTCACGCCGGCTTCCTTGAGCAGCTCTTTGGCTTTCTCAGGGTTGTACGGCGCATCCTTGATGGTGGTGTCGTAGGACCACTGGGTCGGCGGCATGGCGTTGACGGCCAGTTGGCCGGCGCCCTGGTACACGGAGTCGATGATCTGTTGCTTGTTGACCGCCATGTCCAGCGCCTGGCGCACCTTCAGCTCGGCCAGCGGGTTCGCATCGGTTTGTCCCTTGACCTTGGGCATCACGTTGTAGGCGATGTAACCGAGGTTGAAACCAGCCTGGTCAGGCAGCTTCAGGGTTTTGTCTTCACGCAGCGCTTTCAGGTCGGCCGGACGAGGGAACAGGGTGACCTGGCACTCGTTCTTCTTCAGCTTCTGGATACGTACCGACGGGTCGGTGGTGATGGCGAAGATCAGGTTGTCGATCTTCACGTCGTCAGGCTTCCAGTAATCCTTGTTCCCGGTGTAGCGGATGTTGGAGTCTTTCTGGTAGCTCTTGAATACGAACGGGCCGGTGCCGATCGGCTTCTGGTTGATGTCGGCAGCCTTGCCTTCCTTGAGCAGCTGGGCAGCGTACTCGGCGGACTGGATCGAGGCGAAGCTCATGGCCATATTCTGGATGAACGCGGCATCAACGTCTTTGAGGGTGAACTTGACGGTTTTGTCGTCGACTTTATCGATCTTGGTGATGTTGGTATCCATCCCCATGTCGGTGAAGTACGGGAATTCGGTCGGGTAGGCTTTGCGGAACGGATCATCCTTGTTAATCATGCGATTAAAGGTGAACAGCACGTCGTCGGCGTTGAACTCACGAGTCGGCTTGAAATACGGGGTGGTGTGGAACTTGACGCCTTCACGCAAGTGGAAGGTGTAGGTCAGGCCGTCATCGGAGACGTCCCAGCTGGTTGCCAGACCAGGAATAACGGCGGTGCCGCCGCGCTCGAACTGCGTCAGGCGGTTGAACATGGTTTCTGCAGAGGCGTCGAAGTCGGTTCCGGTGGTGTATTGACCTGGATCGAAACCGGCCGGGCTCCCTTCGGAGCAGAACACCAGGTTAGTCGCTGCTTGGGCGAACGGTGCGCTGGCTAGCAAGCTTGCGCCAACTAAAAACGGAATGACCGCGTGTTTAAGCATGGTGGCCTCATGATTTGTTGTCATTTTTGGAATTAGAGGACGACCTCGTGAGTCGTGCCTGCGGATACTTATGCAGGGGCCATACCCAATGCAAGATCCAGAGTGACTACAAGCCTGAAACGGTGGTACGAACGTACCTTAATGTCGCATTTGTATAAAACTTGCCGCATTTAACCGTTTGCGCGGCATTTTCACGGTGCAAACGACGCACTTTCACGGTGCGTCCTGAGCGCAGGGTGCTCCCGATCAGGGCGAAGTGTTACTTATTTATACCCCCGTTTTGTGAGGTGGGTATGGCGTAAATAAGAGTGGTTATTGTTGCACCGATAGTGGCCAATCAATCTCAGTTGCACCCGGTGCAACTGTCGGCTTTTCTCAGTGGGCTCTTCATTTATAGCTCATGCCTGAAAATAGCCTCTGAATAAAAAAGGCGATCATGTGAGTGATCGCCGTTTTTTATTCAGAGGCTATCGATTCAAGGCATCAGCACTTCAATCGATCCATCGGCGGTCATGCTGACCTGGCTGGTGCCGGCTTCAACATCTGGCGTCACCGGTGCGGCGTCCATGGCGGCGGCTTTCATCATCATCGGCGCGCGCAGGTAAGGCTGTGGATAACCGTTGCTGTTGAGGTTCAGGTTGACGATTTTGTAGCTCTTGCCGCCGAGGGCGTCGGTGGCCAGTTGGGCGCGGGCCTTGAAGGCGGTCACGGCGTCCTTGAGCAGGGCGTCTTCGCTGGCTTTGCGGGTCGGGGTGGCGATGGCGAAGTCCATGCCGCCCATTTTCAGGTCGGTGAGCAGTTCGCCGGTCAGCTTCGACAGCGCGGCGAAGTCCGAGCTCTCCAGGCGCAATTCGGCGCGCTCGCGCCAGCCGGTGATTTTCTGGCCCTTGGTATCGTAGGTCGGGTAGCTGTTGCGACTGCCCTGACGCAGGGTGATGTCCTTGACTTTCCTGGCCTGGGCCAGCGCCTTGTTCATTGCAGTGCTGACGTCGGCGGCGAGTTTGGCCGGGTCGCTGTTCTGTTCTTCGGTGTAGAGGGTCACGATCATCAAGTCGCGGGCCACTTCCTGACTGACTTCGGCGCGCAGGGAAATCTGGTTGTAATGCAGCTCGTCGGCGGCCAGGGCCGGGAGGCTGGCGACGGTGCCGACACTCAGGGCGAGGAGGGCGGCGCTGCGGCGGAATCTGTACATGAAGGCTCCTTGAAAGGTGCGCAGGGGTATGGTCCGGGCCTGCGTGAAACCATCAGACTCTAGCTTTTATGCTCCGGTTCGCACAGTTACAACTTCTATACAGATCGAGGCACCTGTAATCCTTGTAGGAGGGGCCGCCTCGTCTTCGACGCCGCGCTGTCGCGCAGCAAACTGAGGGAGCTAGAGTTGAAGAGCGTGCGCGGGGCAGAGACCGTCATTAGCACTGGTGTGACAGCACCCGAGTAGGAGAG
>NZ_JAHBDJ010000003.1:0-156208 GCF_019956375.1 Pseudomonas sp. GL-R-19 | reverse complement strand
CCCACTAACCGAGCTGCAAAGCTCAACGAAGGGCCGAAAAACCACTCAATGTGGTGAATAGGTTCTCCGGTGGTGGTCGTGCCTGAGTTCAGGCGAGCTGAAAATCCGACTTTTTCAACAGAATCGGCCGATTTCTGCCTGTCACGACCGGCAGAAAGCGACTCAAGGCGGACAGATCGGCTTGACTCGGGCCGATCTGTCCATGGTGGCTAGAAACACCAGTCCTCATCGCGTACGACACGGCAGAATGGTCCCGCGAGGGTCGCATTGTGATGAGCGACAATCTCTTCGGCCTTCAGCGCAGGGGTGTCCGTGCAGGTATGGCCATCGGCGATCAGCACTGCATCGAATCCATGGTCACGTGCGGCGCGGCAGGTGCTGTCGACACAGTATTGGGTCTTCATACCGGCAATGACCACTCCCTGAATTCCACAAGCCCGTAGCTGATCGGCCAGGGCTGTCTTGGTGAAGGCGTTGGGACGACTTTTCTCGAAAATCACTTCGTCGCCGTGCAGCGCCAGTTCCTGCACCAGTTGTGTCAACGGGCTTCCAGGCTCGATTGGTGAACCAGGTGGACCAATGTGGCGGGCGAGAAAAATGGGTGCGCCTGCACTCCGGGCTTTACTCAACAGATTATTCAACGTGTCTAGCAACGCTTCGCCAGCCCATGGCTTATCCGGGCCATGAAACAATCCAACCTGCATATCGAGAATCAACAGTGCATACATAGTGCTTTTCCCTGCGTTTTGGCCAGCGACACAAGGGCAAAAGAAAAGGCCCTGTCCATCACTGGCGGGCCTTTGAAATTCGTGCGCTATTAGCTCACGACACCTCTCACGACCCGCCTCTGGCGGTCGTGGTAGTCGTGGTCAAGGCAATTCGTAATTGATTCATGGGGCTGACAATAGCTGCGCAGTACAGGGTTGGCAAGTGAGCACTACGAGCGTGAAGGCTGATTGAAGTATCGATCACTGTCCGCTCCTGGACCGATAGCTGCCTGTCATGCCGGTCCACTTCCGTCCAAAAGCTTTGGGATGCGCTGTTAGCGAGGTTCGCCGCTGCCTGCTACCACATCAGCACATTCAAATTGCCTCGGATTTCACCCCCTGCACCACGGGAAACCCGCGCAGCTTGGCCGACCACGTCACCATCAGCGTGGCCACCAACAGCACCAGTAGTGCAGGAGGGAATGCTTCTACGCCGACTCGGTCGAGTAGCAGACCTCCCACAATGCCCCCGCCAGCAATTGCGGTGTTCCAAGCAGTCACGAGCATGGATTGTGCGACATCTGACGCATCGCCAGCCGTTTGGGCCAATGCCGTTTGAAACAACGTTGCGGCGCCGCCAAAGGCTAACCCCCACGCGCCAATCGCTACGAAAACGGCAACGGGTTCGGTGGCTGCCATACCCAGCACTATCGCTGAAATCCCGAACAATGCGGTACTCGCCAGGGTCAGCGCGCGCAGGTACCGGTCGATCAACACCCCAACAATCAAGATGCCCAGCAACGATGTGATTCCGAAGACCAGCAGTACTACATCCGTCTGCGCTCCCAGGCCGGCCGCTTGCAGAAACGGGGCGATGTAGGTGTAGAGAATGTTGTGCGCAAGGACGAACGCCAGTACCACGAAGAGCACGGGGCGAATGCCCCGCAGTGTGAATACATGGCGCAGCGACAGACGTTTTTCTTCAAACTTCCCGGCGAAGTCCGGCACGTTGAAGCGCACCCATGCCATCAGCAGCACGGCCAGCAGGCTCATGATGCCGAAGCACATGCGCCATCCCAGGACGTTGCCCAGAAAGGTTCCGGCCGGGATGCCCAACGAGAGCGCCAGGGGTGTGCCCACCATCGCAATCGCGATGGCGCGGCCTTTGCGGTGTTCGGGCACCAGGCGCGCGGCATAGCCGGCCAATAACGCCCACAATAGCCCCGCCGCAACGCCGGCCAGAAAGCGCGCCGCGATCGTCAACGTGAAGCTGGTCGAAAACGTCGTGACCGTGTTGGCAATGGCAAAGCCGGCGATGGCAGCGAGTAGCAAGGGACGGCGACGAAATCCTTGTGTGGCCGCCGTTAACGGCATGGCGGCCATTAGCGATCCAATGGCATAGGCGGTGACGGTTTGCCCGACCCACGCCTCGGAGACGGCCAGCCCCTGTGCCATCTGCGGCAGGAGACCCGCCGGCAGTGCCTCGGTAAGGATGGTGATGAAGGCGGCCATCGCCAGCGCCAACAAGGGTGCATAAGGCATGCGATCCTGCACTTGCGAGTTCATTGGCCTGGCTCCGCGACGCCGTATACCGCGTCCCGCAGGTCGGTTACGAACCGTCCCGACATGCCTTCGTACAACGTGTTGGTGAAGGCGACGACACTCAGCTTCTGCTGTCGATCCACACACCACGAATGGCCATAGGCGCCACCCCAACGCCAGGTGCCTGGCGACTCGGGGGTGACCGCCAAGGCCGGATCGCGCAGTATCGAGAACCCCAGACCAAAGCCGAACCCCGGTGCAGCGGGCAATTCCTGGCCGCCGGTTTGATCGCGTGCCATCTCCTCGACGAGTGCCGTGGGCAGCAGCTCACCGCCGCCGCGACGCAATGTTTCAAGGAGGCGCAGGAAGTCCTCGGCTGTTCCGGCCATGCCGGCACCACCCGACGCAAACGCCTGCGGGTTGAAGATGCGGGCGGGGCTGAACGGGATGCCGATCGCCCCCTCGAACGGCGAAACGATTTCGCCTTCGGCCAGCGCATGGGGCTCGGGAGTCGCACTGACGTAGGTGGTAGGCACGCGCGATGGGTCCTGCGCGGCAAAGCCGGTATCGGTCATGCGCAGCGGATCAGTCACGAGCTGGCGCACCGCATCAGCCAGTTGCTCGCCCTGCACCCGCTGAATCACCGCCCCCAGTACATCGGTTGCCAGCGAATAGCCCCAGGCCGTGCCGGGCTCGTACAGCAGCGGCACGCTGGCGATGCGGCTCAGGTTTTCGGTGAGGCTGACGGTGGACGCATCCATACCGTCCGAGACACCGACCTGTGCATAGGGGCCATGCGCATCGGCTTCGAAAAAGCGATAGCCAAGCCCCGCCGTGTGACTAAGCAAATGCCGCACCGTGATGCGGGCAGCACGTCCATCAGCCAACTGTGGCCGAAACTCGGGCAACCACCGCTCAACGCTGTCATCCAGACCGAGACGGCCTTGCGCTACCAACACCAGGGCCGCCGTCGAGACAATAGGTTTGCTGACCGATGCCAAGCGAAACACCGCCTCTACGCTCATCGGCAACCGCTTCTCGCGGTCGGCCCAGCCGGCCGCCTGGCGATGGACCAACTCGCCATCGCGGGCCACCAATACTACCGCGCCAACCAGTCGCTGCTGCTCCAGCGCTTGCTGGACCGTTGCTTCAATGCGCGCGGACAACTGACGTGAAAGCGTGCCCGTGGATAAAGCGATTTCGGGGAGGGTCATGCGCAGTTCCTTCTGAGAGTGGAGAGCCCCGCCACGATAGAAAGTCTTGGATTAAAGAAAAACTGGGGTAGAGTTCCATTTTATGCGGAGCAGAATGTCCGCAATGGAGGGCAGCATGGACAGCTTGAATGGCTTTGTGGTGTTTGTGCAGGTCGCTGAAAATCGCAGTTTCGTTGCGGCCGGCCGAATGCTGGGGGTGTCGGCGTCGGCCATCGGCAAGAGTGTGGCGCGGCTGGAAGAGAAGCTCGGTGTTCGCCTGTTTCACCGCAGCACGCGCAGCGTCACGCCGACTGCCGAAGGCATGCTGTTTCTGGAGCGCAGCCGTCGGATTCTGGCAGAAATCGAGGCGGCTCAACTGGAACTGTCGCAAGCCAGCGCCGCTCCACGTGGACGCTTGAGGGTCAGCTTGCCCTTGGTCAGTTCGCTGGTACATCCGGTGCTCGGCGACTTTATGCGTGAGTACCCGGCCATTGAATTGGACCTGGACTTCAGTGACCGCCTGGTCGATGTGATCGAGGAAGGTTTCGACGTCGTGGTCAGAACCGGCGCGCCTACGGATTCGCGTTTATCGGCGCGTAAGCTCGGTTCATTCCGTTCGTTGCTGGTCGCCTCGCCGGACTACCTGGCAGCGCGTGGTACGCCAAAAGTACCAACCGATCTGCTGCAGCACAGCTGCCTGCACTACCGTTTCCCCCATAGCGGCAAGCTGGAAACCTGGGCCTTGCGTCGTACTGCTGAGGAGCCCGAGTTAGCCTTGCCCATTTCGATGATCTGCAACACCATCGAAACCCGTTTATGCTTTGCCTTGCGGGGACTGGGCATCGCCTATCTGCCGGAGTTCTCAGTCAGGCAGGCGCTCGCCGAGGGGCAGCTGTGGAGCGTTTTGCCAGAGCACACAGAGCGCAATGGCGAATTCCATTTGCTCTGGCCTGCCAGTAAACACCCATCTCCCAAGGTGCGGGTATTCGTCGACTTCCTCTGCGCCCGGGTTTTTCCGGGGAGAAAGGGGACGGATTTATTTTCACTACTCTAAACGTCCGCCATGGCCGATTTCTGCCTTCGACGACCGGCTGAAACCGACCGGAAGTGGTCACCTCTGCGCTTCACAAGCACGACTCTCAGGCGCGCTTGGGGAGCTTCCAGTTCGGGCGGATGAAGTGGCATGTGTAGCCATTCGGTATACGCTCGAGGTAATCCTGGTGCTCCGGCTCCGCTTCCCAAAAAGGTCCCGCCGGTTCGATTTCGGTGACAACCCGGCCTGGCCACAGGTGTGAAGCATCGACATCGGCAGCGGTGTCCTCGGCGATGTCGCGTTGCTGTTCGCTGAGGTAGTAGATCGCCGAACGGTAGCTGGGCCCCAGGTCATTACCCTGACGGTTGGGCGTGCTGGGGTCGTGTATCTGGAAGAAGAACTCAAGGATCTGCCGGTAGCTGATCACGGCAGGGTCGAAGACGATCTCGATGGCTTCGGCGTGGTTGCCATGGTTGCGGTAGGTGGCATTCGGCACATCGCCGCCGGTGTACCCGACCCGCGTGTGCAGCACACCGGGATAGCGCCGCAGCAGATCCTGCATGCCCCAGAAGCAACCTCCGGCGAGAATGGCAGTTTCGGTTTGTCTGGTCATGGTCTGTCGTTCCTCTCGGAGGAGTTGGGTATAGCCTTTGTTATGAGGGCGTGTTGGCCAATTCCAAGGTTTCGCGCAAACAGAACTGGAATGACCGCATTTGGCCGATTACTACCTGTCGCGAAGGATCGCAATCACCTCAAACCTGGCGGTGGCGGCAGACAGAAAACCGCCGGAGTCAGACCATGATTGAACCCGCCAGTATGTTAGCGTGCAGCCGATAAAAGGGACTACCTCAACGAGCTATAACCGAATACTGGCATTTATAGGGGGCTGTCTCACTAGCGGTAGGTGATTGGTTTTTCCGGGAATTTGCAACCGGTGGTATGAGTCGCCTGCAATGCACCGTGGAGGGCACCCATGACTATCTCATGCAGCAGCTTGCGTCGTGCTCCCTTACTTGCCTGGGACTCTCCAATCCAGGCAGGCAGTTGGTTGAGCAGGGAAACGATGCTGCTGAAGGTAGCACGCTGGGTGACGCTCACCGGTGTACCCGTGAGCTGCTCTATCGTTCCCACCAAGTGTTCCTCATAGCGCCGACGCAAGGTCAGGATCAAGGCTTGCTGTTCGCTGCTCAGACAATGGAGGTCATACTCCGCCAGGCGGAAATGCGCCCCCATACGCTCATGCAGCAGGAGGTGCGCCTCAAGCAGGCCGTGCAGTCGTACCGCAGGTGCGGATTTGCGACGATTCACCAGGCTGGCGCCGTGAAGCAACTGTTCGTAGAGTTCCTCGATCAGCTCGAACAGCAGTGCTTCCTTGCTATCGATGTGGTTGTAAATGGAGCCGACATTGATCCCTAGATAAGTGGCGAGATCGCGCATGCTTACCCGGCTGAAACCACACCTGGCGAACAGCTCGAGTGCTTTGTGGCGGGTTTCCATGTAGCGCGAGTGGTGCCCTTGTTCGACAGGTCCCGCTGAAAGGGAATTCGGGCTGGCGCAACGGGGCGTTACTGGCTGGGCGTTGGTCATGGAATTAACACCTCGATAGTTGCTCATTCACCTTCATACGCGAAACTGCCCCAATAGCCGATTCAGCTGACCCGCCAGTTGGCCCAATTCCTGGCTGGCCTCGTTGGACCGGCCTGCTGCCTGGGCATTTTCGTGGGCCAGCGAAGCTGCACGGGTGGCATTCTGGTTGATGTCCTCGAAGGGAGACGGAAGAGGGGGACAGCCGGACGCAGCGGGCGCGTCCGGCCAAGGCCTCAGAGCGCGTAGTGCGCCAGCTCGCGGGCGATCAGCAGGCGCTGCACTTCACTGGTGCCTTCGTAGATCTGGGTGATGCGCGCATCGCGGTAGTAGCGCTCCACCGGGTAGTCTTCCAGGTAGCCGTAGCCGCCATGGATCTGCATGGCGCTGGAGCACACGCGCTCGGCCATTTCCGAGGCGAACAGCTTGGCCTGCGAGGCTTCTGACAAGCACGGTTGCCCGGCGCTTTTCAGGCGTGCGGCATGCAGCACCAGCAGGCGGGTAGCATTGAGCCGGGTGTGCATATCGGCGAGCAGGTTGGACACGCTCTGGTGTTCGATGATTGGTTTGCCGAATTGGATGCGTTCACGGGCATACCCCAGCGCGGCCTCGAAGGCGGCGCGGGCGATGCCCAGGGCCTGGGCGGCGATGCCGATGCGACCGCCTTCCAGGTTGGACAGGGCAATGGCCAGGCCCTTGCCGCGCTCGCCCAGCAGATTGTCCTGGGGGATCGTGCAGTCGTTCAGGGTCACCGCGCAGGTATCGGAGGCCTTGATGCCCATCTTGTGTTCGCTGCGGTCGACCACGAATCCGGGATCGTCGGTCGGCACCAGGAAGGCCGACAGCCCCTTCTTGCCCAGTTCCGGATCGGTGACGGCAAAGACGATGGCCAGCTTGGCGCGCTTGCCGTTACTGACGAACTGCTTGGCGCCGTTGAGTACCCACTGGCCGTCGCGCAGCTCGGCGCGGGTGCGCAGGTTGTGTGCTTCGGTGCCGGCCTGTGGTTCGGTCAGACAGAAACAGCCGATGGCCTGGCCGCTGGCCAGCAGCGGCAGCCAGCTGTCTTGCTGGGCGGGGGTGCCGTATTTGAGTAGCGGGCCGCAGCCCACTGAATTGTGGATGCTCATCAATGCGCCGAGGGCGCCGTCGCCGGCCGAGATTTCTTCCACGGCCAGGGCGTAGGCCACATAGTCGGTGTAACTGCCGCCCCAAGTGTCCGGCACAACCATCCCCAGCAGGCCCAGTTCACCCATCTGCGCCACCACGGCGTCATCGATCCAGCCGGCCTTTTCCCAGGCTTGGGCATGCGGGCCGACTTCGCTGCGGGCGAAGTCGCGCGCCATGTCGCGGATCATGCGTTGTTCTTCGGTCAATTCGATATCGTGCATTGCGAGTCTCCTGCCGATCAGGCGGTGCGAAGGGGGTTGCCAGAGGCCGGGCGATAGTCTCTGAAGAAGGCCTGCACCCGCGCAGGTACCAGTTCCCCCAGGGAGGGCGGGTTCCAGCGTGGGATCTTGTCCTTGTCGATGATCAGGGCGCGGACGCCCTCCATCAGGTCGCCCCTGTCGAACCACTGGTAGCCCAGGTGCAACTCCAAGGCAAAACAGTCGGCCAGGCTCAGGTATCGACCGCGACGCAATAGCTCCAGTGTCGCGGCCATTGCCAGCGGCGAGCGGCTGTCGAGCAGCTCGACCGTCTGCTCGGCCCAGTCGCGCAGCTCGGGACGCTGCTCGCGCTGCAGCGCATTGCGAATCGCCGGCACATCAGGCAGGGCGAAGTATTCATCGATCACCTGGCGATAGGCCTTGAGTTCCGATCCCGCAATACGCTCGGTGGCCAGGCCGGCGAGCAGATCTTGCAAGTCTTCGTCGGGCGCACGGGTCCAGTTCAGATGATCCAGGGCGGCATCCAGTTCGGCCAGCCGCTCGCTGGGCAGATAGTAGTCGGCCAGGTTGGCATAGAGCGCATCGGCGGCACGTACCTGGCAGCCTGTGACCCCCAGATAGATACCCAGCTCACCCGGAAGGCGCGGCAGGAAATAGCTGCCGCCGACATCGGGGAAAAAGCCGATGCCGACTTCCGGCATACCCATCCGCGTGCGCTCGGTGATCACCCTCAGCGAGGCAGCTTGTGCCAGCCCCATGCCGCCGCCCAGGACGAAACCATCCAGCAGCGCCAGCACCGGTTTGGAGTAGCCATGCAGGTACTCGTCAAGGGCGTACTCTTCCTCGAGGAACAGCTCGTGCAGGTTGTCGCCGGTCTTGTGACTGTCGTACAGCATGCGGATGTCGCCACCGGCACAGAAGGCTTTTTCCCCGGCGCCACGAATGGTCACGGCGACGATTTCCGGGTCCTGTTCCCAGACCCGCAGGTACCGGCACAACAGTGTCACCATGGGCAGGTCCAAGGTGTTCAACGCGCTTGGTCGATTCAGCGTCAGGTGGCCGATGCGGTTGCGCACACTGGCTAGCACCGGGGCTTGCTGCCCGCTCATGCTTTTGCTTCCCCACGGAACAGTTTGATGATGGCGGAGAAGTCCAGACCGCCATTACCTTGCAGGCTGAAGGTCTGGTACAGCTGCTGAGCGGCAGCACCGAGCACCACTGGCTGACGCGCATGTTTCGCTGCTTCGGTGGCCAGGCCGAGGTCCTTGAGCATCAGGTCGGTACCAAAGCCGCCACTGTAACCACGCGAGGCCGGAGCGTTTTCCAGCACGCCCGGGAACGGATTGTTGATCTCCGAGCTCCAGCAGCGACCGGTGGAGGTGCCGATGACACCGGCCAGCACCTTGGCGTCCATGCCCAGGGCTACACCCAAGGCCATGGCCTCGGCGACGCCGACCATGGAGATGCCGAGCAGCATGTTATTGGCGATTTTGGCCACTTGGCCGTTGCCTGCGCCGCCGCAGTGCACAATGTTCCTGCCCATGGCCGAGAGGATCGGCAGGGCTTGGTCGAACACGCTGACCGGGCCGCCGACCATAAAAGTCAGGGTGCCTGCCGCCGCGCCACCGGTGCCGCCGGATACCGGCGCGTCGAGCATCGGGTTGCCCTGGGCCAGGGCGAATTTGGCCACCTCGCGAGCGCTTAGCGGGTCGATCGTCGAACTGTCGATCAACAGCACGCTTTGGCCAATATTGGCCAACAGGCCGTCCTTGCCGCGATAGACCTGCATCACATGGTCGGCGGTCGGCAACATGGTGATGATCACCTCAACCTTGGCTTTGGCCACGGCGGCGGGCGAGTCAGCGGCGCTGGCACCGGCCTCCACCAGGGCGGCGACCGCCTGCGGGAAAGGATCGAAGACGGTCAGACTGTGGCCAGCCTTGAGCAGGTTGCGGGCCATTGGGCCGCCCATGTTGCCGAGGCCGAGAAATCCGATATGCATGATGACTACCTTTTGCGAGTGGGGATCAGCGGTGCAGGAAATTCGGCACGCGCTTGTCGACGAAGGCGTGCATGCCTTCCTTTTGGTCGTGGCCGGCAAACAGCGAATTGCATCGTTCAGCTCCTGGCCGGCCGACGCTGGGCGCCGGCCGGCAGAGATCATTTAAGGGTGATGGTGGTGTTCACCGAGCCGCCGGTGTCATCCTCGTCGAACCAGCGCTGGGTGACCGTCTTGGTCTGGGTGTAGAAGGTCACCACCTGCTTGCCGTAGGGGCCCAGGTCGCCCAGCTTGGAGGCGCGCGAACCGGAGAAGGAGAACAGCGGAACCGGTACCGGGATCGGCACGTTGATGCCTACCTGGCCGACGTCGATTTCTTCCTGGAAATGACGGGCCGCAGCGCCGGAGCGGGTGAACAGAGCGGTGCCGTTGCCATTCGGGTTGGCGTTGATGATCTCGATCGCCTCGCTCAGGCTGGCGGCGTGCATGACGCACAGCACCGGGCCGAAGATTTCTTCGCGGTACACCGACATTTGCGCAGTGACGCTGGAGAAGATGGTCGGGCCGACGAAGTTGCCGTCCTGGTAGCCCGGCACGCTCGGGTTGCGTCCATCCAGTTCGAGTTTGGCGCCTTCTTCGATGCCGCTGGCAATCAGGCTGTGGACGCGGTCCAGGGCCGCGCAGGAAATCACCGGACCGATGTCGGTGCCAGGCTCGGTGCCGCCATTGATCTTGAGGGTCTTGGTCCGCTCGATCAGGTCCGGCAACCAGGCCTGTGCTTCACCCACCAGGATCACCACCGGCAGGGCCATGCAGCGTTGACCAGCGGCGCCGAAGGAGGCTCCCAGCAGGTTGTTCAACGTCTGCTGCTTGTTGGCATCGGGCAGGACAATGGCGTGGTTCTTCGCGCCCATCATGCACTGTGCGCGCTTGCCGTTCTGGGTGGCGCGGTTGTAGACATGGGTACCGACTTTGGTCGAACCGACGAAGGACACGGCTTTGATGTCCGGGTGGTCGCAGATCAGGTTCACCGCGTCGACGCCGCCGTGGATAACGTTGAGCACGCCCTTGGGTACACCGGCCTCCAGGGCCAGTTCGACCAGGCGCATGGTCACCAGCGGGTCTTGCTCGGACGGCTTTAGGATGAAAGTGTTGCCGGTGGCGATGGCCATCGGGAACATCCACAGCGGGATCATCGCCGGGAAGTTGAACGGGGTGATGCCGGCGCACACGCCCAGCGGCTGCATCAGGGTGTAGGTGTCGACGCCGTTGGCGACGTTGTTGGCCAACTCGCCCATCTGCAGGTTGCCGATGGAGGTGGCGTGCTCGACCACCTCCAGGCCGCGGAACACATCACCTTCGGCATCTGGCAGGGTTTTGCCCTGTTCGGCGGTGAGCAGGGCAGCCAGTTCCTTGATGTTCTCGCGGATCAACTGCTGGTATTTGAAGAAGATCCGCGAGCGGGCGCCGATCGGCGTCTTGCGCCAGGTCTTGAAGGCTTCCTTGGCGCTGGCCACGGCGGCGTCCATTTCCTCGGCGGTGGCGAAGGGTACGCGGGCCAGAACTTCCTGGGTGGCCGGGTTGACCACGTCGCGCCACTGAGTGGTGCGCGATTCAACGAATTCGCCGTTGATGAGGAGCTTGACGGTTGGAATGCTGGATGAGGTCATTTTCGGGTCCTGCCTACTTTCTTTAGGTCGAGTGAAGCCCCTCGGCCTGGTTGGCCGAGCGGTCGCGTTTGAATTCAGAAGGGCCGGCGTACCGGCCCGGGTTCAGCCCTTGAGGTGCGGGAAGTCTTCTTCGAAGTATTCTTGCGCGCCGCGTGCATCGCTCTGGCGGCGCTGCACTTCCATCTGTCGCAGTTCCACCCGGCGGATCTTCCCGGAGATGGTCTTGGGCAGTTCGCTGACGAATTCGATGCGTCGCACCCGTTTGTAGGGCGCCAGGTGCTCGCGGGCGAAGGCGAGGATGCTGGCGGCGAGTTCGTAGCTGCCCGGTGCGTCATGGGCCAGGATCAGATAGGCCTTGGGCACTGCCAGGCGCACCGGATCAGGGCTTGGCACCACGGCCACTTCCATCACCGCCGGGTGCTCGATCAGCGCGCTTTCCAGCTCGAATGGGCTGATGCGGTAGTCGGAGGCTTTGAACACGTCGTCGGCGCGGCCGACAAAGGTGATGTAGCCATCCGCGTCGATCTGCGCCGTGTCGCCGGTACGGTAGTAGCCGTCGCGCATCACTTCGGCGGTTTTTTCCGGGCTGTCCTCGTAGCACAGCATCAGGCCGAGGGGACGCACGTCCAGCGGCAGGGCTACTTCACCCTCATCGCCGGGTACGCCGTCGGGGTCAAGCATAGTCACCTGGTAGCCCGGCAATGGACGGCCCATGGAACCGGGTTTGAGCAGCTGGCCGGGCGTGTTGCCGACCAAAGCGGTGGTTTCCGACTGACCGAAGCCGTCGCGCAGCGGCAAGTCCCAGGCATGCAGGATCTGCTCGATGATCTCCGGGTTGAGCGGCTCACCGGCGCCCACCAGTTCGCGCAGGCTCAGGCGCTCCTTGTAACTGGCCAGATCCTCCTGGATCAGCATGCGCCACACGGTGGGCGGGGCGCACAGGCTGGTGACGCCATAGCGCTCCAGCGCGCCAAGCAGGGCCGGGGCGCTGAAGCGCGCGACGTTGTGGATGAAGATGCAGGCGCCGGCGTTCCACGGTGCGAAGAGGCAGCTCCACGCATGCTTGGCCCAACCCGGTGACGAGATGTTCAAGTGCAGGTCACCCGGCTGCAGGCCGATCCAGTACATGGTCGACAGGTGGCCGACCGGGTAGCTCTGGTGACTGTGCAGCACCATCTTCGGCTTGGAGGTGGTACCGGAGGTGAAGTACAGCAGCATCGGGTCGGTGGCTAGCGTGCGGCCTTCGACGTCGAAGTGCTCGGAATATTCGCTGGCGGCGCTGTGCGGGGTCCAGCCAGTGGGGGCCGGGCCGACGCAGATGCGACTGCAGCCGTCTCCCAGGCCGACGAACTTGTCGACATGGGCGCTGCCGACCACCAGGTGACGAACCTGGCCACGCTCGATGCGGTCGCCCAGGTCATCGGGGGTCAGCAGGGCGGTGGCGGGGATAACCACGGCGCCAAGCTTGAAGG
This sequence comes from Pseudomonas sp. GL-R-19, assembly GCF_019956375.1. NCBI lineage: Bacteria > Pseudomonadati > Pseudomonadota > Gammaproteobacteria > Pseudomonadales > Pseudomonadaceae > Pseudomonas > Pseudomonas sp. GL-R-19. The sequence goes on along the minus strand of NZ_JAHBDJ010000003.1, from coordinate 143,623 downwards.
CGGCAAGCATGGTTTCCCACAGGGCGACGTCGTTACCGAGCATCAGCAGGATGCGTTCGCCGCGGCGCACGCCAAGGGCACGCAGGTGATTGGCCACCTGGTTGGAGCGCGCGGCCAATTGCTGGAAGCTGTAGCGCTGTTCGCTGCCGTCTTCTTCAACGATCCACAGGGCGTTGGCCTGGTTGCCCTCGGCCATGGCATCGAAATAATCCAGTGCCCAGTTGAACTCGTTCAGTTGCGGCCAGCGGAAGTCACGCACGGCAGTGGTGTAGTCAGTACGGTGAGCCAGCAGGAAGTCTCGAGCGGCGAGGAAGGGTTGGCAGTTGCTGTTCATTGGAGTCTCCATCGATCGTGGTGACGATCGGCGCGGGTACAGGTACGGGATGGTCAGGCGGCGAGGGTGGCTTCGCTGCGGGCAGCAATGCGTACGAGACGCGTGCAGGTACCTGAGAGCGGGGAGACGGCGGCAAGCATGGATGTCTTCACGGTGTATGCCCTTGTTTATTTTTGTTGGGTCTGGCCCGGTTCATGACCAAGCGCTTGAGCCCAGTATATGCATGCAAAAATCAATTAAAAATGCTCATAAAAACCGGTGCGTTGTGCAAAAAAATCATAGGTGTGGCGCGTTGGATGAGGCCACTCGCACCGTCAGGCGACGCGAGCGGCCCCGTCTGGCGGGGGGATTTACCAGAGCGCCAGGGTATAGCTGAGGATCAGGCGGTTTTCATCCAGGTCGCTGCCGAAGTTGGTCGAGCGCACCGTCGCGTTGCGCCACTTCACCCCGACATTCTTTAATGGCCCGCTCTGCACGACATAACCGATGTCGGTATCGCGTTCCCATTCCTTGCCTTGGGGACGGTTGCCGCCCAGATCAATGTTGTCGCCGGTGAGGTAACGGGTCATGAAGGTCAGGCCAGGCACCCCGATGGCCGCGAAGTTGTAGTCGTAGCGAGCCTGCCAGGACTTTTCGTCCTTGCTGGCGAAGTCGCCGATCTGCACGAAGTTCACCAGGAAGGCGTCGGTGCCGTTGACGTAGGCGTAGCCGGTGTCGCCGCTCATGCCCTGGTAACCCAGGCCCAACGCATGCCCGTCGACGCTGTAGGTGAACATCGCGCCGATGGCATTGTTATCGACATTGCTGCCACCGTCGTCCGTGGAGCGGGCGAAGCGCAGATCGGTCTTCAGCGACTGGCCGGTTGTGACCGGCAACACGTAGGTCAGGTTGACCAGGTGCTGGCTGTAGAAGTTGTCGAGGTGACCGTAGCTGTAGCCGGTGGCGAGGTTGCTGGTCCATTTGTAGTTCAGGCTGGCGAAATCGAAGCTGTCGCTGTCGACATGACGTGTGGTGATGCCTTTGGCGCCGGTGCGGGTGATGCCCATGTCTTCGTAATTCGAGGAGTCGCGCTGATTGACCTGCGTCAGTCGCCCGGCATCCACCGTCATGCCTTCAATCTCCAGCGACGTCAACTGGCCGCCCTTGAAGGTTTGTGGCAACAGCCGTGAATCGTTGGCCAGTACCGTCGGCAGTTTCGGCAGCAGCGTGCCGAGTTTCAGTGTGCTTTTTGAGGCACGCACTTTGGCGGTCAGGCCCAGTTCGCCGTACTCGTCCTGAGCCCCTTTGCTCGTGTCGCGGTGGCGTTTGAGCAGGCCGGAGCCTGCGCGATCGGGGCTGGAATCGAGCTTGACGCCGACCAGTCCGATGGCATCGAAACCCACACCGATCAACCCTTCGGTGAATCCCGACTCATAGCGCAGCAGGAAACCCTGTGCCCATTCCTCTTGCCTGGATTGGGGAGCGTTGGTCTGACGATAATCTCGGTTGAAGTAAAAGTTGCGCAGTTCCAGGTTGGCCTTGCTGTCTGCCAGGAAGTCCGCGTGGACCTGGGTGGCAACGCTGCTGCCTGCCAGGAGCAGGGTGATTAGGGTGGGTTTCATTGCTTGTCTCTTGTTGTTATGAGCAGTGTTGTTATAAGCAAGCCGTTCCCGCACTGGCCGGGGCTGGTGGAGGGAAGGCTCGTTGGAGGTACCCCGCGCCGGGCGGCGCAGGGCGGGAGTAAAAAAGCGCGAAGCAAAGGAGCGGACTCGCGCTCGGGGCCGTTAGCCCCGGAAAGCTGCAGCGTTAGTGACTGCTGGCCATGGCAGCGCCCAAGCCAGTCTGGGCGCGGACGAACTGATCGGCATAGGCAGCGCGCTCGCGGTCGGCGCGCTCGCTACGGTCCAGCTTGGACGCCACCACGATGACCAGGAAGGCCAAAGGCATGGAGAACAGCGCCGGCTGGTCGTAGGGGAAGATCGCCTGGGCATGGCCCAATACGCCGACCCACACCGACGGAGAGCCGATGACCAGGGCCAGGGCGCTGATCAGGCCAGTCAGACCGCCATAGAGGGCGCCACGGGTGGTCAGGCCACCCCAGTACATGGCCATGATCAATACCGGGAAATTCGCAGAGGCCGCTATGCCAAACGTCAGGCCGACCAGGAAGGCGATGTTCTGGCCCTCGAATAGAATGCCGAGGGAAATCGCGACGATGCCCAGTCCGACAGTGGCGATGCGCGACACGCGCATTTCCTGCTTCTCGTCGGCCTTGCCCTTCTTCAGTACCGAGGCATATAGGTCGTGAGAGATGGCCGAGGCGCCGGCCAGGGCCAGGCCGGCCACCACTGCAAGGATGGTGGCGAAGGCCACGGCGGAGAGGAATCCGAGAAACAGATTGCCGCCCACCGCCTTGGCCAGGTGCATGGCCACCATGTTGCCGCCGCCGATCATGGCGCCGCCGAGCTTACCGTCGACATAGTACTGCGGGTCTGTGCCGACGATGACGATGGCGGTGTAGCCCAGGATGCAGACCACCAGGAAGAAGAAGCCGATGAACACCGTGGCGAATAGCACCGATTTGCGCGCCTCCTTGGCATTGGGCACGGTGAAGAAACGCATCAGAATGTGCGGCAGGCCGGCGATGCCGAAGACCAGTCCGAGGGACAGTGACACCGCGTTGATCGGGTCGGCCAGCAAAGTGCCCGGGCCCATAATCTGCACGCCGCTGGCATGCACCGCCACGGCTTGGGCGGCCAGCGTCTCGAAGCTGAAGCCGAAGCGGCTCAGGGCCATCAGCATCAGGGTCGTGCCGCCGGCCAGCAGCAGGACCGCCTTGGTGATCTGCACCCATGTGGTGGCGAGCATGCCGCCGAAGATCACGTAGACCAGCATCAGCAGGCCGACCACCACCACCGCCGTGCGATAGTCGAGGCCGAACAGCAGCTTGACCAACTGCCCAGCGCCGACCATTTGCACCACCAGGTAGCAACACACCACCGTCAGCGAGCCGAGGGCGGCGAAGCTGCGTACGCGAGTTTGATCCAGGCGGAAGGAGACGATGTCGGCGAAGGTGTAGCGGCCCAGGTTGCGCAGGCGCTCGGCCATCAGGAAGGTGACGATGGGCCAGCCGACGAAGAAGCCAATGATATAGATGAAGCCGTCATAGCCTCTGGTGAACACCATGCTCGAGAGGCCCAGCAAAGTGGCCGCCGACATATAGTCACCGGCGATCGCCAGGCCATTCTGCAAACCCGTTATACCGCCGCCGGCACTGTAGAAATCGGCGGCGGAGCGCGTGCGGCGCGAAGCCCACCAAGTGATCAGCAACGTGGCGAGGACGAAGACGAAGAACATGCCGATGGCATGCACATTGAGCGGTTGCTTCTCCGCGGTGATGGGTGCGGCGTTGGCCAGCAGGGGGCTGAGGGCGAGAAGGGCGAGTAGGCGTTTCATGCGCGGGTCTCCTGGAGGATCTGCGCGCTGAGCGCGTCGAAACGGGTGTTGGCGGTATTCACGTACCAGGCGGTAAGCAACCAGGACAGCAGGATAATTGTCACGCCGATCGGCATGCCGAGGCTGAGGTGACTGCCGTCGTACAGCGGCAGGTGCAGCCAGGCAGGTGCGAAGGCCACTACCATGATGAAGCTGTAATAGACAGCCAGGACCGCGCCGCTCAGTGACCAGGCTAACAACGCGCGCTGGCGGGTGAGGCGCTGGAACTTGGGATTGGCCCTGACCTGGGCGCAGGTCTGGGCGTGGTTCGGATGATCTGTCGTCATAGTGAGGCTCCGCTTTTAATTGTTGTTGTTTGCCGGCCTTTTGAGGGGCGTACGGGTACCCGGGCGACGTCCCGAAGCGGAGCGTCACCTGAATGCTGCTGGAGTCGTTGCTGCCCTGGCGATCTTCCGGAGGCGAGGGGCTGTTGAAATGGCAGGTGTGGCGCCGACAGGAGACCCGCCGTATGAGCCCTCGGCGGGCGCGAAGGTGGCAGTGATTACGCTGCCGCGCAGTTGCCTGTTTTCGGCTTGAAAGCAGGCTTTTTACCCTGCATTCATGCCGTTAGCCCTGGTTGAAATCGGGGCCTTTCCGGTTGAGAAACGATGCTGGTCAAACCAGGCTGGATGCGAGTATATGTTGGCTAATTTCCAATATGTATTGGCAGAAAAGCCTGATGAATATGCAAAAACGCACAACGCAAAGTCACGTGAATTGGGACGATATGCGTTTCTTTCTCGAGGTCGCCCGTGCACGCACCGCGAGTGGCGCAGCGCGCCGTTTGGGGGTGGACTACACCACGGTGTCGCGGCGCATCCGCGCCCTTGAGCAAAGCCTTGGCGCGCTGCTTTTCGAGAAGTCCCGAGCGTCGGGCTTCGTCATGACTGTCGAGGGGCAGCGCCTGGTCAGTCACGCCGAAACGCTGGAAAGTACGCTGCTGGCAGCCTGCGAGCAGGTTTGCGGAACCACCGGGGGGCTCGCCGGGCACCTGCGTATCGGCTGTACCGAAGCTTTCGGCTCCTGTTTCGTCACCACGCAAATGAGCCACTTCATCATTCACTATCCGCATATCTCCGTGGACATCCTGCCGGTCCCGCATTTCGTCAACCTGTCACGACGCGAGGCAGACATCGCCATCACCCTGGAGCGGCCTGAGCGCGGTCCGTACGTGTGCTCGCGGCTGTGCGACTACCGTCTGCGTCTGTATGCGACACCGGAGTACCTGGCCAATCATTCGCCGATTGCCAGTCGCGAGGACCTGGCCGGTCACCCATTCGTGACTTATGTCGAGGATCTGGCCTTCAGCTTCAAGCTGCTCTACCTGAACGACCTGCTGCCCGGCGCGCACAGCCGCCTGCGCAGCACCAGCGTAGTCTCCCAGTACCATGCGGCGCTGGAAGGGCGCGCGCTGGCCATCCTGCCCTGCTTCCTCGCCGGTCCCGACCCGCGCCTGTGTGAAGTGCTACCGGATCAGGTGGAGGTCACTCGACAGTTCTGGATGTACTACAGCGAGGACCTGCGCAAGCTCAAGCGGATCACTTTGGTAGCCGAATACCTGCGCGCCTGCGCGGATCTCAATCGCCCGCTACTGATGGGCGAGTCGCACGTGATGGCCTATCTGCCGTCGCTCTGATAATGGCGAAAGCTTGAGCACGGAAAACACCCCACGCTTGAGCCGTGCCCGGAAGGTCTCCAGATCGTGCAGTTGTCACGACGGGCATCGCTGAAAACGCTTGAGCACCGCATTGAGGGCGCGCATTCCATACAAACCGACGCCAAGACCCGAGACGATAAGAACAACTGCGAGGTGTCGGGTTTTCATACGGATCTTCCTTGATGGATCATTGAGAATCGCAACGTAAAAAACCACAGCACCAGGGCAGTCGCACTGATCGAGGCGCCCAGCAGGCTGACGGCTATCCAGCCCCATAGCGCATAAACCTGCGTCGCGGCGGCAGCGCCCAGTGCACTGCCCACCGAGTAAAAGCACATGTACGCACCGACCATGCGACTTTGCGCGTCGGGTCGTGCCGCGAAAATCAGGCTCTGGTTGGTGACGTGTACGGCTTGCACGGCGAAGTCGAGCAGGACCACTCCGCAAACCAGGGCGATCAGTGACGTTTGCGCAAACGCGATGGGCAACCAGGACAGCGTCAGGATCGCCAGCGAAATGCCCGTAACTCGTTGCCCCATACCTTGATCGGCCCAGCGACCGGCTCTTCTGGCAGCCAGAGCACCGGCGACGCCCGCCAGGCCAAACAGGCCGATGGCCGTGTGTGAAAGCGACAGCGGCGGGGCGCTCAACGGCAGCACCATGGATGTCCAGAGCACGGAAAAAGCGGCAAAGATCAGCAAGGCCAGCAGGCCCCTGGTTCGCAACACCGGCTCGGTCATGAACAGCGTGAAGAGCGAGCGGATGAGTGCCGGGTAAGTGTATCGACTGCGTGGCGTCACTGCGGGAGGCAAGGCTTTCCAGAACACTGCCGCGAGGGTCAGCATCAGTCCCGAGGAAACGAAATACACGGCGCGCCAGCCCGCCAGATCTGCGATCAGCCCGGAGGTGAACCGCGCCAGAAGTATGCCCAGGACAATGCCGCTGGTGACGGTTCCCACGGCCTGGCCACGTTGTGACGGTGTTGCCAGCACGGCGGCATAGGCCACCAGCACTTGAACCATCACGGCCAGCAAACCCACAACGATCATGACCCCCAACAGGGTCAACCATTGCTGTGCTGCGCCGACCCCCGCCAGCGCAATCGCGGACAGCAGCACTTGAGTCAGAATCAGCCCTTTACGGTTCAGCAAGTCACCCAGCGGGACGATGAACAGCAACCCCAGCGCGTAACCGACCTGGGTAGCCGTCACCACAAACCCGATCACGGATGAGTCCACACCCAGGCTCTGAGCCATTGAGTCGAGTAAGGGTTGCGCGAAATAAACGTTGGCGACTGCCAGCGCGCAGGTGACCGAAAATAAAAACGTGAGTGATGGAGAAAGTCCCGAAGCCTGCGTGACGAAAGGCTGGGTGGCTGAGTCGGCATCTGCTGTCACATGAGCCTCCGTGGCGTTAAACTGGTTTCAATTAAAAACTGGATTCAATTGTTGTCGAATCAGGTTTCAAATTGCAACCACATTGCTCAAAATTCGACGACAGGCTTGGCAGTCCTTATCCAAAAGGTAAATACGATGGTCGAAGACACTTCATCGCACAGCAGCGAATGCCCGGTAGCACGAACACTGGAAGCCATTGGCGATCGATGGTCGCTCATGATCATTCGCGACGCGTTTGACGGCATTCGCCGATTCAGCGAATTCCAGAAAAGCCTGGGGGTGGCCAAAAACATCCTGGCATCGCGCCTGAAAACGCTGGTTGAGGTCGGTGTATTCGACGTTCAACCGGCGTCAGATGGAAGCGCCTACAAGGAGTACGTCCTGACGGAGAAAGGACGGGAGATCTTTCCGGTGGTTGTCAGCATGAGGCAGTGGGGCGAACGTTTCCTGTTCGCGCGGGAAGAGACCCGTTCTGTGTTGTTGGACAATGCGTTCGGCCAGTCCCTGATGCCGATTGAAGTTCGCTCCTCGAGCGGTCAAAAACTTGGGCCGTCCGATTGCCACAGAGTGAGAGTGGTTGCCGACGAGTCGTGAATCGACACGTGCCCCCTCAAGCGGATGCCTCCTGCGCCGAGCTTTGTTGAACGAATCGCTCGATCAGCCATCTCGCGGCCGGTCCCGGTGGCAGATCCGTGCGGTAAATGACGTCAAAGGCATAAATCCCGCTCTGGTATTCCGGCAGGTTCAGACGTACCAGCCGACCGGCCTGCAGGTCTTCCTCGACCATCGGACGGGGCATGTTCCCCCAGCCAATGCCTTCACGCAGCAGCATGTGCTTGGCGCCCAGGTCCGCCAGGCGCCAGGTGCGGTTACCGAGCACGGCGAAATCCTTGTCCTTGGTCAGCAGCGAGCGGTCGGACAGCACCAGTTGCGTGAACTCTCGCCCGGCGCCCGGAACATTGCTGTCGCTTGAAGCCAGTGGATGATTCGGCGCCGCCACCGGAATCAACTCGACGCTGCCGACGCCAATTCTTTCGATACCGTCGATGCCCTCGTTCATCGGGCCACTGACGCCGATGATCGCGCCACCGTTGATCACCAGGTCGGTGACGGCGCCGAGCGCTTCCATATGCAAGTGCAGGGCAACCGTAGGGAACTCTTCGCGAAAGGATTTGAGCGCATCCACCACGCGCTCGGGGGGCAGCATGACATCGAGCACCACGTGGACTTCGGCTTCGAGCCCCTGAAGCAAGCCTTTGACCTTGGCGCGTAGTCCATGGATGCCGTTGGCAATGGTCCTGGCTTCGGCCAACACGGTGCGACCGGCATCGGTGAGTTGGGGTTTGCGGGTTGTCTGGCGGTCGAATAGCGACACACCGAGCTGCATTTCAAGGTTGGCGATCGAGTAGCTGATGACCGAAGTGGCGCGGTGCAGTTTTCTGGCCGCCGCCGCAAAACTGCCGACTTCCACGACCGTCAGGAACACGCGTAGTTGGTCCAGTGTCGGTGTTCCCGGGTCAGAGATCATGTCTGTTTCCTTGAATCAGACGTCGCTTGGCAAATTGCACGATTGAACTCCTTTACCGGTTACGTGGGTCAACTTTTCTAATTTGTCGAATCTAATGATCTAAATTAGTCGGCTATTCAGACTAGCTGACGAAGAGCAATATTTCCTCACCCGGGCGGTTCCTGTCGAATCGCACCCAATTGAAGGAAATACCCCATGACGACTTCGGCAAACATCGCTCAAACAACCGCCTCTGAACAGAACCGTTCCGACGTGACACAAGCCTCGGCCTCGTTGATCGGCCGTGTACTGCTCAGCGCAATCTTCATCCTTTCCGGTTTTTCCAAACTGGCAGCTCCCGCCATGATGGTCGGTTACATCAGCTCGGTCGGGCTTCCACTTCCACAATTGGCATTGGCGCTGGCGATCATTGTCGAGATCGGCGGTGGCCTGGCATTGATCGCCGGTTATCGCACCCGCACCGTTGCCGCCGTACTGGCAGTGTTCAGCGTGTTTACCGCACTAGCGTTCCATAACGCACTGGGCGATCAGAACCAGTTCATCCACTTCTTCAAGAACATCGCGATGGCCGGTGGCCTGCTGCAGGTCGTGGCCTTCGGTGCCGGTCGCTTCAGCCTCGACGCGCGCCGTCGTTGATCCCCCCGCGCTGCGAAGGCTGGCCCCTCGCAGCGCAATGCTTTTCTCCCTTCCTTACTCGTGTACCCGATCAAGCGCTCGCCGCACCTGATTCAACAGGTGATCGACATCCTCGGCAGTGGTGGCGAACGAGGTGACAAAGCGAACGATGTTGGGTCCCCAGCGATCATGGTAGAAGCCGAACCCGGCCTTTAGCAGCGCTTCGATTATTGCCGAGTCCAGCCGACAGAACAGGATATTCGCCTCAGTGCCGCCGAGCACGTCAACGCCACTCAAGCCTTCAAGTCCCTGGGCCAGGCGCTGGGCCGCAGCGTTGGCCTGGCGTGCATTGCGCAGCCAGAGGTCGTCGGTCAGGTACGCATCGATCTGCGCTGAAAGAAAACGCATCTTGGAAAAGAGATGGCCTGCGCGCTTGCGCCGGTAATTCATTTGGGCTGCGAGCGAGGTGTTGAACAGGACGATGGCTTCCGCCGCCAGCGCTCCATTCTTCGTGGCACCAAACGACAGGGCATCCACCCCGATCTTCCATGTCATCTCGGCGGGGGAGCAACCAAGCGATACCAGGGCGTTGGCAAATCGGGAGCCATCCATATGGAGTCCAAGGGAAGATGACTTGCAGACGTCACCGATGGCTGCGATTTCGTCCAGGGTGTAGATGCTGCCGACTTCAGTGGCCTGAGTGATGCTGACGCAGGCGGGCTGGGTCGTGTGTACGTCGCCGACTTTTTCTCGAGTCCGCTCGCGCAGTCGGACGATGTCCAGCTTGGCCGCCGGGCCGTCGACGGTCATCAGCTTCGCACCGTTGGAAAAGAACTCCGGCGCGCCGCATTCATCGTTGTTGATATGACTGGCCGGGTGGCAATAGATGTTGCCCCAGGGTGGCGTCATCGTGCTCAGGCACAAGCCGTTGGCGGCAGTGCCGGTGGGCACCAGAAAGACCTCTACGTCACGCTCGAAGATCTCGCAGAACTTACGCTGGACCTGCGCCGTCAACGCGTCTGTTCCATAGGGGGTCGCCTGGCCCGTGCTGTGTTTCACGATGGCTTGTGCCACCTCCGGCGATGCGCCGGCGATGTTGTCACTTGAAAAACCCAGAGCGGGCGGTCTGTTTGTTTCACCGTTCATCATCCAGTTCTCGGCTGCGCAGGCGAAGGTGTTTCGCCCGGATTGGCGCATCCTATGGAGAGGGAAGGTTGTTGCGCTTGTAAAAAATTGACGGTCGTCTGATGGCCGATGCGCTATGTCCTGTAGCGCGAGGGTGCAACGCCGAATGCCTGTCGAAAGGCGCGATTGAAATGGCTTTGATCGTAAAAGCCGACAGCGTGGGCGACCTCGACGATCGGTTGCCCGCTGCGTGATAGCAGGCCACAGGCCCGTTCAAGACGCAGGCGAAGCAGCCATGCGTGCGGCGTCATGCCGATGGTCCGTTTGAACTGCTTGAGGAACGGGAAGCGGCCCAACCCGCACAGGCCAGCGAGATCATCGAGGGTGATTCGCTGATCGATGTGGCTGAAACAATAGTCCCTGACGCGAGACCATTGCAGGGGCGTTAGTGTGCCCGTAATCGTTTCGGGCCTGGTCGCCCGTGACTGGCTCAACAGGTGTTCAAGGAGGGTGATCCATTGCGTCTGTACCGCCAGGCTGCCTGGCCCAACGGCCTGCTGCATCGCGTCATGCAACCCGCGCAGGTTACCGGCAAGCCCCGCGTCTTCCAGCAACACACCGGTCAATTCAAGCTCTCTCGGTTGACCGCTGATCTCCTCGGTCAGACTCGCGACCAGCGCCTGGGACAGACGGAATGTCTTGAGCGTATAAGCGTCGCCGCCCTCGGGCACACCATCGTGGATTTCACCCGGCGGCATCAGGGCAATCCTTCCCGGACCTAAAAGATACGACTCGCCTTTGGACCGATGACGCTGGATGCCTTCGGTGACCAAACCAACGTGGAAATCGAGGTGGTAATGGCGATCGAAACCGGTGTCCACAAAGCGAGCGGACCCCAGCACCAGGCCTGGTACTTCGGATACGTGATGATACTTGGCATGCTCAGTCATGAAACCCGTTCAACAATCGGCGAGGAGGGCAGGGACCACAAAGTCTAGGGCCACCAGCGGTATAGATCCATGGGCATCGACTGCTGCTCGCTACGGGCGCACCTCTGGTGCGTGCGATGCATTCAACTTCCCGATCACCAGGTCGATGAAGGCCGATACCGCAAGCCTTGCGTGCGGGAGAGGTGAAAATTGCCGAGATTGGCGTTCGGTTGCGTGAGTACCTGAAAAAGCCCAACGGGTCAGCCAGCGTACCGGTATTCAAGTAGCCGATGACCCTTGACCGCGCGCCATTCGAGTCAGGATTGCGCGCTGTCATGGATCATGGGGCGGAGGTGCAACGTCCAGTCGCCGTCACTAACCTTGCGGCACCACCCGCGCGTCGTTTCCGGTGCCCTCGACATAAACGTTCATGCCATTTGTCAGCCCCGGGTTGATCGGCTGGGTCACCTGAACCAGTACGCCGCTGTGGGTGCGAACGATGATCTGTTGTGCGTCCATGGGCTGATCATATTTTTTCTTTTCGGCGTAGTTGCCGCCTGCCGCGCCAGCCAGGGCACCGGCGACCATCGCCACATCCCGGCCGGTACCGTGGCCGATCAGGCTTCCCAGGGCCAGACCGCCAATGCCCCCCATGATGGCGCCGACACCGCTATCGTGATTGGTCTGCATCTGGGTCTGTGTAATCTGCTCGATTTTCCCCGAACGAATTTCCTTCTCACCAGCGCCTCCGCTCCCGGCGCCAACCGCGGCACAGCCGCCAAGCACTAATCCAAGAAACGTAACCGTCACCCAGGAAGCAATAGTTTTCATCGTCAAACTCCATTTTCAGAGGAAGTGAATCATGCAAACGCATCCATTCACGTTAGACGAAGATGCCTGATTCGCTCGGTTGTTTGGCTGCGCAACGCGCTTGCCACTAAGGGGGCAGCGGTGCAGGCGCCTGGACCGCTCGATCCGATATAGCTTGAATGTAGTCGCATATTCTATAAAGGAAGTACAAACTATTTTTATAGTGCGTTTTAATCTATTCAGCATTTTGAATCGATTGGAGCAATTGTCTGTGAACACGAAGGCGCTTTTACCTTTTGGCTTGGCATTACTGGCTACCTGCTCGACGGCTTTCGCTGGCCCCATACTGGATCGCGTAACCAGCAGCGGGGAGCTGACCGGCGTTCTGATGGAAAGCTATCCGCCATTCTCCTTTCTCAATGAACAGAACCAACTGGACGGGTTTGACGTGGATGTCGCCAAGGCCGTTGCGCAACGGCTGGGGGTGAAGCTGAAGTTGCAGACACCGTCCTGGGATGTCATCGCTGCCGGACACTGGAACGGACGATATGACATCTGCGTCTGCTCGATGACCCCGAGCAAGGCACGGGCCGAAGTGTTCGACTTCCCGGTGGAGTATTACCAGTCCCCGGCCGTGATCGTGGTGAATGCCAAAGACCAGAACATTGTCATGGGCAAGGATCTGTCAGGTAAAAAAGTCGGTGTGATCAGTGCGTCGACCTATGAAGCCTATTTGAACAAGGATCTGCTGATCGAGGGCGCCGAGGACAAGCCGTTGAGCTATCCATTCGAAAGCGTCCAGGTCGCGCCGTACGACAACGAAACCGTGGCCTTCCAGGATCTGGCCTTGGGCACGGGCGTGCGCCTGGATGCCATGGTCACCAACCTCATCACGGCTCGGGAACGCATCGCCCAGGATCCTCGCTTTAAAATTGCCGGCGATACGCTGTATGCAGAGCCCAACGTGGTAGCGATCGAAGAGGGCGATCCGCAATGGAATGCCAAAGTCACTGAGGTCGTCACCCAGCTCAAGGCCGACGGCACATTAAGCAAGATTTCACAGAAGTGGATCGGTGCCGATATCAGCCAATGACAGCCCTCAATCCACACCCGGACAAGGCGACTGTCGCCCCGAAACCGAGGCGCGTCGTTTCAGCCAGCTAGTTGGTTTTCGCACTCGCCTGTATTTGACCTGGGCAGTGCTGTTCGGCCTGTGCGTCATTTTTTTCATGAGCTTCGATCTGAAGTTCTCGATCATTGTGCAGAAGTTGCCCAATCTGGTCGGCCTGCATTTGGGGCCTGACGGTTTCTTGCAGGGCGCCGCGCTGACGCTGTTCTTGTGCTTCTGTTCAATCTGGCTTTCGTTGCTCCTTGGTTTCGTGACGGCGCTGGCGCGCCTGTCTCGCAGTGCGGTGGCATTCGGTATTGCCAGTTTCTATGCGCCTTTTTTCTTCGCGGTACTCCACTGCTGATTCAAATTCTGCTGATCTACCTGGGTCTGCCGCAGCTGGGTGTCGTTCCGGGCGCCATCAGCGCGGGGATCATTGCGCTGTCGCTCAATTACGGTGCCTACCTCAGCGAGATTTTTCGCGCCGGCATCAGCGCTGACCCATCCGCTCAATGACTTTTACAGGTACTACGATGTCCGATCCAAAACCTCTGTTGTTTGCGTTATACGAGCAAGCCAGTGTTGGCTGTGGCGGCGCGCCAAGCCTCTGGACGCACCCGGCTGACGAACGCCTGGCCATCAACTCGCTGGGCTACTGGTCGAACCTGGCACGCATCGCCGACCAGGCTCATCTCGACATGCTGTTTTTTGGTGATGTGCTGGGTTTCTACGATGTGTTTGGCGGTAATGCCGACGCAGCGATGAAGTGGGCGGTGGAAGCACCGGCCAACGATCCGTTGATGATCATCCCGGCATTGGCCGCCGTGACGGAAAACCTCGCCTTCGGCGTCACTGTCACCACCAGTTATGAACATCCTTTCACCCACGCCCGGCGCTTCAGCACGCTGGATCACCTGACCAATGGCCGGGTCGGGTGGAACATCGTTACCTCCTACCTGACCAGTGCCGCTCGCAACTTCGGCCTCGAGCAGATGATCAGGCACGATGATCGCTATGAACGCGCAGATGAATTTCTCGATGTGGTTTACAAGCTCTGGGAAGGCAGCTGGGCAAGCGATGCCGTGGTGGCCGACAAGTCTCGCCAAGTCTATGCCAAGGGCGATCGCGTGCGACCGATCAATCATGTCGGCGAGCATTACCGGGTGGCCGGGCCGCATTTGACGTCCCCGTCACCGCAACGCACACCGTTGCTGATCCAGGCCGGTTGGTCAGGCCGTGGTCGCGAGTTTGCGGCCAAGCACGCCGAACTGATTTTCATCGCCAAGTCCAACCCGCTGGAGATTCGCCAGGGACTGGAAGATATATGGACGCAGGCCAGGGCACGGGGGCGTCACGCTGAAGATGTTAAATCACTTACGGTACTGCGCATCGTCACGGCCAGGACCGAGATCGAAGCCCAACGCAAATATGACGAACTGCAAAGCAACTATCACTTGCAGGCGCAACTGGTGAGTTATGCCGGCGATACCGGTATCGACATCAGCCGCTACGCGGACAGCGATGCGTTGTCCACTCACACCGAAGGCATGACCTCCTATGTGATGCGTCCCGATGGCAGTGGCAAGCCCTTGACCGCCGGCGATGTCAAACAGCGCTTTGCCAACGTCACCCGGGGCAGTGATCTGATTCTGGTGGGAACGCCGCAACAAGTGGCCGATCGCATCGAAGAGCACGCCCGTATTTCCGGCACCAGCGGCTACATGCTCAACCCGCTGATCAGCCCAGGCAGCCTTGAGGACTTCGTTGAGCTGATCATTCCTGAACTGCAAAAACGTGGTTTGTATCGTACCCAGCCACAGAGCGGTACTTTCCGTTCGCGGTTACGGGACGATGGCGCTAACCATTTGCCAGATTCTGCTTATGGCGCCTCATTTCGCTTTGATAAAGGTTTTTAGGCTGGCGGAGGGGTATCCCGTTGTATGTCTTGAAAAAGGTTCTTCACGTAATCCCGGGAAACTGTAGGAGCCAGCTTGCTGGCGATGGAATCGAGAGCGCCGCGTTTAGCCAGTAAATACGCGTTATCGTTAACGACCATCGCGAGCAATCGAGCGTCGACCGGCTGTTCCTACAGAGGACCACATTCGCTTAACTGAACAGCATTACTCTCCAATGATCCTGATCAAAAGTATTTAAGCCATCCGATATCACGACGGCGTGCCTTCAATGCCGCGAACCAGCGCACGGGTAAATACAGGGATAAAGCCAGGAGCACCGCCGTCAGCCACACAGCCCAAATGCTGTCGAAACCGAAATAATTTCCCTGGTTCAATCCGAACAACACCACGCCGACCAGATACAGCGCCTTGAGTACGTAAAGGTGCAGCAAGTAGAAGAACATCGGCGCCGCGCCAAAGACTGTCAATGCATTGACCCACTTGCGTTGTTGAGCCCGTTCCATGGCACGAAGCAGTAGCAGGCCCACTCCCAGCGTCAGCGAAAGGAACAGCAGGGAAGGTGGGTATTTCGTAATGTTGAAGAAGCTCATGAGGGTTTGCGTGATGCCTTCATGGGCGACCCAATGCGCCTCGCCATAACCATTGACGGCTCGCAATGTAACAAATCCGATCAATGTCCCGGCCCCTGCAACTAGCAGAGCACGTTGACGCTGCGCGGCCAAAACCTGGCCAGCAAACCAGGGGCCGATGCAGTATCCAAGGGCGATCACACCGATCCACGGCAGTACAGGGTAAGAGGTGCGCAGTCGCAAGCTGTCGGAGAATTCGATCCAGCCGCGATCATGCAGAATCGCCCAAGGTATATGCATGGGCGAGCCTGTCGCGAAGTGCACATTATCCAGCAGGTTGTGCCCGGCCACGATCACCAGACCCAGGCAGCACAGTATGGGCCTGGGTAACCAGACCAGCCCGGCCAGGGCAATCATGCAGATGCCAATGGCCCAGATCACTTGCATGTAAATTGCCGCAGGCGGGAACTGAAATGTCCAGGCGAAATTCACCAGGGTGAACTCCAGCACTACCAGGAACAGACCGCGCTTGAATAAAAAGGCTGACACATCGCCCTTGCCCTGGTGCTTTTGGCCGTACAGCCAAGCGGAAAGTCCAGTGAGCAGTATGAAAACCGGGGCACACAAATGGGCAAGTGTGCGGCTGAAAAATAGCGCCGGCTCAGTGGATTCGATGTCCATCGGGTCTGTTACCTGACGGTGCAAAAAGAACGTTTCGCGCACGTGATCCAACAGCATAAGCAGGATGACCAATCCCCTCAGGGCATCAATGGACAGCAGGCGTTGGTTCAAGCGTGTGATGGGCGGGATGTGAGCAAAGATTGTCATCGAATGTCGCAAGCAGGGAGTGGATGGTTCTGCCAGGGGTGACTGACAGCGCATGTTTTCGTTAGTTATAACATAACACTTTTACCAAGGGCGACCGCCTGATTGCGTGATAGTCGTCTACCAAAGGGTTCCCACCGACGGAACCTTCGCGCGTCGCCTCATGCTGAATCACCTCCCGGTGTTCGATCATCACGCCATCCTCGAGACGCAGGCTATCGACCGCGACCTGGTTCACCGGCTGGCAGAGGCCAGTGAAGCATCTCTACTTTTCTACGCGCCAAAAGCCGTGTTAAAAAATGTTATTGTTAAAAAACACTTCACAGAATCTGATCACTGGTAGATGATCTTCATCAGCCGGTATGACAACCTGATAACACGACAAAAACAGGATGGCCTTGATGTTCGATGAGATCCCGACTCACGTCCTGAATCACAGTGCCCCTCGGCTGGCTTATCCGCGTGGTGCTGATGCTGTCTACCGCTGCCTTATTCACAACGCGGCCAACGTCTGTGCCTTGCAGTCGTTCAAGCAGTCGCTGCTTTCCTCTGGAGTACCCCATGAATAACAAGAATGTCGGTGTGGTCGGTCTGGGCGCGATGGGGCTGGGCATTGCCCGCTCGCTGTTGCGCAGCGGCTTCAATGTGCATGCCTGTGATGTGCGCACTGCCGTAACAGAGCAGTTCGCCGGGGAGGGCGGTGTGGCTTGCCTGTCACCGTCGCACATGGCCGCTGAGTGTGACGTGATCATTACCGTGGTGGTCAACGCCGAGCAGACCGAGACCGTATTGTTTGGTGAGGGTGGGGCCGTGGCCGCTCTGCGGCCGGGCAGCCTGGTGATCGGCTGCGCCACAGTCGCTCCGACTTACGCCGTGGACCTTGGTCAGCGCCTGGCCGCGTTGGGCCTGCAGTATCTGGATGCACCGATTTCCGGTGGCGCGGCCAAGGCTGCCGCTGGCGAGATGACCATGATGACCTCGGGCCCGGTCGACGCCTACGCCAAGGCTGAGTCGATCCTCGCTGGCATGGCCGGCAAGGTGTATCGCCTGGGCGACGTCCATGGCCTGGGGTCGAAGGTCAAGATCATCAATCAACTGTTGGCTGGGGTACATATTGCCGCCTCTGCCGAAGCCATGGCGCTGGGCCTGCGTGAAGGGGTCGATGCCGATGCGCTGTATGAGGTGATCACCCACAGCGCCGGTAATTCCTGGATGTTCGAAAACCGCGTGCCACACATTCTCAAGGCCGACTACACGCCGTTGTCCGCGGTAGATATTTTCGTCAAGGACCTGGGCCTGGTGCTGGATACCGCCCGGGCCAGCAAATTCCCGCTGCCGCTGTCGGCCACCGCCCACCAGATGTTCATGCAGGCCTCCAGTGCCGGCTTCGGCCGTGAGGACGACTCGGCGGTGATCAAGATTTTCCCGGGCATCGAATTGCCGACTGCCAAGCCTGAGCCTGTTTGAGGAACACCCCATGACTACCTCCACCGCACGCCCGCTGCTGGGCTGCATTGCCGACGATTTCACCGGCGCCACGGACCTTGCCAACATGCTGGTGCGCGGCGGCATGCGCACTGTGCAAAGCATTGGCATCCCGAGCGCGCAAGTGGCTGCCGGGCTTGATGCCGATGCGATCGTCATTGCCCTGAAGTCGCGCACCACACCGGTCGCCGAAGCAGTCGAGCAGTCCCTCGCGGCGCTGGCCTGGCTGCGCGAACAAGGCTGCGAGCAGATCTTTTTCAAGTATTGCTCGACGTTCGACTCCACCGCGGCCGGCAATATCGGCCAGGTCAGCGAAGCACTGCTGGCCGCACTGGATAGCGACTTTACCCTGGCGTGCCCGGCATTCCCGGAGAATGGCCGGACGATCTTTCGCGGTCACTTGTTTGTGCAGGATCAGTTGCTCAGCGAGTCGGGCATGCAAAACCACCCGCTGACGCCGATGACCGATGCCAACCTGGTTCGCGTGCTGCAATCGCAGACCCGCCTGAATGTCGGCCTGTTGCGCTACGACACCGTTGCCCGCGGCGTTGAGCAGGTGCGTGCGCGCATCGCTGAGCTGAGGGCTCAAGGTGTCGGCATGGCCATCGCTGATGCCTTGTCGGACAGCGATCTGTATACCCTCGGTACCGCCTGCGCCGATCTGCCGTTGTTGACAGGTGGCTCGGGGCTGGCCCTGGGCTTGCCGGAAAACTTCCGTCGGGCCGGCAAACTGCGCGATCTCGACGCCTCGATACTTCCGGCGGTGTCCGGCGGGGAAGTGGTGTTGGCCGGCAGTGCTTCGATCGCCACCAATGGGCAAGTGGCCGCCTGGCTCGAAGCCGGCCGGCCAGCTTTGCGGATTGATCCGTTGGCCTTGGCGGCAGGGGAACCGGTGGTGGCGCAAGCCTTGACCTTCGCCCGTGATAACGAGCAAACCGTATTGATCTACGCCACCTGCTCACCGGACGAGGTCAAGTCGGTGCAACAGCAACTGGGCGTCGAGCAGGCTGGCAGTCTGGTGGAAAGCGCCTTTGGCGAAATTGCCCAGGGTCTGCGCCAGAGCGGCGTGCGCCGCTTCGTGATCGCCGGCGGGGAAACCTCGGGTGCTGTGGTCCAGGCATTGGGCGTGCAGCTGCTGCAAATCGGCGCGCAGATCGATCCGGGTGTACCGGCGACCGTCAGCAATACTGACGAACCTTTGGCGCTGGCTCTCAAGTCGGGCAACTTCGGTGGTCGGGACTTCTTCAGTAAAGCCTTGAATCAACTCGCCCGGGCCGGGGGTGCACAATGAGCTGCGCAATGAGCAACGAGAACGCCCTGCGCGAAGAAATCTGTGAGGTTGGCCACAGCCTGTACCAGCGCGGATACACCGTCGGCAGCGCCGGCAATATCAGCGCGCGCCTGGATGACGGCTGGTTGATCACGCCGACGGATGTGTGCCTCGGGCGCCTCGATCCAGCGACCATCGCCAAGGTCAATCTGGCCGGCGAATGGGTGTCCGGCGACAAGCCTTCAAAGACCCTGGCGTTGCATCGCCAGGTCTATGACCGCAACCCGAATGTCGGCGGCGTGGTGCATACCCACTCCACCCACCTGGTGGCGTTGACGCTCGCAGGTGTCTGGCAGGCGAACGACATTCTGCCGCCGCTGACGCCGTATCAGGTCATGAAAGTCGGGCATATCCCGTTGATTGCCTACCAGCGACCCGGTTCGCCGAAGGTTGCCGAACAGGTCGCACTGCTGGCCAACAGCGTTCGCGGGGTGATGCTCGAGCGACTTGGGCCGGTGGTCTGGGAGAGTTCGGTCTCCAGGGCCAGCTACGCCCTGGAAGAACTCGAGGAAACCGCGCGACTCTGGCTGATGAGCAATCCCAAACCTGAACCGCTCGATCAGGCGGCGCTGGACGAGCTGCGAGAGACCTTCGGTGCGCACTGGTAACGCGCGGGCGTAACACGACAGATCGATAACACAGGCTCTGCCCGGGAGACGCACAGGGACTCTCGACGGCCCCGGCTTGCCTGAAAAAACAATAACAACAGGAAATCCAGGTATGACTCTCTTTCACTGCGGCATGTTCAGATCCATAGGCTGTACCCTTTCATTTACCCGGCGTGGAGGGTGTGTGAAATGAGCCCGTTAATCCTGATGATGACTGCCGGGGTGGGCATCGCGCTGTTGTTGTTCCTGGTGCTCAAGTACAAGTTCCAGCCCTTCGTGGCCTTGATGCTGGTGAGCATTCTGGTGGCGCTGGTGGCCGGGGTGAAACCGGCGGATCTGGTCGCCACCATCGAAGGCGGCATGGGCAAGACCCTGGGTCATATCGCGATCATCATTGCCCTGGGCGCGATGATCGGGCGGATCATCGAGCTCTCCGGCGGTGCCGAGGCGCTGGCCAAGACCCTGATTACCCGTTTCGGCAACCGGCGTACGCCCCTGGCGTTGACGATTGCCGGCTTCATGGTCGGGGTGCCGGTGTTCTTCGAAGTCGGCGTGATCATCCTGATGCCGCTGGCCTATGGTGTTGCCCGAACTGCGCGTAAGCCGCTGTTGGTGTTTGCGCTGCCGATGTGCGCGGCCTTGTTGACCGTCCACGCCTTTCTGCCGCCACACCCGGGCGCAGTGGCCGCCGCCAGTCAATTGGGCGCGGACCTGGGCCGCGTGCTGATGTTCGGTCTGCCGCTCACCGCGTTCCTTTGCTATGTCGGCTACCGCGTGGCCGGGCGCATGACCCGTCGGGTGTATCCGATGACCGACGATATTCGTGCGGAAGTCTATGGTCCGCATGTCACCAACGAGGATCTGGTTGCCTGGTCCAACGGCAACGACAAGAGCGCTGAGCGAGCGGCTGAAGCCGTGTCACACATGGGCCTGGAAGAGTCCGTCAGCAGCATCGTTTCCAAGTTGCCGCCGGCGCCGCCGCCAGGTTTCGGTATGATCGTCAGCCTGATCGCGCTACCGATCATTCTGATTCTGCTGGGGACTTTGTCCACCTCGTTGCTGCCTGCCGAATCGGTCCTGCGCGGCATCATGACCGTGCTCGGCGCGCCGCTGGTGGCGCTGCTGATCGACACCTTGCTGTGTGCCTGGCTGCTGGGTTCGCGTCGGGGCTGGAGCCGCACTCAGGTGTCTGACGTGATCGGTTCGGCCTTGCCCGGTGTGGCCATGGTGATCCTGATTGCCGGTGCCGGCGGTGTGTTCGGCAAGGTGCTGGTGGATACCGGAATCGGTGCCGTGGTCTCCGATATGCTGCGCACCACCGGTCTGCCGGTTCTGGCCCTGGGCTTTCTGCTGACCATGCTGTTGCGCGCAGTGCAGGGATCGACCACGGTGGCGCTGGTGACCACTGCCGGCATCATCAGCCCGCTGATTGCGACCCTCAATCTCACCCCGAACCACATGGCCCTGCTGTGTCTGGCCATGGGCGGTGGCGGGCTGGCCATGTCTCATATCAATGATGCTGGCTACTGGATCTTCACCAAACTGGCGGGGCTGAATGTGGCCGACGGTTTGCGCACCTGGACGGTATTGACCACCTTGCTCGGCACCTTGGGTTTCTGTATTACCCTGTTGATCTGGCCTTTTGTCTAACGAACTATCGACGCCACCTGTAGGAGCGAGCTTGCTCGCGATAGACGTTAACGATAACGCGTGTTCTCTGAATAAACGCGTCTCTCTTGAGTCCATCGTCGGAACGCCGCCCGGAGCAAGCTCGGCTCCTACAAAAAAGCCATCTATAGGAGCTACCATGCCTCGTTTTGCTGCCAACCTCAGCATGCTCTACCCGGAACATGAGTTTCTGGATCGCTTCGCCGCCGCCGCTGCCGATGGTTTCGAAGCGGTGGAGTATCTGTTTCCCTACGACTACAGCGCTGCAGAACTCAAGCAACGCTTGAGCGACAACGGCCTGGTACAGGCACTGTTCAACGCGCCGCCCGGTGATTGGGCGGCGGGGGAGCGGGGCATAGTGTCGTTGCCCGGCCGGGAGAGTGAATTTCGTAGCGGGTTTGATCGCGCCCTGGAATACGCCGGTGTGCTGGGCAATTCACGCATCCATGTGATGGCCGGGCTGTTGCCGTCGCAAAGCGAACGCCCGCGGCATCACGGCGTGTACCTGGAAAACCTCGCCTACGCCACCGCCCGTGCGGCCAAGGCCGGCGTCACCGTATTGCTCGAGCCGATCAATACGCGGGACATGCCAGGCTTTTTCCTCAACCGCCAGGACCAGGCCCAGGCCATCTGCAAGGAAGTGGGCGCCAGTAACCTCAAGGTTCAGTTCGACTGCTACCACTGCCAAATCGTCGAGGGCGACCTGGCCACCAAACTGCGTCGCGACTTCGATGGTATCGGCCATATCCAGATCGCCGGCGTGCCCGACCGGCATGAGCCGGACCTGGGGGAAGTCAATTATCCCTATCTGTTCGAGCTGATCGACCAGTTGGGTTATGACGGCTGGGTAGGGTGCGAATACCGGCCGCGAGGCAACACGTCTGCCGGCTTGCAGTGGTTGCGCGACTGGAAGGCGCGTTAAGAAACTTGTAGGAGCGAGCTTGCTCGCGATGGACGTTAACGATACCGCGTGTTTCCTGGATAAACACGTCGCCCTCAGCTCCATCGCGAGCGAGCTCGCTCCTACAAATCAGGCCAGGAGCCCGTCGTTTCACGCTGGCGTATGGTCAGCCGGCAGCAACAGTTCGACACCCTGCTTGCGGATGCCATCGGCCGCGGCAGGGGTCAATGCGTCGTCGCTGAGGATGATGTCGAACTGCTCGAGCCCGGCGATCCTGTACATACTGAAGGTGCCGTACTTCGAACTGCTGGCCACCAGCACCACTTGCGCAGCCGATTGCATCGCGGCTTGCTTGACCTCGACCTTCAGCGCCGAAGGCGTGGTGAGGCCGCGCCGCAAATCCCATGAGCTGGTCGATATGAACGCGATATCGGTGACCACTTGACGCAAGGTGGCAACCGCCAGGCCGCCCACGCACGATTGATTGGAGTGATCCAGTTGCCCGCCGGTATGAATCACCGTGACATGGGGCGCTTCGATCAGTGCCTGCACAATGCCGAAGTCGTTCGTCACCACGGTCATGCCGGACAGCGCCTTGATGTAGGGGACAATTTCCAGCGTGCTGGTTCCTGCGTCCAGGTAAATCGTCATGTCGGCATGCAATAGCCGGGCGGCGAGCCTGGCCATGGCCTGCTTCTGCGGCAACTCGACCACCGCCTTGATCTGATGGCTGGGCTCACTGTGCAGCTGGCTGGCAATCCGCACCCCACCCGTTACCGAGTAAGCGCGACCTTCCTGCTCCAGCAACGCAATGTCGCGGCGTATGGTCATGTGCGAACAGTCGAACATTTCCATCAATTGATGAACGCTCAGCACCTGATGCTTGCGCAACTGGCGCAGCATCAATTCACGGCGCTGTTCAGGGATCATCGGTGCGCCGCTTTCGGCGGCGATGTCCTTTTGACTAGGCATTCGAGCTCCAGAATGAAGAAATCCGCAGACAAGGAAGGCGGGGAATCATAGTAGCGAATCTGCGGCCGGATCAGTAGCGGGAGGAGATGTCGAGCACATTCTTCTTTCGCTCGACCGGACTGGGGCTGGAGGATATCGCCATTGCCAATGAGCTTTATCAGTCGCATATGAAGAGCAACCGAGTAGAGGTTCAGAAGTCGTTCTGTCTATTTCAGCGTAATAATAAGCCGGGGGATGGAAACATCCCCCCGACTTATATTCGGGAGGGTGCCATGGCAGCTGTTACCGATACGCTTAAGCTGTTTCTCTGCGGCGACGTCATGACTGCCCGCGGCATCGACACAGTACTGCCACATCCTGGCGATCCGCGGCTTTACGAAGCTTACGTCAAGAATGCCGGCGATTACGTCCGGCTGGCAGAACGAGTCAATGGTTCGATTCCCCGCCCAGTCGATTTCACCTATGTCTGGGGCGCTGCGCTGGATGAGTTCGAACTTCGCCAGCCACACGCACGCATCATCAATCTGGAAACTGCGGTGTCCCGACGCGGACGACCGGAGCCAAAGGGCATCAATTACCGCATGAGCCCGGAGAACTTCCCGCTCATCAGTGCAGCCGGCATCGACTGCTGCGTGCTGGCCAACAACCATGTGCTGGACTGGGGGGCAGCCGGCCTGGCCGATACGCTAGATACCCTGGCGAGCAATGGTATGTGCAGCGCCGGCGCCGGCCACAACCGGCAATCTGCCGAAGCGCCCGCCGTGTTGCTGCTGCCTGGCGGGCGGCGCTTGCTGGTGTTTGGCCTCGGCGCACCCGACAGCGGCATAGCGTCGGACTGGGCCGCCACGGATAAGCGCGCGGGCGTCGCGCGGCTGGAGGATCTGTCGATGCAAAGCCTGCGCCCTGTGGCCAAACGGATTCTGGAGGGCAAAAAACCGCGGGATCTGGTGCTCGCCTCCATTCATTGGGGCGGCAACTGGGGGTTCGATATCCCGCGCGAGCAAGTCCGGTTCGCCCACGCCTTGATCGACGAGGCTGGAGTTGACGTGGTGCACGGGCATTCCTCGCACCACGTCAAAGGCATCGAGGTGTACCGCGAACACCTGATTCTCTATGGCTGCGGTGATCTTCTGAACGATTACGAAGGCATCGAGGGCTACACAGCCTTTCGCGGCGACCTGGGGCTTTTATACTTTGCCTCGCTGGACCCGGGCGGGCACCTGCAGTCGCTGGACTTGATACCCACCCGCCTGCGGCGCTTTCGCCTCTGTCGCGCCGAAGGGGATGACCGTCAATGGCTGCACGACACCCTTTCTCGCGAGTGCGCACGTTTGGGCAGCAGCATCCAGCCGGGCGCGAAAAATGCCTTCGAGTTGCGTTGGTGAGCCCCTTTGGCGACTCGACACTCGATTGCTTCGGGCGGCGTTCCGACGATGGACTGAAGGACGGCGCGTTTATTCAGAAAACACGCGTTATCGTTAACGTCCATCGCGAGCAGGCTCGCTCCCACAGGGGCGCAGCGTTTAGGTATTAAGCCCGAAGCCTTACATCGTCAGTTGCCGAAGGCTGCAGCAGCGAAAACAGGTTCTTGGGATCGTGCAGCTCTGGCACCAGCTGAATGTCGCTGCCAATGTCGAGCGTTCGTGCCACATCCAGCACATAGCGCAAGGCGGAGTAGTCCTCGATGGCGAAGCCGACCGAGTCGAACAAGGTAACTTCCTCGGCATGCTGGCGACCTTGAGTCTGGCCATTGATGACTTTCCAGAATTCGATAACCGGTGAGTCGACGGGCATCTGTTGAATTTCGCCTTCAATGCGGCTTTGCGGCTCGTACTCAACCATGACCCGCGCACGCTCGACGATGTCCCGGTGCAGTTCGGTCTTGCCGGGACAGTCGCCGCCCACTGCGTTGAGGTGCATCCCGGGCTCAATCATCTCAGGTGTTAAAATCGTTGCGTAGGCCTTGTCGGCCGTGACCGTGGTCACGATATCGGCCCCCCGTACCGCTTCTGCGACGGTTTTGGCAACACTCACCTGTATGGCGGGGTAGGCCCGCAGGTTGGCTACCAGCTTCGCCGTCGCGGCAGGATCGATGTCGTAGAGACTGATTTCAGTGATGCCCAACAATGTATGAAAGGCCAGGGCCTGGAACTCGCTCTGTGAGCCGTTGCCGATAAGTGCCATTCGGCGACTGTCCGGTCGGGCGAGGTAGCGGGCAGCGAGCGCAGAAGTGGCAGCGGTGCGAATGGCGGTCGTTAGCGTCATTTCACTCAGCAAGACAGGCTTGCCGGTATCGACGTCCCCCAGTGCACCAAAGGCCATGACCGTCAGCATACCATTGTGGGTGTTCTTCGGATGTCCATTGACATACTTGAAGGCGTAGAGCGCTGCATCAGACACGGGCATCAGCTCGATGACGCCCTCGGGTGAGTGGTTCGCCAGGCGCGCGCATTTTTCGAAATCCGGCCAGCGTACGTAGTCTTGACGGATGTACTCGGCCATTTCGATCAGGCAACGAGGCAAGCCTTTTTCCTGGACGAGGCGGCTCAGATCATTGACGTCAATGTAACGGGTCATATTGGGTTCCTTTGGGCGTTTTTTTTGGTGTGCCGGTCCGGACTATTGTCGAGGCAATGCAGAGAAGGTTTCGGCCATTACTGACCCGGGATACAGCAAGAAAAGTCGAAAAACAGCGAGCGCACAGCGCAATCGGCGAAGTGACAGTCACCGCAGTATCGTCATGCAGATTAAGACGGCAGCAAAGACAGGCACGTGCCTGTGCCGCTCCCTTCAAGCGCAGACACAGTGACTGGCTGCGACGACAGAATCGGCTGTGTAAGCTTTTCGTTCAGCACAGGCACGCTGTTTGAGCCGGGGGTTACGACACCAGAACCCTCCCGGCAATTGGCATTCTGACGGTCCGTTTCAAGCGCTTGTTGATCGCTGCTTGAGATGGAGTGCAACTCCGGCGACTGGCTGCTTCCGGTCGAAAACAACAACAAAAACGGCTGCGGTGAAGACCGCATCGACTCTCTGCCCCTGTCAAAAAGTGTGGTCCGACGCAGGCGCCGGATCGCGATAAATCCAAATAATCCGGGACTCAAGAAAATGAACATCAAATGGCTGACTTTGCCGGCACTCGCGTTGCTGTGCTGCACCACGGGCGCCAGTGCCAAGGAATGGAAGGAGCTGCGATTTGGCGTCAACCCAAGCTACCCACCTTTTGAATCCACCACGGCCGATGGCGGGGTCCAGGGCTTCGGCGTGGATCTGGGCAATGCAATATGTGCCGAGTTGAAGTTGACCTGCGTGTGGGTCAGCAATGATTTCGACGGGCTGATTCCGGGGCTCAAGGCCGGTAAGTTCGATGCCATCGAATCTTCGATGACCGTTACCGACGCGCGCAAAAAACAGATCGACTTTACCGATCGCCTGTACGCCGGACCGACCGCCATCGTCACCCGCAAGGATTCCGGACTGCTGCCGACCGCCGAATCGCTGCGTGGAAAAACCATCGGTTACATGCAGGGCACGATTCAGGAAACCTACGCCAAGGCCAAGCTGGGGCCGGGCGGGGTGAAACTGCGGGCCTATCAGAACCAGGATCAGGTCTATGCCGACCTGGTATTTGGCCGTCTCGATGCGTCGATCCAGGACAAGCTGCAAGCGCAGATGAGTTTCCTGACCTCGCCACAAGGGGCGGACTTCCAGAACAGTGAAGGCATCAGCGACCCGTTGGTGCCGGCGGAAATCGCCATTGGCGTGCGCAAAGACAACGAAGAGCTCAAAGGCATGCTCAATGCCGCCATCAAGGCCCTGCACGACAAGGGCATCTATGCGCAGATCCAGCAGAAACACTTCGGTGACCTGGACCTCTACAACAACTGATCCTCGCGCCCCGGTCGCAGCGACCGGGGTGCATCAAGACAGGTGACTGGCGTGAACTCCTTCCTGAATCTAATCGGGGTCGACCTTTCGGCCCTGCAAGGCTATGGCCCTTTGTTGCTGCACGGCACCTGGGTCACCCTCAAACTGTCGGCGCTCGCGCTTGTGGTGAGCATGGCGCTGGGGCTGCTCGGCGCGGCGGCCAAGCTGTCGCCGCTGAAACTGCTGAATCTACCGGCGACCTTTTACACGACGCTGATCCGTGGCGTGCCCGACCTGGTACTGATGCTGCTGATTTTCTACAGCCTGCAAGGCTGGCTCAGCGCCCTGACCGAGGCCATGGGATGGCCCTACATGGAAATCGACCCGTTCGTGGCCGGCATCATCACCCTGGGTTTCATCTACGGTGCGTATTTCACCGAGACCTTTCGCGGGGCGATTCTGAGTGTGCCGCGCGGGCAACAGGAAGCCGCGGCGTGCTTTGGTCTGAACCGTTGGCAGCGTTTTCGTTTCGTGGTGTTCCCGCAAATGATGCGTTTTGCATTGCCGAGCCTTGGCAACAACTGGCTGGTGCTGCTCAAGGCCACGGCGCTGGTATCGATCATCGGTTTGTCGGACCTGGTCAAGGTCGCGCAGGAGGCCGGCAAAAGCACGTTCAATATGCTTGATTTCCTGTTGCTGGCCGCAGCGCTTTACCTGCTGATCACCAGCGCTTCGAACTACGTTTTGCGCGTGCTGGAACGGCGCTACAACCAGGGTGTACGGGGGATGGCGCGATGATCGAGTTGATTGCCGAATACTGGAAGCCCTTTCTGTTCAGCGACGGCGAGACCCTCACCGGGTTGGCGATGACCCTGTGGCTGCTGGTGGCAAGTATTGCCATGGGCTTTTTCTTGTCGTTGCCCCTGGCGATCTTGCGCGTCTCGCGCTTGGGCGTTTTGCGTTGGCCGGTCCAGTTGTTTACCTACGTCTTTCGCGGCACGCCGCTGTATATCCAGCTGCTGATTTGCTACAGCGGGATCTACGGCATCGCCGTGGTCCGCTCGCAGCCATTGCTCGAAGCGTTTTTTCGCGACGCCATGAATTGCACCTTGCTGGCGTTCACCCTCAACACCTGCGCCTACACCGTGGAAATCTTCGCCGGAGCGATCCGCAGCATTCCCTACGGTGAAATCGAAGCGGCACATGCCTATGGCCTCAGTGGCTGGCGCCTGTATCTGCAACTGATCCTGCCTTCGGCGCTGCGCCGCGCGCTGCCGTACTACAGCAACGAAGTGATCCTGATGTTGCACGCGACATCAGTGGCGTTTACCGCAACGATTCCGGACATCCTGAAAATTGCCCGGGATGCCAACGCCGCGACTTTCATGACCTTTCAGGCCTTCGGCATTGCCGGTCTGCTGTACCTCACGCTCTCGTTCGGGCTGGTCGGTGCCTTCCGCCTGGCGGAAAAACGCTGGCTCAGCTTTCTCGGCCCGGCCCACTGACTTCCACTCTTTATCCAGAGCGGCGCCGATAAGTGTGCCGCTCCAGGAGTATTCGCATGTACAAACTCACCGTTGAAAATCTGTATAAACGTTTTGGTGACAACGAAGTACTCAAGGGCGTCTCGTTAAACGCACGGGCAGGGGACGTGGTGAGCATGATCGGCGCCAGCGGTTCGGGTAAAAGCACCATGCTGCGCTGCATCAATTTTCTGGAGCGAGCCGACGAAGGCGCTATTGCTCTGGATGGCGAGCGAGTCCTCACCCGTCAAGGCGCCGGTGGCATGCGTGTCGCCAATCCGAAGCAGTTGCAGCGCTTGCGCACGCGACTGGCGATGGTGTTCCAGCATTTCAACCTGTGGAGCCACCTGACCGTGCTGGAAAACATTGTGCTGGCGCCGTGTCGAGTCCTGGGCATGAGCCGCAAGGCCGCTGAAGAAAGCGCACGGGCGTATCTGGACAAAGTCGGCTTGCCGCAACGGGTGGCTGATCAATACCCGGCGTTCCTGTCGGGCGGGCAGCAACAGCGGGTGGCGATTGCCCGTGCCCTGGCGGTGGAACCGGAAATCCTGTTGTTCGACGAGCCAACCTCGGCGCTCGACCCGGAACTGGTGGGTGAGGTGCTGAAGGTCATTCAGGCACTGGCCGAAGAAGGCCGGACCATGTTGATGGTGACCCACGAAATGGGGTTTGCCCGACAGGTTTCCAGCCAGGTGTTGTTCTTGCATCAGGGGCGGGTCGAGGAGCAGGGTGATGCTACGATACTCGACCGGCCAAACAGTGAACGTTTGCAGCAATTTCTATCGGGTCGTTTGAAGTGAGGCAAGGCGTACATGGCGGATATCCGCGATCTGTCGATCGTGCTTGATCGTATCGATCAGGCAATCATTGAAGTGTTGCGCCACGAAGGACGCATCACCTATCAAAAGCTCTCCGAACGCGTGCACCTGACCCCCAGGCCTTGCCTGGAACGGGTGCGCAAGCTGGAACAGCTTGGGGTCATTCGCGGCTATGGCGCGATTCTCGATGAGAAGAAACTGACCCCGGGCTTGTCGCTGCTGGTGCTGGTGGCGTTGTCGAACCAGAGCGGACGCGCGGCGCAAAAGGCCTTCGAAGCCAAGGTTCGGGCCTGCCCGCAGGTGCTGGAATGTCGCCTGATCAGCGGCGCGTTCGATTACAGCCTGCGCATGCGCTGCCGTGACATGGAGCATTACCGGGTGTTGACCGAGGTCTGGTTCGACGACCCGGATTTGCACATCGACAAACTGGTCAGCCACCCGGAACTGGCGATGGTCAAGACCACCATGGAGTAAGACAAGAATCGCTGCCCAAAGCAGCGATTTTTTTTGTTTTTCAGCCCCGCCGAATCGGCTGGGCAACCAGCAATCTTCAGCCGTTTTCATCACCGAAAAAGCCGTTATCAACCGGGTTTTTTCCACCTCGAAACAGACAATGAGCCTCTCTCGCCCCTCATTGAGTCTGTGCCCATGCAAACCACCAACACGGTATTAATGATTCGCCCGACACGTTTCTCCTTCAATCAGGACACGGCGGCGAACAACCGCTTCCAGCGTCCGGCAACCGTTGCCGAAGACGTACAACTCAAGGCCCTTGCCGAGTTCGATGGCTATGTTGACGCGTTGCGTCGGCACGGCGTCGAGGTCCTGGTGCATAATGATCGCGAAGCGCCGCATACCCCGGACTCGATCTTCCCCAACAACTGGTGGAGCAGCCACCCGGATGGCACCTTGGTCCTGTACCCGATGCAAGGCCACAACCGGCGTCTGGAGCGGGACAAAGGTGTACTCGACGGGTTGCTGGGCGAATACCGGGTCGAGCAGGTGCTGGACCTGTCCAGCCTCGAAGAGCAGGAGGTTTTCCTCGAGGGCACCGGCAGCATGGTCCTGGATCGGCAACAGCGGATCTGCTACGCCGGGTACTCGACTCGCACCCACGCCCGGGCACTGGATCAGTTGGTCAGTCATCTGGGCTATGAGCTATGCGCATTCAACGCGGTGGACCGCCAGGGCGTGGCGATTTATCACACCAATGTGATGATGAGTGTCGGCACCCGCCTGGCCGTCGCTTGCCTGGCGTCCGTGGCCCATCCGGGTGAACGTGCGGCGCTGCGTAACCGACTCGAATCCAGCGGCAAACAGCTCATCGACTTGAACTGGGCGCAACTGGAGTCCTTTGCCGGCAACATGCTGCAAGTGCACAACGCAGCGGGCGAGCCGCTATTGGTGATGTCGCGCACCGCCTGGCAATCGCTGGACGCCGATCAGCGTCGCTTGATCGAAACCCACACCACGCCGTTGCCGGTGAACATCGACACCATCGAGCGCATCGGTGGCGGCAGCGCGCGCTGCATGCTGGCCGAAGTGTTCCTACCCAAACATTCGTCCCGCTGATATTCAACCACAGGCTCGTGCCACTGAAAGGTTCATGGTAATGCAGTTCCAGTGCATTATTTTTGCACTATAGCCACCCGACGACCGCTCATGAAGCACAGGAGCCCACCCATTGCGGTCAGTGTGCTCAAGGCATAGAACATCGTGGGCGCGGGGGTGTGCATCAATAGAAAGCCGCAAATCACCGGGCTCAGGGCGCCACCGAGGGCCGCCAGGTTCTGGGCTCCGTAATAGCTGCCGCGTAGCTCTTCCGGGGCCAGGGTGTCGACGAAGAGGAATTCGGCCGGGTAGATGATCATTTCACCCAGGGTGAAGATGAACATCGCCACGCACCAACTCACCATACTGTCGGCCAGGCTGAAGCCGATCAGGCCAAGGATGAACAGGCTGGTGCCCGCGGCAATCCAGTAGCGCAGCTTCTCGCGATTGAGGAACCGGCCGATCTGGTACTGCAGCAGAATCACGCTGATGGCGTTGCAGGCGAGCAGGGCGGCCATGATTTCCAGGGCGCGTCTGGAATCGTGGGTCACCAGCAGGTATTGCGACAAGTAGAGGGTGAAACGCCCGTGCACCACGGTGCTGAACAGGCAGCCGCAAGTGAACATGATCAGGGTGCGGTCGTTTTTCAGGGTGACCAGGGTTTTCAGGAAACTCTGGGGTTGCCCAATGGCGGGTGGCTGCGCCGAATCCTCGGGAATGCCTATCATCAGGAAGATGCTGAAGAACGCGATGCCACCGGCAATCAGGAACGGTGCGATCGGATAGACCCCGGCAATCACCACGCCGAGCATGGGACCTGTGGCATAGCCGATGTTGGTCAGCGTGTAGCGCAGGGAAAATGCCTTGGCTCGCTGGCCCATGGGCAGGTTTTCGCTGAGGATCGCTTTGGAGCCGATGAGGAACAGCGCTGACGCGGTCTCGGTGATCACCAGGGTGGCGGTGGTCAGGTAGAGGTTTTCGGCAAAGGTCAGCAGCACGAAGCCGATGGCGCTGGAGAACATCGCCAGGATCAACAGCCGGCGCTTTTCCAGGCGGTCGATGATATAGCCGCCGTAAAGAGCCAGCAGGGTGGCGATGAACACCGCGATACCGAGCAGCAAGCCAACGTCCTGTTGGTTGAGGCCCAGCTTGTTGCTCAGGAACAGCGTGAGCAAGGGGCTGGTGATGGCGCGGCTGACCACGATGGTCAGTGAAACGATCATCAAGCGGCGGATAACGAGCGAGTAAGTGGCCACGGTGGTGCAAATGTCCTTGTTCAGATGGTTGGTGTTCGCCGCAATATCGTGTCGCTGCCATCGCGGGCAGGCTCGCTCCCACAAAAGCGCAGCAGTCCTGTAGGAGCGGTGGTGCGACGATTCGACTTGCCCGCGAAGAGGCCTTTGCGGATGGCACAAACATCAAGCCAGCCAACGATCCAGCGAGCGCACCGATTCCAGCTCTTCAATCCGCCACAACTGCCCGAGCAGTTCCTCAACCCGTTCCCGGGACATGACCCGCATCGCCAAACTGAAAAACTTTTCCTCCAGCGCCACATCACTCAGCGGATTACCCGGCGCGCCCAACAGCACTTCAACGCACAGGCTCGCTTGCCGACCGTCCACGGTCCGCAGAGTCACCACTGGCTCGCCATCCTCGGACAGTAGCGGGTCCACATCAAGGCGAATGCGTGACATCCACTGGACAATGCGTGGATCGTTGCGCGCTTCATCGTCATAGGCCTGCAATCGACAATGGCCATGTACCAGCCGTGCTGCCAGTGCATACGCCAAGCTCATCTGCGCCGCCGCGAGGGTGCCGACATCCTGGCCGCCACACATGTCTTTGAGAAAACTGCACAGCGAAACCTGTATGTCTTCGACCTGATCGACTGGCACATTCAATTGGTCGAGCAAAAGCCCCAACCCGTCGATGGCCGAATGCGTGCCGCGACACGAAGCATAGGGCTTGATCGAGCAGCGGGCGAGTTTCCATACGGCACCGAGATCGGCATCCAGTGCTTCGGGGATTGAGGTGGCGCTGGCAAGTGTCTGCAAAAAACCGCCCCAAACATCCTCGAACAACCTTGTTGGACCACTGATGCCCTGCTGCGCAAACCGCGCCGCCAGCAACCCACCTTCGGCGGCCCGGCCACTGTGCAGTTTTTTACTTTGCGAGCCGTCGTGGATGAAAGCCCACAAGCCACCGCTGAAGCTGCCGGCGATGCCCAGTGCCGACAAGGTTTGCCCGGCATTCAATCGAAAAATCCGTGCACTGGCCGCCGCTGCGCCGAACACCCCGCAGGTCGCTGTGGAGTGCCAGCCAGCGCCGTTATGGGTTGAGTAGCCACCGCAGGCTTCGAGTACCCGGCGCCCGACTTCGTAACCGATCACCACGGCCGTGATGAACTCGCCGCCGGTCACCGGGTGCCCGGCCATCGACACCGCCGCCATGACCGCCGGCAGCACTACGGCGCCGGAGTGGTCGCAGCCACCGGTGTCGTCCAGTTCCAGGGCATGGGCGGCGATCCCGTTGAGCATGGCTGCCTGAGCGGCACCGACCCGCTGGCGAGTGCCCCAGACCAGGGTGTCGCCCGTTTCGTCTTCGAATACCTGCCTTGCCGTTTTCGCGACTTCGCTGTCTGCCCCGGCGAGGGTCGCGCCGACAGTATCGAGGATGTGGCGCTTGGCTTGTTCCACTAGTGCGGGCGGCAGGTCCTCGAAACGCGTATCCACGCAAAATTTCGCCAGTCGTTGCATGCGCTCGGTCATAGCACGTAGTCCCGATAATGCCGCTCATACACCGACGCCGGATGATCTTCGGTGATCGGCACTGCGGATTGTGCCCACCACTGGGCGACATCAGCACCGGTAGCGATCCATACGTCATCGTGCTGCAAAATCCCCTCAAGCAATTCACGCAACACACCAATGCGTCCCGGCGTAGCGATGACTTCCGGATGCAGGCGCAACACGTAGCACAGGCCGAAGCGATGAAACCCGGCGAAGTCCATTTGCAGGTTGCTCAGGGTGTGGCTGTAGGATGCGATCCGCGATTGCGCCGGTGGCACCGCCGGGCTGAGATTGAAGGCGAAGTAGGGTTCGTCCTCCAGCTCGTAATGCAGGGGCAACTCGATCACGTCGGGCGCGGTCGGGTGAGCGAACGGCAAGTCATCACCACGCCAGGACGACGACCAGCGAATGCCTTGATCCCTCAACGCCTCGATGAAGCCCGGCGCACCGTTGCCGGCGGGGATGCGCAAACCGGTGGGACGCTGACCGGTCAGCGCCGTCAACGCCGTGCATCCTTTGGCGATGTCGGCGCCCTGCGCAGCGAGGTCGAGGGTGTCGTAGTTCTGATGGTGATACCCGGCGCAGGCAATCTCATGCCCGCCCGCCTGGATCGCACGGATATGCCCGGGGTTTTCCTCGGCGACGATACCGGGTACGAACCAGCTGCTGGAAACACCGAGCTCCTTGAACAAAGCGAGCAAACGCTCGACGCCGCGTTGGGTGCCGTAGCGCCAGACCGACAGGGTCTTGTCGCGTCCGGCAACTTGCGGGGCCTGGGTGAGAATGCCGTGGATGTCGTTGTAGTCGACGGTCAGTACCACGGCGCAGCGGTAGCCCTTGGGCCAGACAGTGGAATCAACCATGGTGATGTTCCTTCAGCCACCACTGGGCGACGTCGCGGCAGGTGGCGAACCAGACGTCGTCGCGTTGGCGCATGTGTTCGAAGAGTTTTTCCAGCAACAGGATGCGTCCTGGTTTGCCGGTGATCTTGGGGTGGAACAGGGTGGTCAGGCACAGCCCTTCATCCATGGCTCCGTCGTATTCGCGGCACCAGTTGTCCAGGGTCAGGGCGTAGCTGGCGGTGCGGTCCAGCCCCGAAGGGAAGTCCGGCGCGCGTGTATAGGCGATGGAGGCGTAGTCGTCCATTTCCCAGCGACCGGGGATTTCCACCAGCGGCGTGGCGTGGCCCGGTACATTCACCAGGTAGGGTCGGTCATCGCCGCGCATGCTGCTGGAGTAAGTCACGCCGGCCTCCACCAGCATCGCCGGGGTTTCGGCGCGCCAGTCGCCGGACGGCGTGCGGAAACCTTGGGCGCGGATATGCAGGTGCTTCCAGAACACCTCGCGGGACAGCTTCATCACGTCCTTTTGCTGTTCCAGCGTCAGGGCGTAGAAGGATTCGTGTTTGTAGCCGTGGTAAGCCACCTCATGCCCGCGCTCGACAATCGCCTGACACTGTTTCGGCCAGTTTTCCACGACCCAGGCGGGGACGAAGAACGTCGTCGGCAGACGGAATTCGTCGAGCAGATCAAGAATCCGCGGCAGCGCCCGGTACGGGCCATAACCGCCGAAGCCGAAATACTCGGGCTTGCGCCAGATCGAGCCGTTGAGCATGGCATCGCCGGTGGGGCCGTCGAGGTCGAAGGCCAGGGCCAGGCAGGCTTTGTGCCGGCCTGGCCAGGATGGTTGGGGTGAGGAGGACATCGTTAGTGCTCCGACGATCTATAAACAATCACAAGACCCTGTGGGAGCGAGCTTGCTCCGGGCGGCGTTCCGACGATGAGGCCAGTACATTCAACATCTTCATTGACTGATACACCGCCATCGCGAGCAAGCTCGCTTCCACAATGGATTTGAGTTGGTTGGTTACTTCCCGGCGTTCACCGTCACCGTCTTGATCGCACCCAGTTCCAGATCCCACTTCTTCAGGATCGCCTGGTAACTGCCATCATCGATCATGCTCTGCAGCGCAACCTTCAACGCTTCACTGAGCTCAGGTTTTTTCTTGCTCACGCCCATCCCGGAGTACTGCTCGGAGATCGGCAGGCCCACGGTTTTGTACATGTCCTTTTCCTGGGTCTTGAGGTAGGGCAGGGTTTCGCTGCCCTGCATGGCCGCGTCGATGCGGCTCTGGCGCAGTTGCGCACGGGCGTCGGCCGAGCCTTCGGTGCCGATCACATTGATCGCAGGCTTGCCGGCGGCTTCACAGTTGGCCTTGCTCCACTCAGCGATTTCCGCCGGGAAGGTGGTACGGCGGCTGGTACCGACCTTCTTGCCGCACAGGTCGACGATTTCGTGGGTGTCCTTGTTTTTCTGCAGGGTGTAGAACTGCGGACCGCTGGTGAAGTAGTCAACGAAGGTCACGCTGGCCTGACGTTCAGCGGTGTCGGTCATGCCCGACAGCACCATGTCCACGCGGTCGGTGGTCAGGGCATTGATCATTTGCTCGAACCCGGTTTCCTGCCATTTGATCTTCACACCCAGACGTTCGGCCAGGGCATTGCCCAAGTCATAGTCCAGACCTGTGAGGGTGTTGGTGGCCGGGTCCTTGAAATCCATCGGCGGGTAGTTCGGCATGATCGCTACGACGATCTCGCCCTTGGCCTCGATGCTGGCCGGCAATTGGGCCGCGAAGGTGAAGCCGGATGCCATAACGCCGGCGAATACTGCTGGAATAACGAAGTTCTTCATGGTCGTTCTCTTATGAGTGTTGTGAGGCAGCTCTTGATTTGCGAGCCAGGCCCTTAGGTTCGAACGGCAGAAATGAAGCTTTGGGTGCGAGGGTTTTGCGGACTTATTAGTATTTCTTCGGGGCTTCCAGCCTCCACGATCTGCCCGCCGTCCATGAACACCATGCGGTTGGAAACCTCGCGAGCGAAGCCCAATTCATGGGTGACGACGATCATGGTCATGCCGGTCTGCGCCAGATCGCGCATCACCGACAGCACCTCACCGACCAGTTCCGGGTCGAGTGCCGAAGTGGGTTCATCGAACAGCATCAGCTTGGGGCGCATGGCCAATGCACGAGCAATGGCGACACGTTGCTGCTGACCACCCGACAGTTCGATCGGGTAGCTGTTGCGTTTGTCGGCCAGACCGACGCGGGCGAGCAATTCCAGGGCTTCTTCATTCGCCTCTTTGGGTGAGCGCTTGAGCACCTGGCACGGCCCTTCGATGATGTTTTGCAGCACGGTCATGTGCGGGAACAGGTTGAAACGCTGGAACACCATGCCGGTGGACAGGCGCTGGCGGGCGATCTGCGTTTCGTTGAGTTCGTGCAGCTTGTTGCCGACGATCCGGTAACCCACCAGTTCGCCGTCGACCCACAGGCCGCCCTTGTCGATTTTTTCCAGCTGGTTGACGCAACGCAGCAAGGTGCTCTTGCCGGAGCCGGACGGGCCGATGATGCACAGCACTTCGCCTTGCTCGACCTCGATGTTGATGTCCTTGAGTGCGTGGAACTGGTCGTAGTACTTGTTCAGGCTCACGGCCTTGACGATGCTTCTCATGTGCGGCTCCTCAGGAACGCTTGCCGGCGCCGCGGGCGAATCGACGCTCCAGGCGGCTTTGACCAAAGGACAGGACGGTGACGGTGGCCAGGTACCAGATGCCGGCGACGATCAGCAGCTCCATCACGCGGGCGTTGGCGTAGTAGATGTTCTGCGCGTTGTAGAGCAGTTCCGAGTACTGGATGACGCTCGCCAGCGAGGTCATTTTCACCATGCCGATGAACTCGTTGCCCACGGGTGGAATGATGATGCGCATGGCCTGGGGCAAAATGATTCGGCGCAGCGCTTGCAAGCGCGGCATGCCGATCGACTTGGCGGCTTCATACTGCCCGGTGTCCACCGAGAGCAGGCCGGCACGCACCACTTCAGCGGTGTAGGCACCCTGGTTGATGCTCAAGCCAAGCAGGGCCGCCACGAACGGGGTCATCAGGCTCACGGTGTCCATTTCGAACAGGCCGGGGATGCCGATGGTGGGGAAGATCAGCGCCAGGTTGAACCACAACAGCAGTTGCAGAATCAGCGGCGTACCGCGAAACAGCCAAGTGTAGGTCAGCGCCACATAGCGCAGGATCGGGTTGGCCGACATGCGCATGATCGCGGTGATCACGCCGAACACGATGCCCAGCGCCATCGCCAGCACCGCCATGACGATGGTGTTGAGCAAACCCCACATGATCGCCTGGGAGGTGAGGAACTGGCCGATGTACGACCATTCGATCTTGCCTTCGGCGAAGGCGCGCACCAGGCCGATGATGGCGATGACGATCACCGTGGCGAAGAAAATCCGCCCGTAGTAACGCCGGGGCACATGATCGTATTGGGTGATGTCGAACTGGTTTTCCGCCAGTTTGCGCTCCGCCTGGAGTCGTTCTGCCTGTGTCTGGCTCATGGTGGTTCTCCGTACACGTTATCTGTAGGAGCGAGCTTGCTCGCGATGGTCGTCAACGATGACGCTGGTTGCCT
Source organism: Pseudomonas sp. GL-R-19 (assembly GCF_019956375.1). Lineage (NCBI taxonomy): Bacteria > Pseudomonadati > Pseudomonadota > Gammaproteobacteria > Pseudomonadales > Pseudomonadaceae > Pseudomonas > Pseudomonas sp. GL-R-19. The sequence continues at coordinate 105,352 of NZ_JAHBDJ010000003.1, read as the reverse complement.
GACACCCCGCGGTGTCTGTGCCTCCATCGCGAGCAAGCTCGCTCCTGCAAGGTTTTGCGTTGTGGGTCAGAGGCGGAAGCCCTGATAGTCCTCGGTCCATCGCTGCTGGGCGGCAAGGGCGGTTTTCAGGCGGCCGATCTGTTCGCGCACCTGCTGTGGCGCGGTCCCGCCCCAGCCGCTGCGGGCGGCGATGGCGGCTTCGAGGGTCAGGCTTTCGCGTACTTGCGGTGTGAGGCGCGGGTCGATTTCCGCCAGCAGTGCCGGGGAGGCTTCCCACAATTCGATGTCGTGTTTCTCGCAAGCCTGGACCAACGCACCGGTAATTTCGTGAGCTTCCTTGAACGGCACGCCGCGCACCGCCAGCCAGTCCGCAACTTCGGTGGCGAGGGTGAAGCCCAGCGGTGCCTGACGACGCAACTCTTCGACGTTGACCGTCATGGTCGCAACCATTCCGGCCATGGCCGGCAGCACCAGCAGCAGGGTGTCGACGCTGTCGAGCACGCCGTTCTTGTCTTCGCTCAAGTCGCGGTTGTAGGACAGCGGCAGGGATTTGAGGGTGGACAACAGTCCGGTCAGGTTGCCGATCAGGCGACCCGCCTTGCCCCGCGCCAGTTCGGCGATGTCCGGATTCTTTTTCTGCGGCATGATCGAGCTGCCGGTGGCGTAGGCATCGTCCAGCGCGACCCAGCGGAATTGCCGCGACGACCACAGGCAAAACTCTTCGGCGAGGCGCGAGATGTTGATGCCAAGCATGCTGGCGATGAACAGGAACTCGGCAACGTGATCGCGGCTGGCCACGGCGTCGATGGAGTTTTCGCAAACACCGCTGTAGCCCATTTCTTTTGCCGATTGCTGAGGTAAACGAGCGATAGCCGAGCCAGCCATGGCTGCCGCACCGAGTGGCGACAGCGAAGTACGCGCGTCCCAGTCCACCAGGCGCTGCACGTCGCGCAGCATCGACTGGGCGTGGGCCAGCAGGTGATGAGCAAACACAATCGGTTGTGCCTGCTGCAGGTGGGTGAAGCCGGGGCAGATGCTCTCGATGTGTTGCTCGGCCTGGTCCACCAGCGCCTGCTGCAGGCCCAGCACTTCAACGGCCAGGGTGCGCACGTGGTCACGCAGGAACAGCCGCAGGTCGTTGGCCGTCTGGTCGTTGCGTGAGCGGCCGGCGCGCAGCTTGCCACCGAGGGCGCCAAGGCGTTCGGTCAGCAGGCGCTCGATGAAGGTGTGAACGTCTTCGTCGTCCGGGGTCGGGGCGATGCTGCCGGCGCGGAAGTCCGCGCCGATACGTTCCAGGGCGTCGAGCATGGTCTGGGTTTCTTGCTCGCTCAGCAGTCCGGCACGCTGCAGTTCCCGGGCATGGGCCTTGGAGCCGGCGAGGTCGTACGGGGTGAGCCGGAAGTAGCGCTCAGGGCAACGGGACAGGGCCGCCAAGGCTTCGGACGGGCCGCTTTTGAAGCGAGCACCCCAGAGACGGTCGGTGGTTTGAGACATTGTTGTTTTCCTCGTCGGTAACGCGAGCTGAAAGGGGTATGCCGTCACGCGCAAGCGATATTTCAGGTAGGAGCTGCCGTAGGCTGCGATCTTTTGATCTTGGTTGGCCCATAAAAGATCAAGATCAAAAGATCGTCCGAACGCGGCCCGAGCCTTCGGCAGCTCCTACATCGAAGTGTCAGCTTTTAATGATTTGAGATCAGTGACTTGGCACTGATATTCGGGATTTATTGGCGGTTGCCAAACCTGGTTTTCTGTGTTCATTATTATTAAGTCAGCTATTTTTTGTTGTTGGGCACAGATTGTTTAATAGGGCACCAGAGGTAAATAAGCATTATGGAAACCCCACTTTCCAATTCCGGAAACCCGCCGCCGAAAACGCTGCAACGGGCACCGTTAGCCCTCAGTGGGCTCGACTTCAAACTGCTCAAAGTATTCAAGGCCGTGGTCGAGGCAGGTGGCTTCAGTGCCGCGCAAAATGAGCTGAATGTGGGGCTGGCAGCCATCAGCAAACAGATTTCCGACCTGGAAATCCGTATCGGCATGCGCCTTTGCACGCGGGGGCGAGAGGGCTTTCACCTGACGGAAGAAGGGCGTCTTGTGTATCAGGCGTCGATAGACTTATTTGCCTCGGTCGACAACTTTCGCGACCGCCTTAGTTCAGCGCAAAACGAACTTGTCGGTGACCTTGGCGTGGGGGTTATTGATAACACAATTTCTGACGCCAATTCGCCGTTAGTTGCCGCGCTTAGATGTATTAACGAGCAATCTCCCAAGGTTAGATTTCAACTTCAGGCAACGCAACTTGATGAGGTTGAAAGAGGTGTCGTCGAAGGGCGGTTAGTGGCGGGAATTGTGCCGATTTATCAAAAGCGCGAAGAGTTCGATTACTACGCGCTATACGAAGAACGCTCGGAGGTTTATTGCGCTCTCGGCCACCCGCTGTTCTCCATGGCGGACGCGGACATGGGGGGTAATGTGCTCAAGGATTACGAGTGCATCAACCATCGCTACGCGATTCATCGCGATAAACTGAAATTCGCCCACTACGACAGCTTTTCCGCCTCGGCAACCCAGGTGGAGGCCGTTGCGCTACTGATCAAGACGGGGCGTTTCCTGGGGTTCCTGCCCCAGCATTACGCCGCGCCGATGGTGGCGCGGGGAGAGTTCCGCGCGGTGTGCCCGGACCTGATCAACATCGTCACGCCGTTCAGTCTGATCTTGCGCCATAACACTGTGCGCAGCCCCTTGGTGAAGGCATTTGCCCAGGCACTGGGCGTGGATTTAAAAGCCTCGGTTTGATTGTTCACCGCGTTGAACACTAACTAATGAACACTGGCGGCCAATGGGGATGATTGGACCAGGCTTAAGGCTTCAACACTTGCAGCAACTTGGTATATGAACGCTGCCCGGATACTGAGCCATCGGGTTAACAGCTAGGTTTGTAGCGTTGATCGAAGGTTTTGAAGTGGAGATAAAGGTATGACACAGATGCCATTCGGGTGCGGTTTGGAAGCCGTGCTCAATCTGGTAGGCGGAAAGTGGAAGCTGTTGATTTTGTTCCACCTGAGCGGGCAACCGCGACGCTTCAGCGAACTGAGGCGACTTGTTGGCGACGTCAGCGAAAAGGTACTGAGTCAGCAGCTGAAGGAGATGATTCGTGATGGATTGGTGCGTCGCATCGATTTTCAGATGATGCCGCCGCACGTCGAATATGAGTTGGAAGCCTTTGGCATCGAAATGGGACGTGCGCTACAACCTGTTTGCGAATGGGGTACGCAAAACATGGATGTCATCGCTGCGATTGCCAGGGTACGTAATACCAACACCGCAAAGGACGACCTGATCTTCAGCGCGTTGGACAAAGGTTAGGTGGAGGGGCTCATTCGACGATCTCGATCTGGACCTTTGTAGGGCACTTACCAAATGGTGCGTACTAGGAAATCCATTTTCGTTACTCGACAATGCAGTCTTCAAAACGACTAGAGACTCAATGACGATGAACGGGCAAGCCAATTTGGAATTCGCACAAGACTTTTTGCAGAAGCTGGGCACTGGTGACGCGGATGCATTGGCCCTCCTTTTCGCAGAGGATGCGAAGTGGGAGATTGCGGGTGACGTTGGAGCGCTACCTTGGCTCGGCAAGCAGCAAGGCAAAGAGGCGATCGTTAATTTCGTGAGAGATACCGCGACACTGCTCACGAGCGAGAGTCTTGTTGTTGAGGATATTTTGGCGAATGAACATCGTGCGATGATCCAGGGGGCGCTCGCATCGCGCGTCAACGCAACGGGCAAGCTTATTGAGACGTCTTTTGTACTGGTGCTCGAAATCAGCAACGGGCTCATCAGCAGTTTCAAAATGCTCGAGGATACATTCGCAGTATCGCAGGCCGCTCGAGTCAAGTAATTCAAGCTGAGATAGCTGTTCTCCGGCAGTTGGAGTGTCGGAGAAACTACCCGATTTGCCGACCACCGTCATCTGCCAGCGACAGGTGTCCGCAAGGTCACAAACTCTTCTGCCGAAGTAGGATGCACACCGATGGTTTCATCGAACAGGCGCTTGGTGGCACCAGCCTTCAGAGCGATAGCAAGCCCCTGAATGATGTCCCCGGCATCCGGACCGACCATGTGCACGCCCAGTACTCGATCAGTACGAGCATCCACCACCAGCTTCATCAGCGTCTGCTCGGATGATTGCGTGAGGGTTAGCTTCATCGGTTTGAAGCGGCTCTCGAAGACTGTCACTTTGTGGCCATTCTCCAGCGCCTGTTCCTCGGTTAAACCGACCGTGCCGATGTTGGGCTGGCTGAATACTGCGGTAGGAATGTGCCGATAGTCCACTGGACGGTATTGCTCGGGTTTGAACAGACGACGAGCGACTGCCATACCCTCCGCCGTAGCTACTGGGGTCAACTGAACTCGACCAATCACATCACCCAACGCCAGGATCGATGGTTCGTGGGTTTCGAAGTTGTCGTTTACCACAACGTAGCCTTTCTCGTTGAGTTCAACGCGGGTGTTTTCCAAGCCCAGATTGTCGAGCATCGGCCGCCGGCCAGTCGCGTAGAAAATACTATCGGCTTCAAGCTGACGCCCATCGTCAAGTGTCGCCAACAAGCTCCCGTCTGGCTGCTTGTCGATACGAGCGATGCCTGCGTTGAAGTCCAATTGCAGTCCGCGCTTGGTCAGTTCTTCCACCAGATGCCTCCGGACAGAATTATCAAACCCACGCAAAAACAGATCGCCGCGATACAGCAGACGCGTGTCAGCGCCCAGACCATTGAAGATCCCGGCAAACTCAACGGCGATATAGCCACCACCGACAACTAGAACGCGCTTAGGCAGTTGCTTGAGAAAGAACGCCTCGTTCGAGGTAATGGCGTGCTCGCGACCAGGGATATCCGGAATTTGCGGCCAGCCGCCAGTAGCAATCAAAATGCGTTCGGCACTGAAGATCTGCCCATTGACTTCGACGTGGTTGGGATCGGTCAGGCGTGCGTGACCTTCTAGCAACGTCACGCCGCTGTTGATCAGCAGCTTGCGGTAGATGCCATTGAGTCGCTCGATCTCGCGGTTCTTGTTGGCAATCAACTTTTCCCAGTCGAATTGTGCTTTGCCAGCGGTCCAGCCAAAGCCCTCGGCCTGTTCGAAGTCATCGGCAAAGTGCGAGCCGTAGACCAAAAGCTTTTTCGGCACACAACCTACGTTGACGCACGTACCTCCGAGGTATCGACTTTCGGCAACAGCCACTTTGGCACCAAACCCTGCGGCAAAACGTGCTGCTCGTACACCACCGGAGCCCGCACCAACTACAAACAAATCAAAGTCGTAGGTCATTTCATTTCTCTAAAAAGGAGTGAACAGCCACTGGCTATCCAAAATCATTAATGGGCAAGTCAACGAAGCTTCAGTGCACGTTTAAGCGAGGTGCGCAGCTTCAGGAAAAAGCCGCTGCTGCACGTCTGCCGAGAGCAATTATTCAAAGTTGCAAATCTGGCATCGTTGGCCAGTGCTCCCATCAGTTGGGGCAGCAGAAAGCCGCTTTCGTACTCGCTCTGCGACATGACCGAATAGTCCGGCCCGGTGCTGTTTATGCTGGAGGGATTGAAATCAATCATGTGATGACTCCCAAGATGGAGAACGCTGTAATGACCGGAAACGGTCAGTTGCTTCTGGCGTCAGTCTCGCCATCAAGGGAGGATTAGAGAATGGGCAGGGTTGTAACGACTTAATTGTGCTGGGTGAAACAATGCCGACAGCACACCGGCGCTTGCTGATACGGACCCGCGTGGTCAAGAGCGTGGGTGACTTGTCCACTAGTGGACCGGTAAAAACAGGTCATTCGGTAAACGGGCATTCATCATTTCAGCCTGCGGAATGCTGGATTGTAAATGCTGGTAATTCCTGTGTTTGTGAGGAGAGGGGAAGATACCCCCCATCGACGCGATAACCGGGTCGAACTCAAACAACAGTCGGAGTACGTCATGTCCCAGCAAGCGATCAAACTTTATCGTCACCCTTTGTCCGGTCACGCTCACCGTGTCGAATTGATGCTGTCCCTGCTTGGATTACCAACCGAACTTGTATTCGTAGACTTGATGAAAGGCGCGCACAAAACCCCTGAATTTTTGGCTCGCAACAGGTTTGGGCAGGTGCCGGTGATCGATGACAACGGCACCGTCCTGGCGGACTCCAACGCAATTCTGGTTTATCTCGCGGCCAAATACGGTAAAGGGCAATGGCTGCCAAGCGATCCAGTAGATCAAGCCAAGGTTCAACGCTGGCTGTCGGCGGCCGCAGGTCAGATAAATTCCGGCCCTGCCACTGCTCGGTTGATCACCGTGTTTGGTGCCGGTTATGACGCCGAAGATGCCATCAATCGTTCTCATGGCTTGCTTAAAGTCATGGAAGAAGAGCTGGGGCAGAGCAAGTTTCTGGCTGGCGATAAGCCAACTATCGCTGACGTTGCCGCTTACACCTACGTATCCCATGCGCCGGAAGGCAATGTCGCACTCACCGACTACCCGAATGTCCGTACCTGGCTGAGCAGCATCGAAGCAATGCCACATTTCGTTGGCATGCAACGTACAGCGAAGGGTTTGCAAGAGGCTTGAATCAATCCTGAGGGGCTGCCGAGCTTATTCCGGTAGCCTCTGTTCTATTTCGTTTCGCAACTCTTTTCCTCGAATGGGTATTTTTGCAATACCCGTCAGAGACATAACGTGCGAAAGTCGCTGTCTGCCGAAAATACTGGCAGATTGAGTCAGTACGCTTATACGGTCAGATACCTTGCAGTTCTTTCATCGAGAAAGGGTCGCCCATGGATCGCTTTCATGAAATGCAGATTTTTATGGCTGTGGCGGATGAAGAAGGGTTTGCCGCAGCCGCTCGTCGACTGAACATATCCCCTCCAAGCGTGACCCGTGCCATCGCCGCGATGGAAGAGCGAATCGGCACACAACTCCTGTCTCGAACCACCCGAAGCTTGCACCTCACTGAAGCCGGTCAACGCTATCTGGAAGATTGTCGACGGATATTGAGCGAGGTCGATGAAGCGGAGGAGGCCGCTGCCGGTAGCTTTTCCATACCGTGCGGGTATCTGACAGTGACCGCTCCGGTCATGTTCGGTGAGTTGTACATCGCACCGTTGTTGGCTGAGTATCTAGACCAATTCCCCTCGGTGCATCTCAATGCTTTGCTGGTCGACCGTGTCGTGAGCATGGCAGACGAAGGAATCGATGTGGCAATACGCATCGGCCATCTGCATGAGAACAATCAGCACGCCATCAAGGTGGGTGAGGTACGACAGGTGATATGTGCTGCACCGGCTTACTTTGAACAGTACGGTAAGCCACGGCACCCTGGGGAGCTGAGTACGGCCAACATAGTCATGTCGTCCGCAAGTCATCTCTTGAGCGATTGGCAGTTCGTGAATGATGGCAACGCTTTGAGCTTCCGTTTTGAACCACGCCTGGTCGTTACCGCAAATCAGGCCGCCATTAATATTGCATGTCTAGGCTGGGGACTCACTCGCGTTTTGTCCTATCAAGTCGCTGGCCATGTTGCTAGCGGAGCGTTGGAAGTGGTGCTTCAGGAGTTTGAGCCGCCAGCGTTACCGATTCAGGTGGTGTACCAGAAAAGCAATCGAGTGCCCGCGAAGGTACGCACCTTTGTCGATTTTCTCGCGGATCGATTGGGCCGGGATGCTGCTCTCAAACCTGTTGTGAAGAGTGCAGAGTGATGGATCGATTTCATGAGATGCAGATGTTCGAAGCACTGTCCGAGCGTCCCAGTCTCGCCTCAGCAGCACGTCGCCTGGATGTGTCCGGTCCCACGGTCGTTCGCGCCATCGCGAGATTGGAAGCACGTCTAGGCGTTCCCTTATTGGTACGCAGTACTCGAGGGGTAGCTCTGACTGACGCAGGGGCAGCTTTTATGGCCGATTGCTCGCGCATTCTCAAGGGGATCGAGGAGGCTGAGGCATCTGCCAAAGGTCTGCATGTCGAGGCTCAAGGCAATCTGAAAGTGCTGCTGCCATTGCTTTTCAGTCGCTATGTCATGACATCGATGTTGGCAAATTATATGAGCATGTATCCGCAGGTCAGGGTATTCGCCCAATACCACGATCGATTTCCGAATATGAATGATGAGGGACTGGACGTTGCGGTACTGATTGGCAACCTGCCAAATTCGTCATTGATCGCGCGGCCCGTCGGCCATGTACATTCTATCGTTTGTGGCAGTCCTGGTTACCTTGCGACTCAAGGTGAGCCACAAACACCTGAGGATCTGAAGCATCATCGGTTGGTTGCCACGCAGGCTTATCGGGACAAGGTTCAGTGGGACTTTCATCAGGAAGGTGAATTGAACCCCATCAAAGCACGCACGCGGCTCAGTTGTGCCACCGTACAGGCGGCTATTGATGCGACAGCCCACGGTGCAGGACTAATGCGCTGCCTTAGCTATCCGTTGTACGACTATTTGAATAGAGGGCAATTGCGACGGGTTTTACAACCCTATGAGTTGCCAGCGCTGCCAGTGCATGTGGTGTACCGCGAGGGACGCAAAGCGTCGATGCGGGTACGCAGCTTTGTCGACTTTATCGTCGAGGGCCTGCGCGAGCATCCGGCAATGCGGCCAGATGCTCTCTGAATTCGTTAAGCGGTCGCGGTATGTGTGACCGCTCCTTTGATTACCTGGCGGTGGCTGCCGTTTCAATCAGGCTGGCAACGGCTTTCGGATTGGACACCATCACAACGTGGGACGCTCCTTTGACTACAACGGTCTTTTGGGAATGCGCCCGCTCAGCCATGAACGCCAGGGCTTGTGCAGGAATGTTCTTGTCTTTGTCACCGTAAACGAAATACGACGGAACAGTTTTCCAGGCTGGCTCGCTCGACGCCTCATTGAGCGCCGCTACAGTCACAGGGCGCTGGGTAGCGGCCATTAACCTGGCGTCGGCGTTTGATACGTCGGCTGCGAACTGATCGTGGAACTTGTCCTGCTGGATGTACAGATCTTTTCCACCGTCAGCCAGTTCAACCGGGGGCGCGAGGGTTGGACCCAGGGTGTTGCCTGGGAAGCGACCAGCCAAATCCGCGCTGGATTCACCTGCTTCAGGTGCAAATGCTGCGACATAAACCAGCGCCTTGACGTTGGCATTACCGTAGGCGGCTTCGCTGATCACCCCGCCACCATAGGAGTGTCCGACCAGTACGACAGGTGTTTTTACACTTTTCAGCACATCAGCTATCGACTGAGCATCGCCCTTGAGCGTGCGAAGCGGATTTGAAGCAGCGATCACTGGGTAGCCATCTTTTTCCAGAATCTTGACCACGCCATTCCAGCTGCTGGAGTCGGCAAATGCCCCGTGCACAAGCACAACAGTAGGTTTGACCGGGGCGGCCAGCGCGGCAGTTGCACTGAACATTGCTGTGGCGAGAGCAAGACCTGCGAATAACTTGTTCATCGGGCGTTCCTTGGGGGGAGAGGAAGAGTGAAGCGACAGGCCCCATTTGAAACCGATGCTGTGTCCTGTATGTGTCTGATCACCCGGTGATACTCATTGCAGTGTGTCTCATCTCGCTCTGGCTACAAAAGGATACAAACCTCAGCACGGGCATTTCATTGAGCGTAACAGTGGATTGCATTTTTTGGACGTTCTCTGAACAGCGGTTAAAGCGGAGCATGCGTTCACACACTCAATTGATATTCACACCAGACAGCGGAGTCTTTTTCCTGATGAAACGCGTACTCATGTTGCTCGCCAATGGTGTTGAGCCACTCGAAATGGCCGCCTTTACTGATGTGCTTGGCTGGGCCAACTTACTAGGTAATGTCTCTATTGAGTTGGTCAACGCCGGCCTTCGTAGAAATATCGTGACGACCTTCGGACTTAATCTGAGTCCAGGTTTTCTTCTGGGTGAAGTGGATGTGAGCAGCTTCGACGCATTGGCCTTGCCCGGTGGTTTTGAGCCAGCAGGTTTTTACGAGGAAGCTTTAAGCGAACCCTTTCTGGATACCATTCGCCACTTTGTCCAGACCGGCAAACCAGTGGCCAGCGTCTGTGTGTCTTCTGTGTGCTTAGGCGTCGCCGGAGTGCTGCGAGGAAAAAATGCTACGACGTACCACCAGGAAGGCGGCAAGCGCAAAAACCAATTGCTCGAAACGGGTGCTCGCTTCGTTGACCGTCCTTTGATCGTCGATGGCAACATCATCACATCGAGCGGGCCAGGCACCGCCACCGAAGTCGCTTTTTTGTTGTTGGAGCAACTGAGCGGTGCAGAAAATGCGGCTCATATCCGTAAGAAAATGCGCTTTTCAACGCCGTCTCAAGATTGGTTTGAGACACCGCAAGTCCCCTGATTCGCCCCCCTGGATCTGTACTCTCGTTTAAAAGCGAGCGAAATGCACTGGTTTACGAATGTGAATGCGTAGAGGTGATCATGAGTCAGATTGACGGGCTGGGGGAATCACCCTGGCATGCAGGTGAGCGGCAATTACAGGAAACTGTTGGTGTCGCAGAGGTCATGGAGGCAAATGGGCGCAGAGTCGTGCGTGATTACATGCCAGATCAGCACCGACTGTTTTACAGCCAACTCCCTTATTTGATTTTGGGTGCCGTCGATAAGCATGGCACCCCTTGGGCGACACTCGTTGAAGGCCCCCCGGGTTTCGCACATTCTCCCGAACCGCGGGTGTTGCAAATCGATTGTCTACCCGCGGACGGTGATCCCGTCAGGCCGGCACTACAAAACGGAGCAGCCGTAGGTTTGCTCGGTATCGATCTGAAGACTCGAAGGCGTAATCGTATGAACGGTAATGTCTCAACTGCCTCCTCTGGCGGTTGTGCCATTACTGTGGTGCACAGTTTCGGTAACTGCCCCCAATACATTCAATTGCGTAGTGTTGAACCCGTAAGCCTCGGTCACACCTCATCAAACTCCGTAGCTGAGCACCTCAATGAACTCGATGAGGACGCAAAGGCAACGATCAACAAAGCCGATACCTTTTTTGTCGCCAGTTACCTGGATCAGGACGGTAAACGTTCGGTGGATGTGTCGCACCGTGGGGGAAATCCAGGTTTCGTCAGAGTTGAAGGCAACGTGCTGACGATTCCTGATTTTGCCGGCAACCTGCACTTCAATACTTTGGGTAACCTCCTGCTCAATCCACGTGCGGGGTTGGTATTTATCGACTTCGAATCGGGTGATGTATTGCAAGTTGCCGGACGCACCGAAATCATTCTTGATAGCCCGGAAATCGCGGCATTCCAAGGGGCCGAGCGGCATTGGACGCTGACCGTTGAACAGGTGGTTCGACGCCACGCGGTTTTGGCTCTACGTTGGCAGTTTGAGGGTTTTTCACCCAACAGTCTGATGACTGGTAGTTGGGAGCAGGCCGCGGGACGTTTGCAGGCTGATGCCTTACGCGACAAATGGCGGCAATTACGGGTTACCCGCATTGTTGATGAAAGCAGCTCAATTCGATCCTTCTACTTTGAACCTGATGATGGTGCAGGATTGCCGGGCTTTGAGGCGGGTCAACACTTGCCGGTGCGTATTTGCGTGACCGCAGGAGAGCCCCCCCTGGTTAGAACCTACAGTCTATCGGGCGCACCCTCCGACAGTTTTTTCCGCATCAGCGTCAAGCGTGATGGAGTGGTCTCGTCGCATTTGCATGATCGGGTAAAAGTAGGGGATCTGATCGAAGCCCGCGCGCCACAGGGGCGCTTTACCGTTCAGGCCGATGAGTATCGACCGTTGGTTCTGTTGGCCGCAGGTGTTGGAATAACGCCGATGCTCTCGATGCTCCGTGAGGTGATTTATCAAGGAGAGCGTATCCGGCGCACACGTCCTACCTGGTTTATTCAAAGTGCACGCACTTTGGCCGAGCTGGGGTTTCGCGATGAGTTGTACGAGCTGGCGGTTCGCGCCAAAGATAAAATCCGTGCATTACGAGTACTCAGTCAACCGGAGGCTCATGCCCGCGTAGGTGAGCACTATGAGATGGCAGGACGCATCGACGTTGAGCTACTCAAGGCGTTGTTGCCCTTGGACGATTATGATTTTTACCTGTGTGGACCAGGACCATTTACTCAAGCGCTATACGACGGCTTACGCGAGTTGCGCATTGGCGATGATCGTATTCACGCGGAGACTTTTGGCCCTTCGACTTTGGTGCGTCAGCGGGATCAACTGACACCAGCAGTCGAGCAGGTGCCGGCAGCAAGTATCCCGGTCAAAGTGTTGTTTGCAGGATCGTCTAAAGAAGCCCGTTGGGAACCTGGTGGCGGGAGTTTATTAGAGCTGGCGGAAAGCCGTGGCCTGAATCCGGACTTTAGCTGTCGGGGTGGATCCTGTGGAACGTGCCGAACCAGACTGGTCAGTGGGCAAGTGCATTATCTGAATCTGCCGGCTGAGATGCCGGCCGAAGGGGAGGTGCTTATTTGCTGCGCGGTTCCTGCACAAGCCAAGGAGGGCGACGCCCCCCTTGTGCTGGATTTGTAATGTGGGTGACATCGGCCGCTCATCCTATAGATGCAGTCGGAGCGCTCATGAACGTTGAAAACTCAGAGGCCATACTGCTAATTCCTGACGGCTACCCGGTATGGATAGATGTGGCTCAGGCGAGCATTGGCGGGGCGGGCACAGCCATGCGATTTGTATTGCCCTTGAATGCTCACAACCTACCGTTGATGCATCGTCAGGAAACAAAGCTGGTGGTGGCACTCAAGGGCGAACTGGATATACGTGCCGGTCGACAACGGATAGCGTTACTTCAAGAAGGCAACGCTATAAAACTCTCCCCTGGAGTTGCGCACCGAATCCATCAGCATGGATCCGGTCCGAGTACCGTAGGTGCGGTGTTATGGCCTGGCGCAGTCGAACAAGCCTTCCGCGACCTTGCGCAGGCAGCCACTCAGAATGCCTATAAGCGCAGCGACATGATTGAAATCCTCGCCCGTTTCGACGTGGTCTGGGCCACTCAATCTCATGAAGTTGATCCTGAATCGATTGCGGTCCGGCCGTTCCGGGATTGGCTGGGCGATTTGCCAAAGGCATTGGCAAAGCTGTTAGAGCAGAGGTGGGGGGCGTGAGGTCTGCACCTCGATCTGGCCAACGAGGTGCAAGTGTGAAGTGTCATTTGAAAAATAGAGCCCGCGAGTGGCGGGCTCTACAGATTTTTCCAGGGGGTAACGGCATGGAGTCGTAAGCCTTTGACGTTTACCTGTTGGCCAACAGCAAACTTTTCACGCGGAGAGCGCACTACTTGCTCTTTGCCTGTGCTGCTATTGCGGACTATGTATGCACGTTGCTCCAGTCCTGATCATCATGTGCGGCCAACATAAAACGCCGCCGCCCTTTGTCCATTGATGCGCATCGCCACACCTACCCTGACAACTCGGCGGAGTGGCGACAGGAGCGGGCTGATCAGCCTTGCCATGTGCCTATTCACTTCCTCTTTCGCCGTATCGGTTGTCGTGCACCGCTCATCAGAGTCCCAGTTCGGAAAGACCTGGATGATCGTCAGGGCGCCGACCTAGCGGCCAACGGAACTTTCGCTCCGACTCTTTGATTGGCATGTCATTGATGCAGGCAAAGCGGTGAGCCATCAGCCCATTTTCAGCGAATTCCCAGTTCTCGTTTCCGTACGAGCGGTACCAGTTCCCCGAGTCATCGTGCCATTCGTATGCGTACCGTACGGCGATTCGATTATCGGTGAACGCCCACAGCTCTTTGATCAATCGATAATCGAGCTCCTTGTTCCATTTCCGAGTCAGAAATGCTGCGGCCTCAGCTCGGTTCACCGCAAAATCGACTCGGTTGCGCCATTTGGTGTCAAGTGTATAAGCAAGAGAAACTTTCTGCGCATCCCTGGTGTTCCAGCCATCCTCAGCAAGCCGTACTTTGAGGATTGCAGATTCCCGATCAAATGGTGGCAGTGGGGGACGAGTTTCAGATTCAGCCATGACGGTCACTCCAGGTTAGTGGTGCATAGTGGTGATAAACAAGGTTTCAGGGGTTTGGGTGGTGGCGAGATATTTAAAAAGGTCTGTTCGTTACGGGAATACTTCTTTCTGAAACTTTATGAGCCCTTCTATAAGTGCTTTCATGGGTAAGTTCGCGCTGTAGTCTGTCAAGGTTGAATTTTAAATGGCGATGTTAGAGGGCGCCTCGTTTGGCGTCCAAGAATAAGAAGGAGTAATGGTCTGTTTGTTATATAAGATCAATCTAATGCTTTACCATTTCCCTGCTTCTTGTGTGGAAAGCTTTAAGGTCACGGGTTTCTTGTTTGGCAATAAACGCAATAATTTCCACTTGGCAAGCAGGATTATTGTCGGAATCTTTAAGCGGCTTCTTTTAAGATACTTGTTTCGCTGGAAAAACACTTTTTTTCGCTGAGGTAATGACTGAATCGGGAGCGTAGCCAGCGTTCGCCGGGATCATTATCCAAGGTGGAACTCCATGGCATAGAGAGGTCGAGGGCTGGCAGATTCATTGGAACGGGGTCTGTGTAGACCGCCTTGTCGCGGCATGGTTTTGGCTACGTAATCGGGCACGACTGCGACCATCTCGGAGTTTACAAGCAATGCTCGGAGCCCCTACAGTTTTATCCAAAGATTTCCTTCGGAGTACTCTAGTTCTGGAGAATTACTTCCGGGAACTCTAGTTCTCAGAACCTGCGGTGGGAATCTGCCTCAGTACATGATTTATGGGCGATGACCGATGTTCATAAGCGGCTGTAACCCTGGATTTTGAGACTCGTTAGCCAGAAACAGGTTAGAGTGTTCATCAATGTCTGTTCATAAGGAACCCTCCACTCGATTCGCGTAGTCGCGCCAAGCGGTTCCACCGAACGAACAGGGCAAAAAAAACCGTATATCAATCGTTGTTTGAAGAATGAATCGTCCGCTGTTTATTTCTCTGGATGGGCCCAAGGGAGCCGGCAAAACCACACTGTTGGAGGCCGTTACGAAAGTACTGAGGGCAGACAACAAAAAAGTGATCCGACTTTGCGAGAAAAAAAGCGATCCCTATAGGGGTGAAACAATGACCCTCGTTAACAAACTCGTCAGAAATCCCACCCGGGATTTGGAGTTGGAGGTTTGTGAGCGCTTTGCTGATAGCCGTACCTGGATTTCCCGGCACGTGCTGGCTAAACAGCCACCAGGCAGCATCATCTTGATCGATCGCTGGTACCCGTCTGATGCCGCGTTTCGCCGGATAGTCCCGTTTGCAGAGATTCTACAGTTGAACATCGATCGAAACGTGCGAGTGCCAGACCTGCATGTCGGGGTTGTCACCGCCCCTGATATTTCATGGGCGAGGGCCGCGGCACGACGGCGTGGGCTGAGCAGTACTGTGATCCATAAGCTGGAAGAACATGTCGCTTGTACCAAGGCGTTCGAGCGAGCGATTGCAGATCACGGCTGGGTTTTATGCCGTAATGAAGGAACGATCGAAGACGCAACGATGCAGGTGATTTCTGAGATCTATAGAGTCCTTCGATGCTAGCGAAGGCGCCAACAAACGCCCCGACATGTTCGGGGCGTTTGTTTTGTGCTGGAAAAAAGCCTTTCAGCCAATTAATACCATCAATAGGTGAACATCAGCTGTAATGACTTGCCGAGCCAACAGCGGGTTTGAGTTTCCTGGTATGGGTCAGCTGATAGGCAATCGCCAGCCATATGAACCACCCTGGCATGACAATCAAGGCAATACGGGTGTCAGGTCTCAATGCCAGCAGACAGAGAACGAAACCCAGAAACCCCAAGGAAAACCAGGCCATCGGCACGCCGCCCGGCATCTTGTAGGCCGATATCGCATGCAAATCGGGTCGCTTTTTGCGATAGGCAATGTACGACGCGAGGATGGTCGACCAGGTGAAAATCACCAGGATTGCCGACACGGTAGAGACGATGGTGAACGCGGTCATGACTTCTGGAACGATGAACAGCAACAACACGCCTACCAGCATCAACAGTGTGGTGAACGCCAGGCTCAGCAGAGGCACGCTATTGCTCGACAGACGTCGGAAAATCCCCGGAGCGTTGTCCTGATTAGCCAATCCAAACAGCATGCGACTGGATGAAAATACGCCACTGTTGGCCGATGAGGCGGCGGATGTCAGTACCACGAAGTTGACGATGCCGGCTGCTGCGGGAAACCCTGCAACCAGAAACAGTTCGACGAAGGGGCTCTTGTTGGGCGAAACCTGTTGCCAGGAAGTCACTGCAATAATGCAGGCCAGTGCCAGCACATAAAACAGGATGATTCTCAGCGGAATCGAGTTGATGGCTTTAGGCAGGGTCTTCTCGGGGGAGCGTGTTTCGGCGGCTGCAGTACCGATCAGCTCGGTGCCCGCAAATGAGAAAATCGCCATCTGGAACCCGGCAAAGAAACCGAACAAGCCGTTGGGGAAGGCGGCCTGTTTATCCAGCAAGTGGTTCAGGGATGCGGTGACGCCACTGGGTGAGACAAAGGAGCTGGCAATCAGCACCATGCTGACGCCAATCAGGGTGACGACGGCAATGATCTTGATGATCGCGAACCAGAACTCCACTTCACCAAAGAGCCTGACAGTCAGCACGTTCAAGGCGAACAGTGTCATCAGCATGCCGATCGCGGGTATCCAGGCGGGTACATCGGGGAACCAATACTGAAAAAACCCACCCACCACGACTGCATCACCTATCACTGCAACGCTCCAGCTTAGCCAGTATGACCAGCCGAGAAAGAATGCTGCGCGTGGGCCAAGGTAGGCACCGGCAAAATCCGCGAAGGTTTTGAAGTTCAAGTTGGAAAGTAACAGTTCGCCCATGGCGCGCATGACGAAGTAGACGAACAGACCGATGATCATATAGATGAGGATGATCGACGTGCCGGAGAGGGCGATGATCTTCCCGGAACCCATAAAAAGACCGGTACCGATGGCGCCTCCCATGGCCATTAACTGAATGTGACGATTGCTGAGCGTGCGCTGCAGCGCGGGCTGTTCAACCCGCTCGGACGGAGTCGATTTCATTACAAAACCTCTTGATTTTATGTTTTTGAGTTTTGGCAGAAAAGTGGGTGTTTAGCGTTCTTGTTGGAGATGTAACGGCTACTGACGGTGGTGATTTGCTGGCGGCAGGGTTGGTTGTCCACTCACACAGTGATTAGCCCCTTGGCACTTTGCTCAGGGGCATCACCACTGGCTATCAACTCACTGTGCGCAGGCGTGAGGGGACGATTGCTGGCTGCTGATCAAGCAGCTGGTAGAGGTTTTTTATGTTGTCAGGCGTCGGCACCAGATGGATGCGCTCACCGATGGCATGCTCCCGCGCCAGGTCATGCACGTAGCGCAGTGACGAAAAGTCTTCGAGGGCAAAACCCACCGAATCGAACACGGTGACCTGTGCGTCGTTCTCGCGGCCCGGGACTTCGCCCTGAACAATCCGGAAGAATTCGACGACGGGAGAGTCGGCTTCCAGCTGTTGAATATCGCCTTCAATCCGGGTTTGCGGTTCGAATTCAACGATGATCCGGGCGTTTCGCAGGATGTCGGCGTGCAGTTCGGTTTTGCCTGGACAGTCACCGCCCACGGCGTTGATATGCATGCCAGGCTCAATCATCTCGGGCGTCAGAATCGTTGCATAGGCCTTGTCTGCAGTGACCGTGGTGACGATGTGCGCACCCTTGACCGCTTCCTGTACCGAGTTGGCCAGAATCACTTCAATCCCCGGGAATGCTGACAGGTTCTGCTTCAACTTGAGTGAAGCGTCGCGATCGATATCGAAAATGCGGATTTGCTTGATGGACAGCATTTCGTGGAAGGCGAGGGCCTGAAATTCGCTCTGGGCACCGTTGCCGATGATTGCCATGGAGCTTGCACCTGGACGCGCCAGAGATTGTGCGACCAATGCGGAAGTCGCTGCCGTGCGCACGGCTGTGGTCAGCGTCAGTTCACTGAGCAAGGTTGGATAGCCACTGTGGACATCGGCCAGGGCGCCGAAGGCCATGACCGTCAGCAAATTGCTTTGACCATTGCCCGGGTGACCATTCACGTATTTGAAGGAATATTGTTGGCCATCGTCGGTGGGCATCAACTCGATCACACCGTCGGCCGAATGATTGGCGGTACGGGGCGACTTATCAAACTGCGCCCAGCGCAAATAGTCCGCTTCGATATAAGTGGCCATTTCGCGGATTGCCCGGCGAATTCCCACCGTGGCGAACAGGCGTGCAGCATGATCGACGTCTATAAAAAGAGTCATGTTTTTATTCTCCGATTCAATAGTTGAAACGTTGCGATTCAGGGGATGGCTCAGGCGCGTTTGCTCTCGTAGCCATGCAGTACGTTGACCGCATTGATCCCGATCTCATCGACCATGTAGCCACCTTCCATGACGAACAGGGTGGGGCAGCCCACCCCCGCGATCAGCTCGCCGATGCCGATGAAGTCTTCACTTTCCAGCAGGAAGTGGCTGATGGGGTCGTCCTTGAACGTGTCGACGCCCAGTGAAATCACCAGCACTTCAGGGGCGAACTGCTGGAGTTTCTTGCAGGCGTGGAGCAAGGCGTTGCGATAACTTTCCCAGGTGGTGTTCTTCGGCAGCGGATAGTTCAGGTTGTAACCTTCGCCCTCGCCTGTGCCGACTTCGTGGCTGAAGCCTGAGTAGTACGGGTAGGACACCGCCGGTTCGCCGTGCAGCGAGACAAACATGACGTCACTACGCTCGTAGAAAATGTTCTGGGTGCCATTTCCGTGATGAAAGTCGACGTCCAGTACCGCGACACGATTGGCACCTTGGGTAATGGCCTGTTGTGCAGCAATGGCGGCGTTGTTCAGATAGCAGTAACCGCCCATGTATTCACGCGCTGCGTGATGGCCGGGCGGGCGGCACAGGGCAAAAGCACTGTCATGGCCTTCATCGATCAGTGCCAGGCCGGTGAGGGCGATGTCGGCACTGGTTTTCACCGCTTGCCAAGTGGTGGCGGTAATCGGGGAGCCGGCGTCCATGGCGTAGAAACCGAGCTTGCCGTCGATGAACGTCGGGACTTGCTCGTTGGACAGGTCACGCACTGGCCATACCAGCGGTAGGGCGTCGTGCGTACGTCCGGTGGCGCACCATTCAGTCCAGGCGCCTTCTAGAAAGCTGACGTAGCGCTCGCTGTGCGCATTGACATAACACGACCGGTCAAATGCTCGCGGTTCGACGATCTGGCCAAGGCCTACCTGCTTGACACGCTTATGGACGGTATCGGCCCGACTGGGCTGTTCGAACGATGGCTTGAGCACGCCGTCTTTCAATTCGGTGCCGTGGTGCAAGCGGTGGGAATCACTGAAAACTGTAAACATTCTGCGCATCCGTTAATGTGAGCCAGTGCAAATATTCTGTTCCGGCCGGGATGCGCTTTCTTTGCTTTGTTTTCGTGGCCTGCTAGATTATTCGGGCGTTTTTACTCTGGAATGGCGTAATGCAGAAAAAATCATCCAAGCGCATCAGTCTCGACGATACCGACTTGGCAATCCTCGCATTGCTGCAAGAAGATGCGAGTATTTCCAACGCTGAGCTCAGTGAGCGCTTGTCGTTAAGCCTGACACCTTGCTGGCGGCGGCGTAAGAGAATGGAGGAGGCGGGCGTGATCAAGGGCTATCAGGCGAACCTTGATCGACGAATGTTGGGGTTGGATATCATGGCGTTCGTGCACATCCGTTTTTCCACCCACGCCGATCACGCTCCCGACGCTTTCGAGGCGGTGATTGCTCAATTGCCTGAAGTGTTGTCCTGTCACAAGATCACCGGGGATGCCGATTACGTTCTGCAAGTGTTGGCAGAGGATCTTGATAGCTACAGTGACTTTATCGAGCAGGTGCTCAGGCGTCAGGTGGGTATTGCGTCCATCCAGTCCAGTCTGGCTTTACGCGAGGTCAAGACCAGTAGCCGTATAGCGATACCCAAATCGAGCAAGGAGTGAATGGGCAGGGGTTAGATCACCTTTTGAAACGCTGCGTCTTTCGCTGCAGATCTGAATTCTTCAAACCCCCGAACAACTGAGCTTATGAAAACCTTCATCTGACACCTCCCCAGTGTCTGAATAGACTGCCTTTAGACGTTCAATTTAACTGGAATTTTTGGGTAATGGGTAATGGGTAATGGGTAATGGGTAATGGGTAATGGAATCACGTTCTTGATTTCCTGCGGAAGGTTGTAAGCACCGCAGAGTTGACCTGCATCACTTTTGACTGGCTCATCACCTTTCCAAATCGAGTCTTGGTGCTAAGCTGCCATCATCATCCGAGGCTGTTCGTGGTCTGAAACCGCTCAGCCAATACTTCGAAGGAATGAGATATGGGCTGGAAAGGAACCTTGCGTTCGATGCAGGCAGCTTCGCGCAAAGCTGATCGTAACGCCCAGCGTAGGCAACGTGAGCTTCAGACTCGCCAGAAAGAGTACGCCAAGATGGAGGCGCTGGAGCAAGCGGCCTACGAAGTCGAGGTCTACGAAAACCTAATTGATGTCCTGCTCTCCGTGCATAAAGAATGTGGGGAGGAAATAGATTGGCAATCATTCGTTGATAGGGCTGAACCCGTAAAGCCCGCATTCGCAGATACGAGCGAAGCGCATGCTAAAGCTCAAGAGCAAACCTATAAGCCTGGTTTCTTCGCAAGGTTGTTCAAGCTCGAAACGCGCCAACGTAAAAACTTGGCTGCCGCCATTGAGACGGGGCGGCTACACGATGCTAAACAGCATGAGGCCGCTGTCGCGAAGTGGCGAGTCGAGCATGATTCTTGGCAGCAGGAACTCACGATCGCGCAAGGAGTTCTGAGCGGTTCAGTCAAGGCAAAGCTTGAAGCGATCAAGCTCGTCGATCCATTCACGGACATTTCTCATCTCGGCACATCGATCAAGTTCTCAATAGGGGAGACGGGTCTAATGGAGGTTAGTCTTGGCGTTCATGGTGTTCGCGTAATTCCAGCTGAGATCAAGTCCTTGCTGCAGAGCGGAAAGCTTTCAACGAAGAAGATGCCGGCCGGAAAGTACAATGAGCTTTTGCAGGACTATGTGTGCAGCTGTGTTTTGAGGGTAGGGCGCGAGCTTTTGTCGATGCTCCCTGATGACCTTGTGATCGTGACGGCCGTCGACGATGTGCTGAACTCAGCTACGGGGCATATAGAAGAGTTACCTATATTGAGCGTAGCGCTCTCCAGGCACACCCTGGATGCATTGAATATGGATTCGATCGATCCTTCCGATTCCATGAAAAACTTCGTGCACAACACATCCTTTAAAAAGACGTCCGGTTTCCAACCTGTTAAAGCGCTTGATGCTCGACAGTTCGTCACTAACGCCTAACAGATAGACGGTATTGGTGAACCGCTTTTGCATGGGCAAATACCGCGGACTCGCCTCTGGATCCCGTTATAAGATAGTGGTCATTTCTGGCGTCTACTTGCCGCGTTGAGCCCACTTACCTCGCTCCGCGTTCATGTGCGCCACCATTAGCAGGATAGGGGAAGCACATGGACGAGGCCGCAAAAATTACGGTTGAGCCTGAAGTAGAGCCAGTCAAAGTTGTAAGCATTCACAGTACCGTCGTCGCAAAGCTAAATCTCGCAGACTATCAAAACGCAGTTCCAGTCATTAGGGAGCTGAGAGTCGTCAATGAAACGTCCACCAAGTACAACGACTTGGTATTGACCCTGACCGCCTATCCCGAGGTTTTCAAACCCAAGACCTGGCGCATTGATGCGCTGATGCAGGATGCATTTATGCCCATCCCCGGTCATGACCTTGTATTGGATGGGGTGTTGCTTGGGCGCCTCACTGAAGCGGAAAATGCCACTCTCACTTACACGCTAACCGCCGCGGATACCGCTGCTGAAGATGGTCGAGTCGAAATTGCTCGCCTGGATTTGGCACTGGAGTTGCTGCCTCGCAATCACTGGGGTGGCCTTTCTCATCTGCCGGATATGACTGCAGCGTTTGTTCAACCGAATGATCTTGCGGTGGAGCGGTTGCTCAAGCAGGCGGCTGAGGTATTACGTCAAAGCGAAAAGAGCTCTGCCCTAGATGGATACACCGGTGGAGCGAAAAGAGCCTGGGAGCTGACTTCAGCCATCTGGGCTGCAGTGGCACGTATGAAGCTGGATTACGCACTACCACCGGCGAGCTTTGAGCAAACCGGCCAGAAGGTGCGTAGCCCAAGCCACGTTACGGAACATGGCCTGGCGACGTGTTTCGATCTTGCATTGTTCTTTTGTGCCGCAATTGAGCAGGCAGGTCTTAACCCTGTCCTGGTGTTCACCAAGGGACACGCTTTTGCGGGCTTTTGGCTTAAACCTGAAGAGTTTTCCACGACCGTCATCGACGACATCACGGCCGTGCGCAAACGCATAAAGCTCAAGGAGCTGATGCTGTTCGAGACGACGTTTGCGACCCAGCATCCTGTGCCGCCATTCACGTATGCCACAGATCGTGGCGAACAACTGATCGCAGAAGGACAGGACGAAAATTTCCACCTGCTTTTGGATGTCCGTAGAGCACGTTTGCAACGTATCAAGCCCTTGGCCAGCGCCGATACGCAGGTTTCAAAGTTACCGACGGATGATGATCTTGCCGATGGGTCGGAGCTATTAGTCGGTATTGCGCCGGCGCTTCCTGATGAGGCGGTTACGGTCGAGGTGGATGAGCGTCTGCTCGACCCAAAAGATCGCCTGGGACGGTGGCAACGCAAGCTACTGGACTTATCGCTTCGCAATAACTTGCTCAACTTCAAGGCCGGAAAAAAGTCGCTGAAGCTTGAGTCACCCGATCCTGCAGCGCTGGAAGATATCCTGGCCAGCGGTAAGAAGCTGAAATTGCTGACACGTCCCGACCTGATGGATGGGGCTGATCCACGTGACCAGGCGCTGTACGAATTACGTGAGCGAGAAGATGTTCGTCGTCTCCACGCCCTGGATGCCTTGAAACGGTATGAGGTGTTTGTCGGCCTTTCCAGCACTGAAATGGAAGCACGGCTGATCGAACTCTATCGTGGGGCACGTACTGCCTTGCAGGAAGGGGGCTCCAACACCCTTTACCTTGCCCTGGGTTTTCTCAGCTGGGAGCGAGCGGACAAAGGCGGGCAGAAGTACCGGGCACCGCTTGTCCTGATCCCTGTGACGCTTGAGCGCAAAAGCGCGCGTTCCGGCTTTTCGATGGTGCTGCATGACGACGAACCCAGGTTCAACCCGACGCTCATCGAGATGCTTCGCCAAGATTTCGAATTGAATCTTGGGTCACTTGAAACGGAGCTTCCTCGGGATGACTCGGGCCTGGATATTGATGCTATCTGGAAAGCGGTGGGTCGCGCGGTCAAGGACGTCGCAGGCTGGGAGGTCGTGGAAGACGTCGTCCTGTCAATGTTCTCCTTTGCAAAATACTTGATGTGGAAAGACCTCGCTGAGAATGCCGAAGCGCTTCGCGAAAGCCCGGTCGTTCGGCACCTGTTGGATACTCCGCGAGACGCCTTCCCATCCGACATTACCTTTCCTGAGGATCGACGTCTGGACGTCGACTTCAACCCCCGAGATGTGTTCTGCCCTTTGCCATCGGACTCCTCGCAGCTATCCGCTGTGATGGCGGCTTCGAAAGGAAAAGACTTCGTCCTGATTGGCCCGCCCGGAACCGGGAAAAGCCAGACCATTGCCAACCTTATTGCGCAATCGGTGGCTCAGGGAAGACGCGTGCTTTTCGTCTCTGAAAAAATCGCAGCGCTGGATGTCGTTTACCGGCGTTTACGCGAAGTTGGCTTGGGTGAGTTCTGCCTGGAAGTCCATTCCAGTAAAGCACGCAAAACCGACGTCCTGGCTCAGCTGCAGTCAGCATGGGATGCGAAGGGGGTTGTGGATTCTGCGACATGGCATGCCGAAGCTGATCGTCTTCAAGCGTTACGCGAAGGCTTGAACACTTACGTAGAGCGACTGCATCAGCGTTATACGAATGGATACAGCATCTACCATGCGATTGGCGTTGTTTGCGGCGGCGCAGCCATCACGCCATTGAGCATGTCATGGTCATCGCCACATGCTCACACGCGGGAGGATATGGCTGCACTGCGGGAGTTGTCTGATCGTCTGGAAGTGAATGCACAGGCCATTGGATATGGTGCGCTATCGAGTCATCCACTGAGCCTGGTTGGTCAGGGAGAGTGGTCGCCTTCATGGCAGCAACAACTGATTCAAGCTGCGCGAGAAGTACTGCCTGCCGCGCAAGCTGCAATCCGGGCCGCGGAGAAATTCAGTGCTGCTACGAGTTTACCTGTCGCGAGTCTAGTGCCTTCAGTTTGCAACGGACTTTCGCTCCTCTCGTCGATATTGCCATTAGCGGCGGGGCATGATTGGCGGTTCGTACTGCGCCCAGACGGTCGCATGATTGCGCAGCGACTGACTGAAAGCAGCACGCTTGTAGAGAAGCATCGTGCACTCTGCCAACAACTCTCACCGGTGTGGGCCATCTCGACGGTTAATGCTGCTGAAAAAGGCCTCAGTCTTTTGGCTAGGCGTAGGGCTTTGATGTCGCAGCTCAGTCCCGCATGGCCAGTGCAGACGTTTGAGACATTGAGCCAAGCAATAGAAATGCTTGAGCGTATCGCTGAGGTCACGCGGGAGCTCTCTGTGACCTACACCGATATCATCGAAACACTTGATGTGCGTGAGTTACTCGGGAATTGGCAAAGCGCAGAGCAGTCGTTCTGGCCCAAGTCCCTGTTGGGGACACGCAAAGTCACAAAGACCCTCTCAACAGCCGTCTCTGGTGATGCAGAGCCTGATGTGGCCAACGACCTGCACGCCTGGATTCAGATCCGTGACCTGCGCGGTAAACTCGACGCGTTGGAGGTGGGTGATCACTGCGCCCAAATCTGGAGAGGTGCACTATCGATCGCGCAGCATCTTAAGACGGCTATTCAGCTACGTCAGGCAATGTTGTGTTTGGCGTCGGACGAGCCCTGGACAGATACCGGGTTTGATGTGGTCGCTGAAGGGCATTGCGGTGAGCAGTTGAAATCAGACCTCTCCCATATGCGCTCCACTGTCTTGCTTGACCAGGAGCTTGCACCCCTTCACCTGGGCGACCTCACAGAGGGATTGTGGGCTGGGCTTAACACCGACTCTGAATCGTTGTTCGCTGCTATCGCTTTTCAAACCGAGCGTCGCCCAGTGATTGAGCACGGTGGACTTGAGAGTGATCATGACGCAGTGGCAGCCGGCCACTGCGGCAAGGCCATGCAGGCAGATTTGGCAGTGCTCCAGCAACGACATCTCGTTGAAAAAGCGCTGTCAGAATTTGATGATCTGAGTGCTGTTACCTCGGGGCTATGGGCGGGTCTCAAATCCAAAGTAGACAAGGTCTCGGACGCGGTCGCGTTCCAAGGCAATCTAGCGTCCGCGCTAGCGCAGCTCGGCACAAGGCCTGAGCTTGTATCTGCTTATCGCAGTGCAATACAGGTACTGCTCGGCGACGCCAATGCACTGCTTGAACCAGAGGGTGTGGTTTGCCAGTCTGGCTCTGAATTGCGTCAGTGCTTTGAGTCGCTCCGTCAACGTGTGGATGTTCTGGCGACAGCAGGGTGCTTCTCAGAATCAGGGCAAGCGGACATCCAGCAACTGACACTTGATGCGCTACTGCATCATTGCGAGGCCATCGTTCGATCTGAACCTGGTGTTCGTGCTTGGTGTGCATGGCGTAAGGTGCGAGAAGAGGCGGTCGGCGCCTGTCTCTCTAGTCTGGTTCAGGCGATGGAGGAAAATCTCGTAAACCCTGGTGAAGTCCGCCTTTCTTTTGAAACCAATTATGCGCGGTGGTGGCTGAACGCAGTCGTCGACAACGAACCAGTCATTCGTGGTTTTGTCAGTGTTGAACATGAGCAGCGAATTCGGGACTTCAGAGCCCTGGATGATCGCTTCACTGCGTTGACCCGGGACTGGCTGCGAGCTCGCCTTTGTGCAGACCTACCCAATCCGGAGACTGTTACTCGTTCTTCGGAGTGGGGCGTACTGCGGTACGAAATGGGTAAGAAGACTCGTCATTTGCCGCTTCGGGAGTTGATGGCCAAGATCCCTGATGCACTGACGAAACTGACGCCATGCATGCTGATGAGCCCGCTATCCATTGCTCAATACCTCACGCCTGGTGCAAGTGCCTTTGACCTCGTGATCTTCGATGAAGCTTCGCAAATTCCCGTCTGGGATGCTGTCGGAGCCATGGCACGCGGTAAGCAAGTCGTAATGGTGGGCGACCCCAAACAGCTGCCTCCGACATCCTTCTTTGATCGGGCGGAATCAACGGCGGATGATGAGGACGTTGAGGCTGATCTTGAGAGCATTCTTGATGAATGTATCAGTGCGAACCTTCCGACTCGTCATCTTAATTGGCACTACCGCAGTCGCCATGAAAGCTTGATTGCCTTCTCAAACCAACGCTATTACGAGTCTAAGCTCGTGACGTTCCCATCACCTGTGACGAATGATCGTGCCGTCAAACTGCACGAGATCGCAGGCGTTTATTCCAAGGGCGGGTCGAGGACTAACCTGATCGAAGCGCGTGCAGTCGTCACTGATGTGGTTGCTCGCCTGCGCTCGCCGGGCTTCCGGGAAAGTAAGTTGACCATAGGTGTGGTGACATTCAACGGTGAGCAACAGAAGCTCATTGAGGATTTGTTGGACGAAGCCCGTCGTAACGAGCCTTCGCTTGAAGCTTATTTTGCAGACACCGAGCTTGAGCCTCTGTTCGTGAAGAACCTTGAGAGCGTTCAGGGGGATGAGCGAGACATCATCTACTTCTCGACCACCTATGGCCGTGATGCAACAGGCGCCTTGGCAATGAATTTCGGCCCTATTAACCGCCCAGGCGGCGAGCGTCGATTAAACGTTGCAATTACGCGTGCCCGGCACGAGCTATGTGTTTTCGCTAGCTTGCAACCTGAGCAAATAGATTTAACTCGAACCCAAGCGATCGGCGTACGTGACCTGAAGCACTTCCTCGAGTTTGCCCAGCGAGGGCCTCGCGCGTTGGCTGAAGCAGTCACCGGCAGCGTTGGAGGCTTCGATAGCCCTTTCGAGGAAGCCGTTGCCCGTGCACTCACCAGCCGTGGATGGCAAGTGCATACTCAAGTCGGCGTTTCAGCATTCAGAATTGATTTGGGAGTGGTCGACCCTGATGCGCCAGGTCGTTATCTTGCCGGTGTAGAGTGTGATGGGGCGACCTACCATCGCAGCGCCACCGCACGAGATAGAGACAAACTGCGTGAGCACGTATTACGTGGTCTTGGATGGGAGATTCTTCGCATCTGGTCTACGGATTGGTGGATCAACGCCGTTGGCACCGCTGATCTCATCCATGAACGCCTGACCGCTTTGCTTGCTTTAAGCCGTGCTCAACGGGCTGAGCAAGAAGCGCGAGAAGAGGCTGCCCGTTTGTTAGCGGATGCCGCTGTGGTGGAAGTAATAGAGGTGATCGAGGAGGTCACAAGTTCAGTTACAGAGTCGATGACGGTCGAGAGCGCCAATGACGAAAATAGCGCTCCAATGAGCCAGCACTACGCGGCAGTTGCTTCACGACCTCAACCTGTGAGCGACATCCAATCGCATTTCTTTCCGGCTGAGGTCATTTACTACCTAGAGTCTGATCCAGCCTCCAGCGTGCAAGGGGTAGATCCAGATGCGTTCTTTGAGTCGAGTTACTCCGGCGTTTTAAGTGCACTTATTGCTTATGTGATCAATGAGGAAGGGCCTATTCTCGATGTGATTCTTGCTCGGCGAATCGCGAGAGCCCATGGCTGGGTGCGCACCGGTTCCAAGATCCGAGAAAGGGTATCGTTGATGGCGCAGAGCACTCACCGTAAGACTAGCGAGGACGTAGGGGAGTTCTACTGGCCGAGCCATCTTACTGACTCTTCTACCGTTGTATGTCGGCGCCCGGGAGATGAGGCGAGTATTCGGCCGATTGATGAAGTCTGTGGTGATGAATTGGCAGCACTCGCCCGAGAGCTTCGTGCGAAGGGCAAAGCAGGGGAGGCATTACTCCATGCCATGGCAAGAGAGCTGGGACTTCAGAAGTTGACTGCATCCAGCCGGCTGAGACTCGAAAAAGTGAGCCAGCAGATTTTAGCTAGCTAATAAACTGCAGCACCCCGGTGTCGCAAAGTAGCTGATACCGGGATTTTATAAGATACTGTTAAAACGTATTAGCGATGAAAGAGTAGATTTTTTTACATCTCTTTTCTCTTGCTAACCCAGATCGCATGGAGGTCTTACATGTCCAAGCTCGCAGAGTTCCGCCAACTCGAAAAACACCTGGCCGAACAGCTCCAAGCTCTCGAAGCCCTGAAAGGCGATGCTGGCCTCAAGAAAGAAATCGAATTTGAAACCAAGCTTCGTGCTCTGCTCGCCGAGTATGGCTACAGCCTGAAAGACGTGGTCAATCTGCTTGATCCACAGTCTGGCCGTCGCGCTCCAGCCGCTGGGTCCAAGGCTGGTACTCGTAAGCCTCGCCAGGTAAAGGTTTATAAAAACCCTCATACCGGCGAAGTCGTCGAAACCAAAGGCGGGAATCACAAAACGCTGAAGGAATGGAAAGCAGAACACGGCTCCGCGACCGTTGAGTCTTGGCTTACCAAGTGAATTCGGTTTGAGTACAAAAAAGGCCCTTAAGGGCCTTTTTGTTTGGAGGTCGTTTGGACAACAGTCGTGAAAATGAGAGCCCTTCGATGCGTTGGGCCAGCTCTCTCCGAGCCTGTTTCTGAAGGGGGAAGTAAGTCAGAAATTATTTTTAAACTGATTACTTCCTCCTAGTCATCAGTAGGTCAAATAGAAGTTGTGCTACAGGTGATAAAGCACGCCCCCGGCGTGATATGAGCCCTAGGGTTCTACTGATAGAAGGTTGAGTCAATGGACGCGTGACAAGCGTGGGATGACCATCAGCGGGCATTGCCAGCTTGGGCACCACACCGATCCCCAAGCCAGCCTCTACCAGGCTCACCAAGGCGGGTACATGTTTAACTTCGCAAAAAGATCGTGGGCAAACATCGCGCTTTGCTAGTGCTTGGTCAATCAAGAACCGATTACCGCTGCCTTGCGCCAAGCTAATGTAATCAGAGCCCGAGAGATCGTCCCAGGTCAGCGATGGGCGCGCGGTTAACGGGTGCCCCACCCGAAGTGCAACGATGAAATCTTCTTCCAACAATGGTTGAAAAACCACCTCCGAGTCTTGGGTACCGATGTAGGTAAGGCCGAAGTCCGCTTCGCCCCTGGCTACCACGGTCAATATGGTGGAAGACGATTCATCGATGACCCGAATCCGAATTCCGGGGTACTTGGCATGGTATTGAGCGATCACGTCTGGCAGAAAATACGCAACGGCGGAAGGCACGCAAGCGATGGTGACTTCGCCGGAGAGCCGGTGGGAAAGGTCGTGAAAGCCAATTAGAGCATTCTCGAGTTCGTTGAGCACGTTTCTTGCGCGAGGCACAAAGCCCCGCCCGATAGTGGATAGCTCGACCCTGCGCGTGGTGCGCTCGAACAACTGAACACCTAGCGCTGTTTCCAGCTTGTCGACCCTGCGCGATAGCGCGGACTGGGATAGATGCATTGCCTGGGCTGCAGCGCTGAAACTGCCAAGGTCAGCTACCGCAAGAAATCCGCGGAGATCTGCCAGATCGAAATTCATGCGTAATCCTCATAAATTGCACTATTATTTGCAATTTACTTTTTAATCGCCGTCTCTCATTCTGTCAACTCGCAGGCACTACGAAATAACTTTGATTTTGTCCTGTCCGATTAACAACTCTTTATTTGCCGAACTTCGGGCGATTTACGCACGTGCGCACAATATTGCCTGGAGTTGGAGTGGGCCTAACTAAATGAACAATAATAATGAAGTATCTTCTCTTTCTGTCGATGATGTCCGTCAATTGGGACGCCTTGCCTTTCAAGGGCTTGGTCTTACTGCGTTGAATGCCGAGCAAGTCGCCAATGTATTAGTGATGGCCGATTTATTCGGACTGACGACTCATGGTCTGAGTCGCATCGAGTCTTATGGTGAGCGACTAGAATCAGGCGGTATCAGCGCTTCGGCAGTTCCCAAGGTGAAAGTGCTTGCACCGGCTATTGCCCAAGTTGACGGGCAGAACGCTGTCGGCCCGTTGGTGGGCATGGCCGCGCTTGAAGCTGGTATGAGCATCGCCAAGCAGTACGGAATCAGCTTCGTACTTGCCAATGGTAGCAACCACTTCGGGCCGATTTCTCCGTACTCTTACATCGCTGCCGAACAAGGTTTTGCCAGCATCATTGGCAGCAACGCGACTACCACTATTGCACCCTTGGGGGGCAGTGACGCGCGGCTAGGTAATAGTCCTCTCGGATTCGGCGTTCCACACCCAGGTGGCGAGCATTTCATGTTGGATATGGCGATGAGCGTGGTGGCCCGTGCCAAGATCCGTAATGCGCTCAAGCGCCAAGAAAGCATCCCCGACACTTGGGCGACAGACGCGCACGGCAAACCTACCGTTGATCCCCGCGCGGCGCTGGACGGATTTCTGCTTCCCATTGGTGGCCATAAGGGCTACGGCTTAGCGCTGGTGGTGGATCTACTCGCGGGATTACTGTCCGATGCGGCGTACCTCACCCATGTGAAGTCTTGGGTCGACGCCCCGGATGAACCACAAAACCTTGGCCATTTTTTCATTCTTATCGATACCACACGCCTTGGATCTACGAACTGGCTTAAGGATCGGATGACCGATTTTGCCTCCATCCTGCATGCGAGCCCGCCCGTAGACAGCAATTTGCCGGTCATCGTGCCAGGTGAGATCGAATTGAAAAAGATGCAGCGGTATTTGCGCGACGGTGTTCCTGTGGATCAAGCAACCAAGGTACTTCTTGACCGCTATGCAAGCCGGACGGCATAGGGAGTTTCAACATGACATTAATCAATCCAGAACTAGCAGCCGTAATAGCACCCACCGGTAAACTCCGTGCGTCCATCAACGTAGGCAACCCGATCCTTGCTCGGCTTGATGACAAAGGCAATGCGGTAGGTGTTTCCGTTGATCTGGCAACTGCTTTCGCTAAGGAGACTGGCTTACCCTTGGAGCTTTGCGTGTTCAAAAGCGCCGGGGAATCAGTCGCTGCGGTTTCAGCCGGCAAGGCAGACTTTGGTTTTTTCGCAATTGACCCTGTACGAGCTGAGCAACTGGCGTTTACCGAACCCTACGTGCTGATCGAGGGCTGCTACTTAGTACGCATCGATTCACCACTGACAGACAACTCTCAGGTTGATCGCGTGCACACCCAGGTAGTTGTCGGTAAAGGGAGCGCCTACGATCTGCACCTGACCCGTGAATTAAAGGCTGCGACGATTGTTCGTTCACCTACCTCGCCGAATGTCGTCGATGTATTCCTAGCTGAAAATGCCGATGTGGCTGCCGGTGTAAAGCAACAGCTGGAATTCGATGCAGAGCGTTTTTCGGGCTTGCGTCTATTACGAGGTCGCTTCATGGAAATCCGCCAAGCCATGGGGATTCCTCATATATATGGAGAGGAAGCGGCTAACTTGTTCAGGCAATTCGTTGAACGGGCGAAGGCCAGCGGGTTCGTGGGAGAAGCTTTAGAACACCACGGCATCGTTGGTGCCACCGTCGCAGACTGAAAGCGTCGACTTCAAAAAAAGTCAAATCCGCCTGCGGGAGCGCTACCCTTTTGGCGCGTCGCCCGCAGGCCAGCTGCTAATTCATTATAAAAACAAGAGTATCTAACATGTTGGCATTTCTCGGATTGTCGATGGTCGTGGTTTTTACCTACCTGATAATGGCGAAGCGTCTTTCCCCGATAGTTGCGTTGATCGTCGTGCCAGTAGTGTTTTCGATAATCGGCGGCTTTGCCCTTACCACTGACAAGATGATGCTCGACGGCATCAAGATGGTAGCGCCCTCCGCAGCATTGTTGCTTTTCGCTATTCTCTTTTTCGGCGTGCTTTTTGATGCAGGACTCTTTGATCCGATGATCAAATTCATCTTGAAGAAAGTAAATGGTGACCCGGTAAAGATCGCCGTTGGCACTGCCATTCTATCGTTGACCGTCGCGCTGGACGGCGATGGCACCACGACCTACATGATCACCTGTGCAGCAATGTTGCCCCTCTACAAACGCATCGGCCTTAACCCAATGATCCTTGCAAGCATTTGCGTACTGTCGCTCAGCGTGATGGGCGGGATGTCGCCTTGGGGCGGCCCGGCAACTCGGGTGATAGCAGCTCTTGGACTAGATCCCGGCGATTTCTTCATCCCGCTACTCCCGACTATGGCCGTGGGTGCATTGGGCGTGCTGTGCACGGCGTTTTTGCTGGGGCGGCGCGAGCGAAAAATTATTGGGAACGTGGCTTTGACCAGTGGCGGTGATGATTGCTACATCGAATCAATCGTAGGTCATGGCGTGAACAAGAACCCCAAGATGGTGATCCCCAACTTGGTACTGGTTCTTGTGGTAATGGTGTGTCTGGTTACAGGGCTCCTGCATTCCGTAATCAGCTTCATGCTCGGGTTCATTATTGCCTTGTCGATGAATTACCCGCAATTGAACTTGCAGAAGGAGCGGATGCTCGCTCACGCGGGCAACGCCATGGTGGTAGTGCTTTTGGTTTTTGCCGCGGGCATATTTGCCGGGATTTTTTCGGGCACGAAGATGGTAGACGCGATTGCACAGCTACTTGTGGATGTCATTCCACCTTCCTGGGGGCATCTGTTCCCTCTGGTGGTCGCCATCACCAGCATGCCTCTGACTTTTCTATTATCCAACGATGCTTATTATTTTGGTGTCGTACCGATACTTGCCAATGCCGCCGCCTACGGCATCGACCCTATTGAGATTGCTCGGGCTTCGGTGCTGGGTCAGCCAGTTCATCAAATCAGCCCGCTGGTGGCTTCCACGTTGCTGCTGGTAGGCATGATTGACCGGGATCTCGGTGACTTCCAAAAATGCACGATCAAATGGGCGGTATTACTGTCGCTGCTGATGACCTGTGTGTCATTGCTTACAGGAGCAATCACACTTTTTACATGAGGCCTGTCCGGAACATGTAAAAAACTTGGGTTGGCGTATCAAGTGCGGCGGCTACTTCTTACTCCAAATGACCAGATGATTTAAAATATCAGCCCGTTTTGCACGATTTTCCGCACAGCCTGACTGGCTGATGTGCAGTTGCTTGGAGTGCGTACTTTGATCGAACTTCTTAACTCGCCAACCTTTTGGCTGGCAGTGGCGCAAATTATCGCCATCGACATTTTGCTCGGTGGTGATAACGCAGTTGTCATTGCATTGGCGTGCCGCAAGCTCCCAGAGGCTCAGCGCAATCGTGCCATTATCGGTGGTGCTCTGGGCGCGATTGTGCTTCGCATCGTGATGATTTTCTTTGCACTGCAATTATTGGAGTTGCCTTACCTCAAACTCATCGGTGCAGCGCTGCTTCTCTGGATTGGTATCAAGATGCTTATTCCAGAGCAGGAGGATGCGCATGACAACCTCACGGCCCATCCTCGGCTGTGGGGAGCAATCAAAACGATCATTGTTGCTGATGCGGTCATGAGCCTGGATAACGTTGTTGCGGTTGCGGGTGCATCCAACGGAAGCCTGGAACTGGTGATTTTTGGCATCGTCATCAGCATTCCCATCATCATCTGGGGCAGCAAGTTAGTGCTTCACTTTATGGATCGATTTCCATTGGTCATCACACTCGGGGCAGCGTTGCTTGGTTGGATCGCCGGCAGCATGGCTATTGGTGACATTAGCCTGCCGAAGCTCCCGTCGTGGTCGCATTACGCAGCTGGGTTGGTCGGTGCGATATTGGTCTTAATTGTTGGAATGCTTGTGAAGAGCCGCCAGAAAACTGATTGCGAGCCACTTCCAGATTCTGAAAGAGGTGAGCAGTCATGAGTTTCGATATTGCACATGTGCGTGGAGATTTAGCCCTGATGGCGAACTGCGAGTAGCCATCAAGCTAGGCAACCCAGTCCTGGTCCAACGCGATGAAACCTCCGGCAATTTAGAAGGCGTCTTTGTCGCACTCGAAAATGCACTGGCAAAGGAGTTGGATGATCACGATCAAGCTGACTCCAGCCAACAACATGATGGGCGAGTGGCACTGCTAGAAGCGTATTAAATCCAGACAGCATTCTTCCTCCATTCGGACATGAAAGTCGAGGCATCGCCTTCATCACTTCAGGTAAACAGAAAATGGCAAAGGCCTCGGACATCGTTGTTCAGTGTTTGGAGAGTGAGGGCGTCGTGTATGTTTTTGGTATCTCCGGCGAAGAGAACTTGGATCTTCTCGAATCGCTTCGACGTTCCAAAATCAAACTCGTGCTGACTCGGCATGAGCAATCAGCAGGCTTTATGGCAGCGACCTATGGGCGACTGACTGGCAAGACTGGCGTTAGCCTTTCGACACTCGGCCCTGGTGCAACGAACCTGGTTACCGCAGGCGCTTATGCCTACCTTGGCGGTATGCCGATGCTGATGATCACCGGACAGAAGCCGATCAAAAAGTCCAAGCAGGGTCGATTCCAGATCCTCGATGTGGTCGGCATGGCGCAGCCGCTGACCAAGTACACCCACTAGCTGGCTTCGGCTGACAACATTCCATCCCGCGTACGCGAGGCATTTCGCCTGGCCGAAGAGGAAAAGCCCGACGCAGTGCATTTGGAGTTGCCGGAAGATATCGCCGCAGAACAAACCGACAGCCTACCGATCCCACCAAGCCTGCATCGTCGTCCGCTCGCTGAGCACA
The DNA here is from genome assembly GCF_019956375.1 of Pseudomonas sp. GL-R-19. Lineage (NCBI taxonomy): Bacteria > Pseudomonadati > Pseudomonadota > Gammaproteobacteria > Pseudomonadales > Pseudomonadaceae > Pseudomonas > Pseudomonas sp. GL-R-19. The sequence goes on along the minus strand of NZ_JAHBDJ010000003.1, from coordinate 70,551 downwards.
AGGCCATCGAGGCCGCAGTCGAGAAATTGCAGACCGCTCGTAGCCCTATCCTGGTGATCGGCGCCGGCGCCAACCGCAAGATGACCGCAAAGGTACTCAAGCAACTGATCGACAAGACCGGTATCCCGTTCATAACCACGCAGATGGGCAAGGGGGTAGTCGACGAGCGCCATCCTCGCTTCCTCGGAAACGCTGCACTGTCGTCCGGTGACTTCGTGCACCGTGCGGTTGAAGCGGCAGATCTGATCGTGAACGTTGGTTACGACGTCATTGAGAAACCGCCGTTTTTCATGGTTCGCGGAGGTACCGAAGTCATTCACATCAACTTCCGCTCTGCCGAAGTTGATCCGGTGTACTTCCCACAGGTCGAGGTAATCGGTGACATCGCCAATGCTATCTGGCAGATCGGCGAGGCCCTCAGTGAGACCTCGCACTGGGACTTTACGCGGATGATGACGATCCGCGAGGCCAATGAGGCGCAGATTATCGAGGGTGCTGACGACAACCGCTTTCCAATCTACCCGCAGCGGCTGGTCGCTGACATTCGTCGTGTCTTGCCATCCGAGGGTATCGTCGCTCTGGACAACGGCATCTACAAACTCTGGTTTGCCCGTAACTACAAGGCCCACAAACCCTACACAGTGCTGCTCGACAATGCCCTCGCAACTATGGGGGCGGGTCTACCTTCGGCTATGGCTGCTCATCTTGTCTATCTTGATCGACCGGTTATTTCGGTGTGCGGCGATGGCGGCGTCATGATGAACAGTCAGGAGTTGGAGACTGCGGTTCACCTGAAGATGAACCTCACGGTGGTGATCCTGCGTGACGATGGCTACGGCATGATCCGCTGGAAGCAATCGAACATGGGCTTCGCCGATTTCGGCCTGGACTACGGCAATCTGGACTTCGTCCTGTACGCGAAAGCCTACGGTGCCGAAGGGTATCGCGTAGAAAGCGCTGAAGGTCTGCGCCCATTGCTCGAGCACTGCATCAGCACCCCAGGGGTGCACGTAATCGACTGTCCTGTCGATTACTCGGAAAACGACCGCATCCTCAACGTTGAACTGCGCGAGCGAAGCTTGTCGATCTGACCCTCTATTGCAGATGCCGTCAGTGGAGCCTGCATCAATGCCATGGTCTCCATAAATCGACTCCATGATCAACGCATGGTAGTCCGCGCTAGATCATCTTCTGTAATATGGAGCGCCTATCCCACTACGAGCGTTGAAAATGGAGTTTCACTCGATTCTTGCTTTTACCCTGGTCGCTGCAATTGCCATTGCGAGCCCAGGGCCTGCGACACTGATGGCGATCAACAACAGCCTGGCCCACGGACAGCGCAGCGCAGTGTGGTCGTCCCTTGGTAATGCCAGTGGCCTGTTCTGCCTGTCTGCCGCTGCCATGCTGGGGCTGGGGGCGTTGCTTGCCAGTTCCGAATGGCTGTTCAATGCGGTGAAGATCATCGGTGCCGGCTACCTGTTCTACCTGGGGCTAAGGCAGTTGTTCAAAAAGAGCCCGATGCTCGCGGACGGTATGCAGGATGGTTCGAAGAAGAGCAGGCCCACTCGCTTAAAGTTGTACAAGTCGGCCTTCCTGACGGCGGTGACCAACCCTAAGGCAACGATGTTCTTCACTGCGCTGTTCCCGCAATTCATCGATCAGAGCGCGACGTTGCTGCCGCAGTTCCTGATCCTCACCTCGATCTTCATGGCGTTGTCGGTTACGTCGCTGAGCCTGTATGCCGCGCTTGCCTCCCGGGCCAAGGGCGTGCTGACGCGGCCTGATTTGTCCCGGTGGGTCAGCCGGGTGGTAGGGTCGACGTTCATCTGCTTCGGAGCCGCCATCCTGACCATGCGTCGACAGGCTGCATAAGAGGAGGGCGGCTAGTCGCCCGTTCGGGCATCACCGAATTAACTGAATCTCATAGCGATGCCCTGACCACCAATGGACAATCAACTGGCTGGGCTCCCGATACGTCGAGGGTCTCGATCAGGTGCCGGGCAGCCTTGCGACCGATCTCGTAGTACGGCAGTTGCACCGTGGTCAGCGGCGGGATGAACAGCTCGGCAATACCGATCATGTTGTCGTAGCCGAGCACGGCGACATCGTCGGGAATTTTCAGGCCACGGCCCAACAACAACTGATAGGCACAAAAGGCAATGCGGTCGTTGCCACAGATCAGAACATCGAACTGGGGACGACCTTCGATGATGTGCCGGTCGAGGATGGCTGCGGTTTCACCATAGGCATCATGATCGGAAAGGTCGTATTGCAGCAGTGCGTCAGGCGCCAGGCCGAATGCCTGACAGGCGCGCTGCAGGCCTTTTTGTCGCAGGTCCCAGGCCAGGCTCTGTTTGGGCAGATTGATACACAGAGGGCGCCGATAGCCTTGGCTCAACGCGTGATGTACGGCGCGATACTGCCCCGACTCGTCGTCTGGCACATAACTGACCAGGTGACTGTCATCGGCCAGGCAATTGGCGAGTACCAGCGGTTTGCTCTTCAAGCGCTCGGGAATGCTCACCTGGCGAAACCCCATGGCGCTGAAGATCAACCCGTCGGGACGGTGCGACAACATCAGGTCGATGTTCTGGTCGGTGGGCGGGTTGCTCAACAGGTTGAGGATAAAGACATTCCAGCCGGCTTGTTGCGCGGTCTGTTCGATGGACAGCAACAGTTCGACCGCGAACGGTGTGGTCGCGGTGTCCAGCGCGAACACTCCGATGGTTCGCGACTGGAGGTTGTCGCCGCGCATCTTGCGCGCCGACAGGCTCGGTACGAATTGCAGTTCATCAATGGCGCGACGCACCCGCTGAAGGGTTTCGGGGCTCAGTTTTTCCGGATTATTGAGCGCTCGAGAAACCGTCATCAGGGACACGCCGGCCAGCTGTGCAACGTCTTTCACTGAAGTCATGCGAGGTGAGACCGGTCAGGTTGACGCAGAATCATGACACAGGGCCCGGGCTTCTCGCGACTCGAATGACGCTGCTCATAGCCATCCAGAGCCCAGAGGCCATGCCTTGGGAATCGAGACACGCCCGCCACTTCCGCTGGCAAACAGCTTCACGCCCAGACTGTCGGGCCCCGGATAGAAGCGACTGCTGAGGCTGAAGCGTCCGTTCGCGTCGAACACCTCGATGGACGAGCGATCGAGAAACACACGCAGTTCCAGTCGCTCTTGTGTCGGGTCTATCGCCACGCTGCGCTGACCGGTGACTTGTGCACCCGAGCGGCTGCGGTCAAGCACCAGACGCTGCAGTGATGCATCGTAGTAGAGCAGGGTTTCTTCCTGACCATCGTCGCTGCAACGCAAGGCGATTCCCAGGTGGCCGTCGGTGCAGCCGAGCAAATCCAGATGCACATGGATTTCGAGCCTGTCGCCATTCACTTCCCGCACCCATCGGGCTCCCGAACCATCCCACCAGGACGTGCCCGGCAATGGCGCCTTACGCAGAGCGGTAAGCTCCCGTGCCGGATACACGTAAAGGCGATCTGCATGCAGTTCAAGTTCGCGCGGCAACCCGAGCATGCCGCACCAGTGATGGGCCTGGCTCGGCATCGGGCTTTCCCACATGTCGAGCCACGCCCATACAAGGCGCCGGCCGTCGGCGGCCAATAGCGTTTGCGCGGCATAGAAATCGTGGCCGTTATCCAGTTCGATAAAAGGCCCGCCGGTGAAGTGCCATTCGCTGTCGAGTCGGCCCACTCGATAACCGGTCTGGTACTTGTTGAGCCGTTCGTAACCCTCGGGTTGCATGCCCTGGGGGGAGTACAGCAGGACATCGCGCCCGTTCAGTCGGAACAAATCCGGGCACTCCCACATATAGCCATCGCCCTCGCTGCCGCTGGACACATAATCAAGGAATTCCCAGGTGTGCAGATCCGTGGAACGGTATAGCGGCAGTAGCGGTTTATCACCCAGACGCGCGCCGGCAATCAGGTACCAATAGTCATCCTTCTGCCATACCTTGGGGTCACGAAAGTGCATGATCGTGTCTTGCGGCGCGTTCTCGATGACGGCGCCATGCTTGACGAACCGGATGCCGTCGATGCTGGTGGCCAGGCACTGGACCTGGCGGATCGAGCGTTCGTCACCCACTTCCCCCAGCCAGGTGTGCCCGGTGTAGATCAGTGCCAGGGTATCGCCACACACCACCGCGCTACCGGAAAAACAACCGTCACGGTCGAAGTCGTCGCCGGGCGCCAGCGCAATGGGCAAATGTTGCCAATGGACCAGATCGGCACTTTTGGCATGCCCCCAATACATCGGGCCCCATTTCGCTTCGAAAGGGTGGTGTTGATAGAACACATGGTATTCGCCACGAAAGTACACCACCCCGTTGGGGTCGTTCATCCAGCCCACGGGGGGGGCAAGATGATAATCGGGTCGATAATCGTGGATGACACGAGACAGGCCATCACTCAGCGCATGCTGCGCAATCTCAAGGGCAGCGGACATTGGAACACTCATGGAATTCAAAGACACAGTCATAGGGCGCCTGCTCGTGCCGAGCGTAGAGGGACGCCATCCGGCAGGGTTTCAATGGCGTGTGGGTGGCGTTTCAAGGCCGTGCCGTCGGCGTCGAACAGGTGCAGGTTGTCGACGTCCAGTTGCAGCTCGACCCGATCGCCCGCCTGCCATCCGGCGTTGACCTCACAACGACAGATCAGTGGCTCGTCCTGACCTGTATCGAGGTGCACATAGGTTTCACTGCCCAGGTATTCGACCGCGGTCACGACGACGCCGGCAGTTCCCTGCGCCGCCTTGAGCGACATGTGTTCCGGGCGAATCCCCAGGCTCAGTGGGGCGTCCGCCGCCAGGTTCGTGCTGTCGAAGGGCAGGGAGGTCATATCCAATATCGGGCAATCGACCAGGCTGGTTTCACCCGGTGCATGCAGGCGTGCCGCCAGAAAGTTCATTCTGGGCGAACCGAGGAAGCCGGCGACAAAGCGGCTCGCTGGGCGCTCATAGAGTTCGCGCGGTGAGCCGACCTGTTCTACGCGACCGCCATTGAGCACGACAATTTTGTCGGCCAGGGTCATCGCTTCCACTTGATCGTGAGTGACGTAGATCATGGTCGAGCCCAGTCGGGCATGCAGCCGGGCGATTTCGTTGCGCATCTGCACGCGCAAGGATGCATCCAGATTGGAGAGCGGCTCATCGAACAGCAAAATGTCCGGTTCCCGCGCCATGGCTCTGCCCATGGCCACACGCTGGCGCTGCCCGCCAGACAGTTCCTTTGGCTTGCGTTGCAGCAGTTTGTCCAACTGCAGGATTTGCGCAGTTTTCAGCACGCGCTCGCGCAAGCTGCTCTTTTCAGTCTTGGCCAGTTTGAGACCAAAGCTGATGTTGTCGTAGACGCTCATGTGCGGGTACAGCGCATAAGACTGAAACACCATGCCGACGCCACGCTCGCGCGGCTCCAGGTCGTTGACCCGACGCCCGTCGATCAGCAGGTCGCCGCCGCAGATCGAATCCAGTCCGGCGATCAGTCGCAGCAGAGTCGACTTGCCGCAGCCCGAAGGGCCGACGAACACCACGAATTCACCCGCAGCGATCTCCAGGCTGACGTCGCGAAGAATCCGCGCGCCGCCCAATTGTTTGTTCACGTTGTCCAGTTTCAATTTGATCACGATGCTGTTCCTTATAGTTGTCGGGCATCAACCCTTTAACGCGCCGGCAGTGAGACCGGAAACGATTCGGCGCTGGAAGATCAGCACCAGAATCACCAGTGGGACGGTGACCACCACCGATGCGGCCATCAACAGCCCCCAAGGCAGCTCATGAGGACTCCCGCCGGAAATCAAGGCGATGGCGACCGGCACCGTGCGTTGCGTGTCGGTGAGGGTGAAGGTCAGGGCAAACAGAAACTCGTTCCATGCGGCGATAAAGGCCAACAAGCCAGTAGTGACCAATGCGGGCCATAGCAGCGGCAACAGCACCCGGGTAAGCGTGACCCAAGGCGAAGCGCCATCCATGATGGCCGCTTCTTCCAGTTCATGGGGCAGTTGCCCCATGAATGTGGTCAGCACCCAGACAGTGAAGGGCAGGGTGAAAATCGTGTAGCTCAGGATCAATGCCCAGGACGTGTTGTACAGGCCCAGGGCGCGGATCACTTCGAACAGACCCGACAGTACAGCGACCTGCGGAAACATCGACACGCCAAGAACCAACATCAAAACCGTGCCACGCCCTCGGAACTTCACCCGGCCCAAGGCATAGGCGGCGGTCACGCTGAGGAACAGCGCCAGCGTCACCACACACAGCGCCACCACCAGCGAATTACCGATCGCCCGCAGGAATGAAGCTTGATGGAGTACCGCCGCGTAGTTGGAGAAGTCGGGGTTGTCGATCCAGTAGCTCACCTCGAACAAGGCGCTGGACGGCTTCAGTGAAGTCACGATGGCGTAGTAGAAAGGGAAAACCGCATACAGCAGCAATACCCCGATCAGGCACCAGAACCCGAGGCGCAACAGTGCTTTTTTCAGTAGGCGCAGGTTCATGACCGGACCTCCAGTTGACGGCGTCCGAGGTAGAGATAAAGCATGGCGATGACCGCAACCACCAGAAACAGCAGCGTCGAGGCCGCGCTGCCGTAACCGACGTCCTGGAACTCCACCAGGTGCTGGCGGGCATACACCGACATGCTCATGGTGCTCGACGAGTTCGAGGTCAGCACATAGATGACGTCGAATACCCGCAGCGAGTCGAGGATGCGGAAGATCGCCGCCACCAGCAGTGCGGGCATCAGCAGGGGAAGGGTGACACGCCAGAACACTTTCAGCGGATGAATGCCATCGACCCTCGCGGCTTCGTAGCAATCGCTCGGCAACATCTGCAAGGCCGCCAGCATCAGCAGCGTGACAAACGGCACGGTCTTCCAGACGTCGACGAGGATCACCGCCCACATCGACAGGTCCGCATCGGCCGTCCAGGCCAGGGGCGCGTCAATCAGGCCGAGGCTCAGCATCAGGTGATTGATGATGCCGAACTGGTCGTTAAGCATCCATGACCAGATCTTCGCCGAGACAATGGTCGGAATCGCCCAGGGAATCAGAATCATCGCCCGCACCAGAGAACGGCCGGTGAACTTGATGTTGAGCAGCAACGCCACCAACAGTCCCAGGACGACTTCCAGCCCCACCGACACCACGGTGAAATGCAAGGTGTTGCGCACAGCGTTCCACCATTGCGGATCGACCAGGATGCCCGACCAGCTGGAGCCGTTGTGGAACAGATAATTGCTCAAGCCGATGAAGGATCCGCCAGCGGTGTCCGACAGACTGGCGTCGGTCAGGCTGAACCAGAATGTGCGCAGTAGCGGCCAGGCCGCCACCAGGGCCAGACACAGCAACATCGGTGTCAAAAACAGCCAGGCGGCGCGTACTCGACGACGCTGCACAGGCGTTTCCCTGGTGAGCAGAAGCTCGTCACAGGGGGCATGGATAGTAGAGACAGACATGGTGATTTTCTTCCTTGTGGCTTACCAGTTCCGGCGTTTGATGCGCGTGAGTTCGCTTTCCAGCTCGGCCAGCGCCTGATCCACAGGCAACTCGCCCGCCAGCACACCATGCACTCGATCGAAGAACGCATTGGAGACCCGTGGATAGCGATCGGCAGTGATGGAGGCGGGGCGCATGACCCCATCGTTGAGAATGCTATGGAGCTGACTGTAATAAGGCATTGCCGCGAGCAGTTCGGGATCCTGATACAGCGACTCGATCACGGGGTTATAGGCGGCGGCCAGAGCACGATGTTTTTGCTGTTGGGCACTGGTCAGGTAGCTCACCAGTTCTGCGGCAAGTTTTGGATGGGCGCTGTAACGCGACACCGCCAGGCCCCACCCACCGAGGGTGGAGGCATGGGTACCGGTCTCGCCGCCACGGGGCAGGGGAGCGACGCCGACTTTGTCTTTTACCGCACTGTCCTGGCTTTGCACCAAGGCCCAGACATAAGGCCAGTTACGCATGAACAGCGCATTGCCCGACTGGAATACGCCACGGCCTTCCTCCTCGGTGTAGTTGAGTACGCCACGCGGGGAGATGTCTCCTACCCAGCTTTTCGCCAGGGTCAATGCCGTTCTTGAGGCCTGGTTGTTGACCACGATGTCGCCTTGCGGATTGACCAGCCCGCCTTGCGGTTGGCTGCTGATCCACTCCAGCGCATTACACGTCAGGCCCTCGTAGGCGCGCCCTTGAAAGATGTAACCCCAGGCATTGGGGTTCCCGGCGTTGCGCTCGGCTTGCTGAACATCCCTGGCCGTAGCGGTCATATCCTCCCAGGTCTGGGGAACCTGCTTGTCGTACTTATCGAGCAAGTCCTTGCGGTAATACAGCAGGCCCGAGTCGGTGAACCACGGCATCGTCACCAGCCGTCCGTTCACCGTGGCGTTATCCACTTGTGCCTGGAAGTAGCCCTGGGTCGCATTGGCAGGAAGCACTTCGCGCAGATCCATCAGATGTTTGGCCAGCATCCCTGGCCACACCATATCGATCTGAATGATGTCGATGTCGGAGGACTGCGCACTGAGGATCTGTTGGTAGAACGACAACCTCTCGGTTGCCGAGTTAGGTGTTGAGACCACCTCGACGTGGTTGCCGGTCTGTTTGGACCACGCCTCGACAGCCTCTTTGCAGAGTTGTAGCTCCGCACCCACCGCGCCGCAGGAGATCGTCAAATCAGCTGCGTTCGAGAGGGATGGAAGCCCGGCACAAAGGGTGAGCAGTGCTGCTGGAAGAAGAGATTTAAGCTGTTTCATAAAGCCCTCTTTATTTTTGTTTTTAGAAAAGTTAACGTTAACATCGCCAAATGTAGCAGCGTATTTGCGATGAGGCACCTTTTTTTTCGTCGATTTCGACAATTCGCAACTCACGAAAAATGGCCGGTCGCGGGAACAAGACAATAAAAACAAAACAGGAAATCCACATGAAGAAAGCATCAAGCTGGCTACTCGCAGGCGTGCTCAGCACCTCGGCGACGGCCTCTCAGGCCGCTACTCTGGAAGAACGCATGGCCTCGTTTGAAGCCCGTACCAGCGCAGCGGAGAAGCGTGCGGCCGCAGCCGAACAGCAAACCCAGGCACTTGCCAGGGAATTGCAGCAGATCAAACTCGCCACTGCTCCCTTGCAGCCCGCCGCGTCTACTGCGGCAGTCATTTCGGCGCCCGCTTTGGATACCCGAGTGGCAAAACTCGAGGCCCGTCAGCAAAGCCTGGAGAAAGAGGGCAGTACCGGACACCTCACTGATGGGTTCAGCTTCAACGGCTACGCCCGCTCCGGATTGCTGATCAACGATCGGCTGGGTGGTGGTCGTGGTGGCCCTTATGAAACGCCCGCCGGTTCAGTCGGTGGTGCAGTCGGGCGACTCGGTAACGAGGACGACACCTACATGCGTATAGACCTGTCGAAAGAAATCTATGCGCAAAACGGCACCCGTTCCAAATTCACGGTCTCCATCGCCGACGGTGTGGAAAGTTCCAATGACTGGACGGCTGACGAAAGCAAACTGAACGTGCGCCAGGTATTCACAGCGCTTGACCATCTCGCTGCGTTCAAGGGCAATTCAGTGTTCGAGAACGCCACCCTGTGGGCAGGCAAGCGATTCGATAGAGATAATTTCGATATCCACTGGCTGGACTCGGACGTTGTCTATCTGGCCGGCACCGGGGGTGGAATCTACGATATGCAGATGAACAAGAATTGGCGTTCGAACTACTCTTTGATCGGGCGTAACTACGGGGATTTCAGTCAAGGCGATCTTAGTGCCGATGTAGAAAGCTACATCCTGACCTCCAACCAGTTCTTCGAGGATGGTCAGTGGCAGTGGATGTTCAATGGCATCGGTGCAAAGAAAAACGATTTCGCTACCCGCACCAATGCAGCGGGTTTGACGCCTGCGGATTCCGGCTTGCACAGCATGCTGGCCAATCACCAGAAAAACTTTTTCGGCAGAGAAGGCTTCTTCAAAACGGCGCTGCTCTATGGGCAAGGTCTGGGAGCTGAGGTCAAGAACGTCGGCTCGGATGGTGAACTGATTGATGATGCCCGCGCTTTGCGTCTGGCACTTTACGGTGAGACACCCCTTGCGCCTGACTGGCGTATCGGCCCCAGCTTGCTGGCCGAACAGAGCAAGGATAGATACGTCAAGGGTGACGACTACCGCTGGCTGACCCTGAACGTGCGTTTGGCCAATAAAATCAACACCAATTTCGAGATGGCCTACGAAATAAGCTGGCAAACCATGAACCTCGACCCGAAGGACTATCTACAACGTAATGCGGTCGACGGTAACTTCTGGAAATTCACTGTCGCCCCGACATTCAAACCTGAGGTTGGAGATCTTCTTACACGTCCCGAATTGCGCGTGTTCGCAAGCTTCATGAACTGGTCTTCTGATCTGGACGGATTCAGTACCACAGACTCCTTTGGCATGACGGACTTCAAAGCCGGAGGTGTATGGCAATACGGTATACAGATGGAAACCTGGTTTTAATATTTGAGCGCGTTCGGCCAACATCTGCTTTGAGGTTGGCTATGCGAACTTCTCTGACTTCAACAAACCCTGCCTTTCATCAAAGCGCATTGAGTAAGTGATTACGGGTCGAATCTGATCGGCCAGCAGTTCCCTACGACAAAAAATTGAGGAAATGACGATGGTATTGCCTCGCGCAGTAGTATTTGGCGAAGCCCTGACCGATCTTGTCCAAGGCACTCCTGGACAGTGGAAGGGCTACCCGGGTGGTGCTCCCTGGAACGTTGCACGAGCGCTAAGTCGCTTGGGTGTCAGCAGTGCTTTTGCTGGGTCGGTGAGCATGGATTCACTGGGTGACGAGATAGTTTCGCAGTCGGAAGCGGCAGCATTGGATATGAGGTTTATCCAACGGGTAGACCGAGATCCTTTGGTCGCCATCGTTCCGTCGAGCCGTCCTCCAAGGTACTTTTTTGCTGGAGATGCCGATCTGTTTTTTGATCCGGATCTGATGCCCGAAGGATGGATCAACCATGCAGAGCTGTGTCATTTCAGCTGCATCAGTTTGGCTCGACAGCCACTCGCAGACAGGCTGGTTGAAATTGCTCAGCAGGCCAAAGAAGCCGGTAAACGGATTAGCTATGATCCGAATTGGCGCAATTTAATGGATAGCCATTATCGGGAGCAGACCTTCCCTACGATGACCACCCTTGCTGACATGATTAAGCTTTCCGACGAAGACCTTCGGCAAATTTATCCAGGGCTGACAGAACATCAGGCAATGGATGAGCTTCGCGCTCTTAATCCTCAGGCGCAGATCCTTTTTACCCGAGGGGAACACGGGATGATTCTCCACACCCCGGACAGCCAACTCGATCAGACGGCGATTGCCGTAAAGGTAGAAGACACGGTTGGAGCAGGAGACGCTTGTATGGCTGGTTGGCTGGCTGCAGAGTTGTTGGGGATCGCAGGCTTGAAAGAGCGCCTGCAATTTTCAGCGGCTTGCGCATCCATATCTTGCCGCCATGCAGGAGCCCATGCTCCAGCGCTAGCTGATGTGGAAGGTTTGCTGAAGCGGCTAGCACTGGCAAACCCAGGGGATTGCTCATCCGTGTAAATCTATCGCTACCACCTTGTGTTGGCAGTCAAATGCTCTAGTCCGCAGCTTTGGCCAATCGCTGTCGCAAAACTGTAATGTTGTCGTCATAGAATTGACATGACTTCTTACACACTTCAGCCGGCCTTTGGCCTTTTTCATGGATGAGCAAGCCCTATGCGTCGTGTCATATTCAATCAGAAAGGGGGCGTTGGGAAATCCAGCATTGCCTGCAACCTTGCTGCCGTGAGTGCTGCCGAAGGTTACCGAACGCTGCTGGTAGATCTCGATCCCCAGGCAAACTCGACTCACTACCTCACGGGCCTGACCGACGAGCACATTCCCGCAGGCATAGCCGACTTCTTCAAACAAACGTTGTCCGGTGGCTTTGAAGGCAGAAGGAATCGAGTGGCCATCACCGAGACCCTGTACGACAACCTTCACCTGGTGACTGCTAGCTCTGAACTGTCAGACCTCCAGTCAAAACTCGAGAGCAGGTTCAAGATCAACAAGCTGCGCAAGTTGCTGGTAGAGCTGTCCGAGGACTATGACCGCATCTATATCGATACGCCTCCGTCGCTGAATTTCTACACATTCAGCGCGCTGGTGGCTGCAGATCGATTGCTGATTCCATTCGATTGCGACAGCTTTTCTCGCCAGGCGATGTACCGTGTTATCGCACAGGTAGAAGAACTACGTCTTGATCACAATGAATCACTGAAAGTGGAAGGGGTGGTGGTCAACCAGTTCACCGGGTATACCGGCCTGCATCAATCTCTCGTGAATGAGTTGCTGGCCGAAGGCTTGCCAGTGCTACCGGTTTATCTGAGCAGCTCCGTCAAGATGCGCGAATCTCACGAAATGTCAGTTCCCATCATCCATTTGGCCCCGCGACATAAGCTTTCGCTGGAGTTTGTTGGCTTGCTGGACGCCCTGGAGCGGGCCGCTTAGCTTCATCACGGATGGGCTGTTACAAGTGTAATCGCCCCCTCAGGGGCGTCACTCCAGCCAGTGTCAAACCATCCAGAGCCTGTGATTCAAAACCAGTTCGTGCAGCTGAAACACTAACGAAACATTCCGGCCATATGATTCGCACCACCGAAACCTGGGAGGTTTGTAGATGAATCGGCCATCAAGAAGCATGCGCAAACTGCTCGACGCCGTTGCCACCAACAACGAGGCAGCGTCGCTTGATGTGATGCGTGCTGCAGAGCAGCTCCAGGATGAGGTGCTGCGCCAACGGTTGCTGAACTTGATTCATCGGCTCAACCAAGACGCCAATGACTTGCGAATGGCGCGGGACGATATCCAAGGCGGGGCCATCAAGCTCGCGTGACCCGCGTCCACCACTTGAAGCTGGTCCGCCTAAGCCACACTTTGGATGGTGCGATGAACAGCTTTATTTCAATCCCGGCAGCGCTGAGCCCTCCATGGCTTACAGCCAAAGCTGCTGCCAGGTAGAACGCTTACATTTGCTCGGAATCTGTTGTTCCTTGAGCGAATGAACTGGATGCGGCTTCAATCCGTTCCTGCAACTGAGTCACGTATGTCTTCGCTTCCTCCAGGTTCTGGAACGACACTGCATTGTTGTCGAGCCAGACCGTGCATCCACTGCCTTCCTCATGTGCTTCAATTCTGACGTTCATCTGCAATCCCTATGCGTTTTGGTGCGGCGGATCGTAGCGTACTTTTCAGATGTATCAAAATGAAACAAAGGCTCTAGATCAATGCTTTTGCGAAGAATCCGGTTCAGGCCACTTTGAAAAAAACAGTAGGAATGCTAGCTCGGCAGGTATCACCCCAATCACTGATGGAAATGTGAAAGCAGGGGGGAGATGCCGCTCTCAACGCTTGCTGAAAGCCAGCCGAGTGGCAAACAGAACAAAGACCATACCGGTGGTGCAATCCATCCACTTGATCACATTTTCACGCCGCAAAATGCCAGCCAGTGGTTGAGTGGCGCCAATCAACATTGACGACCACAGCAAACCGTTGGTCGATCCCGCTATCATGCATGGCGTAGATTACGAATGTAGATAACGCTATGCCAAGATTGTCATTCGCCGTCAGAATTTTGTTCGCATGCTGCCTTTTCATCGCAACCGCTAATCACATCCGTGCAGATATTTCGCATGGACTGCTCTGGGACTATGGATACGGGTCTAGCGCTTACTTGGCTAGCCGTATTTTCTGGGGGGCGCTTACGTTTTTTGACCCGCTTGCAGCTCTGCTACTTTTCATCAAGCCAAGAGCCGGAATCGTGCTTACGGCAACGATTATATTGGTCGACGTAATTCATAACACGTTCTACGTCGCATTGAAGGAGCAGTGGCTGGAGCCGTTCTACCTGTCCCAGGTAGCATTCCTTATCGTTGTATTCCTATTGTTACCCATCGCTTGGAATGGCCCTACTCGAGACGTAGCGCTCACCAATCCAGTCCGAGTGTGATTCGCTCCGAACGCCTGCCGATGCAGCGGGCGAGTGAGATTACCGAGTTGCTGCCGCACAAATGGGCGCTCGCTTAGCCACTCAAGGTGTGTTGGAAGGACGCTTTGATCGTTCATCAGTGGGGCACCGAACGGCCGAACCTGCAGTTCGACAACTGCGCGCAAATCGATGAAAGTCGTGACCCATTCTAGGAATGAACGAGGAGACATGCACTGTTTGCCACCCATGTGGAAGATAAAATATCGAATCGAGGGAGCGAGGACAAATGATCGGGATATTTGATTCTGGTAGTGGTGGACTGACGGTCTTCAGAGCGCTTCGGGATACCTTTCCTGATCAGCGTTTCGTCTATTACGGCGACCACGGCAACGCGCCTTATGGCAATCGAGACGCCGACACGATCTATGAGCTCACAGTATCTTCGTTGGAGCGACTCTTTGAGTTGGGGTGCTCGCTGATCATCGTCGCCTGTAACACGGCAGCTGCAACCGGCCTCCGCCGTCTTCAGCAAACATGGCTTCCAACTCGCTACCCGGACAAACGAGTGATTGGCGTTATCGTCCCAATGGTGGAGGCGATGACTGGTGTTCCTTGGTCAGCCGAATCCGATAGTGGCTTGCAAAACCACGGAAAGAAGACCGTGGCCGTCTTTGCAACACGCTATACCGTGGAAAGTCGAGTATTTGTCGAGGAGACCGCGAAGCGAGCGCCGAATGTTAATCTCGTGCAGCAAGCCTGCCCTAGTCTCGTTCGGCTCATTGAGGCAAATGCCCCGGTGCAGGATCTCAGGCGCGCCGTCCGACGTTACGTGAAACTGTTAATGCGGCGATTGGGCGAGGAACGCTTAGACGGTGTATTGCTCGGCTGCACCCATTATCCGTTGATCGAAGATCTGTTTGCAGAGGCCATCCCAAACGATGTCGAGATTTTCTCTCAACCAAAAGTGACGGCAAGCAGTCTTGCTGGTTACCTAGCACGTCATCCAGAATTTGCATGTGGTCACGAGCCAGGCGCCACATTTTGTACATCGACCAATCCGGAACATATAACAAAGCTCGCGTGGCGGTTTTTGGGTGACACCAGCATGCAGTTCAATGCGTTGCCTTGAATCCTGCGATGGGCACTTGACGCTAGAACTGGATTTTCGCGAGCTCGCTATGCAGCGGAAAACGTACGGCTGCGATCATGAGTTTGATCCAGTCTGCACGGCTCAATGGGCATGATCCGTATGCTTATCTGAAGGACGTTCTCACTCGCCTGCCGACTCAACCGGCGAGTGAGATTACGCAGCTGCTGCCGCATAACTGGACTCCCGCCTGATAACGTAAGCCGGGATGTACGGATGCTCACGTTGAAACGCCACAGGGAAGACTTGGAATGACTCGAATTATTGAAATCCTGATGTACACCTTAAAGCCAGGATCGGGATTGGATTTTCATCGAATAATGCAGGATGTAAGTGTTCCGCTTCACCTGGAAGCTGGCATGGATGTCGTTTCTTATGGCAGCTCATTACATGATTGTGACAGCTATCACCTGATTCGCGCCTATGAAAGCGAGAGCCATCGCCAAGTATCTCAAGATGTTTTTTACGCAAGCGCTGCCTGGAAGCAGGGCCCGAGAGAAGACATTATCAGTCGGATTGAAATCAGTACAACGACAGTTATGGCGCTCGCTCAAGACGTAATTGATGCCATCAGAGCTTCTAGAGCCGAAGCTCGATCCGCGTAGCTGACATCGACAAAGGCAGACCCCGTAGCCTTAAATGCGGGGGGATCAGGAAGATGTGTTGGCCGGACGGTTACCGTAGAAACTCCGTTCGTCGCAGTTAACGAATATCAGCGTCAAGCTTACCTCTGCCTGGTGGAGAAAATCGCTGGCATTTGGAGCTCCTTGTAGATAGCGAGAAACCTGAATCCTGAGGTGAATATCAAAGCGATCCAACCAGCGATCCGGATTGACGGAAATGTATCGCGCAGCAAGACATACAAGGTGCACCCCAGCAGGACTGGCGTGGCGTAGATCTCACGTGACATCAACAACGAGGCCCTGCCGGCTAGCACATCACGCGCTATGCCGCCCCCGATACTGGTCAGCACGCCCATCATCACTGCCAAAGGTGCACCAAGTTGTAATGCCATCACTTTCTCAGTAGCGACTAATCCGAACAGTGCGGCCGCAAAACCATCGAGATACAGCAATAGCTGATAGCGTTTGTGCAATCTATTGGTGAGAAAAAATGCCAGTAGTGAGGTAACCAACGCGACCCAGATGTAGTTGAAGTCTGCAACCCAGAAAATCGGTTGATCGAGCAGTAGGTCTCGAATGGTGCCACCACCAATAGCAGTGATGATGCCCAGCACTACGGCCCCGAACAGATCGACACCTACCTTTTGGATAGCCAACAATCCGGTAATGGCAAACACGGCGGTGCCCAACATTTGCTGAAAATAAAGCATCCATTACTCCGTTCTCAGGGTACCCATCAGGTGAACGATGGCGATGTGGGGAATGCAGGCGCGCGCCGTCTGCAAGGCATCGTCGTTGGCCTGGCAATGCGGGTTGTAAATGTAGAGGGTGCTTCACCCACCGGAAGTCTAGTGGGTTTGTGCCCTTCCCACATCGGAGACTGCATTGAGGTGGAGGAGAGGGGAGTGCTCGCATAAAAGTCGTCATGAGCGTCATGAGCGTCATGAGCGTCATGAGCGGTAGCCCCTGACGTTAAGAGGGATAATCGCCCATTCGGGCCACGTCCGGCTTGACTTAGGTCTGTCGGAAGGGCAGCCCTCATGGTTGCCTGAGAAATCCTGCGTCCCGGGATAACGGTGTTAGAAAAACATTTTCAGATCGGCACTCTCCGCCATCGCCTTGTTGCCAACATCACCGGGGTGCAGGTGGTCTCCCGAATCAATAAGTGGCAGTAAGCGAGTGGGGTGTTCAGGATCGCGGGTCAGGATATCGAAGTCGATCACTGCGTCGAAGGCGTGACTGGTTCGTATCCAGTGGTTGATCGCCTGGCGCAATTGTTCTTTTTCCGGGCTGTGATAATTCTTCACGATCGTTCCCTCCAGGGCGCCTTCGACGGGCATCAGCGTTGTTCCAATGATGCGAATGTTGTTCCGGCGCGCTTGATCGATCAGTTGACGATAGCCAGCAATCAGTTTTTCCTTGAGCGGTACGAGCCTGTCTGGTTCGAAGGAACTGCCCGGCCAACTGATGTCATTGATGCCGAGCATCAGAACCACCGTTTTTACCCCGGGTTTGCCCAGCACATCACGCTCGAAACGTGCCAGCGCGCTGACCCCCATGCCATCCTCGAGTAGACGAGCCCCGGAGATGCCGGCGTTGAGTATGGCGAGCTTCTGTGTAATCAAGCGCTGGGCGAGGAAGTCCGTCCAGCGTCGATTGCTGTCCAGGGTCGAGCCATTGCCGTCGGTAATGGAGTCGCCGAGCACCACGAGTGCACGGGTGTCGGGCGGTGCATCCACCAGAATGTCACTGAGAAACAGCCGCGCCTCCACCTGCTCGCGGCCTTCCAGCCGCTGAGCGTTGACCTGTTTTCCGGGTGTGATGAATGCCGTTTGTTTGCCATCCCAGTGGAAGGTCGTCAACGGCGTGTGCTGCGGCAGATAAAAAGAGATCGCAAGCTCACTGAGTGCTGGCACTGCCAGGTCTATCGGGTCACTGATCCGCGTTTCGCCCGCGGCGATGCTGACCTGCTCCTGATCGCTGAACGCTGAACGTCAGGCTGTGCCCGGAGCCCGCGCGAATGTGATCGATACCCTCTATGAAGGCGACACGCGCGGCACCGATGACCAGCGGTTGCCGGCCATATTCGTTAGAGACCACCACGCGTATACGGCTACCGCCGCTGCTGATACGCACTGTCTGGTGGATCGTGCTATCGGCCAGTGCTTGAGGAATTCGCGTGGGCAGCGGCAACTCATTGCCCCAGGTGGGTTGAGGGCTGGCCATCCAGGTGGTGACCCAGTTTTCCGTTGCCATGACAGGGCTTGCGGCAAGCAGGGCAGTCAATGCGAGAGATATTCTCGAGGGAAGGGCGGTCATCCAGGTTTCTCCTTGGTCGGTAAATGGTTCAGGAAGGCCAGATTGATCTATTCAAAATGAGTGTGGTAGAAGGGGAAACCCCATGCAGCCCATTCCTGAATCGAATACCCATGGACAATCTTAAGGCGATGCAGTGTTTCGTCCGCGCCGTCGAGCTAGGAAGTCTGTCATCTGCCGCCCGTGAGTCGGGCAGCACCCAGCCCACGGTCAGCAAGCTGATCGCCGCTCTGGAAAAGCAATTGGGAGCCCGCCTGCTGATTCGGGGCACGACCGGGCTGACACCTACCGAACCGGGAAAGCGTTTCTACGAACGTGCCAAAGGCGTGCTGGAGGAGTACAGCAAAGCTGTTGCAGAGGTGCGCGGTCTGACCGAACGCCCCGAGGGTTTTCTGCGCATCAACGTTCCAGTCAGTCTGGGAGTGTTGCGTCTGAATGCGTTGCTGTTGTCGTTCATGGAGCAGTACCCGGCCATTGAAGTGGAGCTGATCCTCAATGATCGTTTCGTCGACCTCACTGAGGAAAATGTCGACCTGGCCCTGCGCCTGGGAGGCAGCTTGCCACCGAACGCCGTCGCCCGACGCATAGCGACCTCACCGCGGTATCTGGTGGCAGCCCCTGAATACCTGCGCCAGCATTCCCCCTTGAAAAGCCCGGCAGACCTGAGCGAGCACAATTTCCTGCGGTTTGCTTGGTTGACCGCAGGCGATCGTCTGCAACTCAATGGCCCTCTGGGTGAGCAGGTAAGCGTCACGATTCAGGGGCGCTATCGAACCAACAGCTCATTGGCCATTCGCGACGGTCTTCTGCAGGGCGCCGGGCTCTGCATCACCCCGGCCTGGCTTGTCAGCGACCTGCTTGAAAGCGGGCAGTTGGTACGTGTTCTGCCCGAGTGGAATGGCCCGCCAAACGACGCTTTTCTGATTTATCCCGAGCGCCGCTACCGCGCACTGCGTACGCGATTACTGATGCAATATCTGGCCGAGCGGGTGGGGCAGTTACCTGGGTTTATGCCCTAGCTAAAAACCTCTATTGACGCAAACCGGTTGGGTCACAGGGCGAGAGGCATATCGTTTCCAACCAACGAGTAACGAGACGACAGGCTTTTTTCAGACCTGTTGAGTGACTGTGCGGAGCTGATGATATGAAATTGTTCAGGCCGTTGCTTCAGCGGCCCGTAGCCTTGCTGTGGGGAGGGTTGGCGCTCTCTTCGATCGGTGACGAACTCTTCGCGATTGCCATCGCCTGGATGGCGGTGCAGATCGCCGGAACCGATGCAAGCTGGCTCAGTGCTTTACGCGGTGCTGCCGCGTTGACAGGTGCTTTGCTGGGAGGAATATGGGCTGAGCGCTGGGACCACCGTCGCACGATGATCGGCGCCGACCTGGCGCGGGCCGGGCTTGCCTTGATTCCGGTGCTTGCTTGGGGGCTCGGCATCATGAGTCTGTGGATGCTGGCGGTGCCGCTCATGCTCATGATGATCGTCAACTCGTTGTTCGAGCCGGCGCTGCGCGCCAGTCTTCCACGGATTGCCGCGGCGCCGGACCAGCTGCAATCGGTCAACGCGCTGTTTGATGCGATCATCCGGGTCGCCCGGGTGATCGGGCCAATGCTGGCAGCGGCGATTACGCTGCTGATTCCAATCGAGCATCTGTTTACCCTGAACAGCATCACCTTCCTGATCTCCGCGTGGGCGGTCATGAAGTTGGGCAAGGCGTTGCCGCGCCAACCTGTCAAGGCAACAAGCCGGCGTGCCGGATTTACCGCCGGTTGGAGAAGTCTTGCGGGACGCAGCCAGATGCAGGCGGTGTATGTGTGTGCGGGACTGGGCAATGTTGCCTGGAGTGTGGGTATATCGATCGGCATGGCGCTGGCAGTCGTCAAATACGATATCCAGGGATTCGGCGTACAGGGTTTTGCTGCCTATGGCCTGATCATGGGGGCTTACGGGGCAGGGAACCTGATCTCCATTTTTGTTGTGGGCAACCTGCAGATCCGTCGCTTGTATCACGGGTTTACCTTCGGTTCCGTGGTTAACGGCCTGGGCATCGCGATCATCGGTGCGGCGGTGCTGTACCTGCCACCGGAACACGTCCTGACGGGGATGATGGTCGGCGCAAGTCTTGCGGCACTCGGCGGGCCACTGATCGACATCTCCTTCATTCTGCTGATTCAAACCCGGTTCAGACAAAGCGAAATCGCCGGGCTGGCACGGCTGCGTTTTGCGGCGCTGGGCGCGTCGATTCTGATTGCCGGTGCCTGCGGTGCTGCGCTGTATGCCCGCTTTGAAACCGGCCTGGTTATTGTCGGTGCCGGGATTTTCGAAGTGATCGTGGGGGCAATTGTGCTGCTAGCCCCCAAGGATAACGAAGTCATACAGGCGAACAGGGAAGACGGCTCTTCGTCGTCATCCTTGGCGGATGGCAGCGAGGTGGCCCGATGAAACAGTTGCGTTGAAGATGCCGGGAGCGCCGGTAACTTCGTGGCTGACTTTGCTGTTCCTGGTGGGCGTATTGGTAATGATGGCATTTGATTATCCAAACGGAACATTGACCGTGGCTGCGTTACCGGTTGTAGCGATTTTATTGGTCGGCGGCTGGTATCTGTTGCGTCGTCCCAAGGCTGTAATGATGACCCCGACTATGCCGTTGGTGACCCTGACCCGGAAATTCCTCAAATAATCCGCAGTAAGTCTACTCCTCTACACGGACGGCAATACCTCAGGGGTTGGCCGTCTCTCTTGCATTCCTTTTTTGCATCATGACTTGGCGTTTTCGCTCCAGACGTCAGCTCTTGGTGCATTTTTGTGATCATTAGTAGTGCGTCGCCATTAATCATCGTGCTGCGAGGGAGGCTTTGTATTACAAGGGCAATAAAAACAGTGAGTAGAAATTTCCCGCTTATAGGGCACAAAACTCACTTGAGTTGCTAATTGCACCGTTTTCGTACGCTTCAGAGTTGTGCAAGTTACAAGTGGAAAAAACGCTTCAGTAAGCTTTACGATTTTCGGCTCAAAAGTGACACAAAATGTCGCCAAGGTATCTTTATTGAAGGGTTTCTTGCCTTTTTGCCACCTGTAACACTACTTAGGCACAGCCTTTGCAAAAGTACTTTCAAATCACCGAAAGTGTGGTTTTCTACGAAAAAGATAATGGGGAACGTTATAAATTGGGCGCCAGAAATCAAATCAGAAAGGCAAAATCTCTGGCGTCGGAACGCGTCAATAGATTGCCGAAATCATGAGGAATTTATTTTCGCATGAAACAGGAAGTTAACGACGCACACTGAGGTGCTCAACAGAAACAGTACTCACTAAACAACGTAAGGCCTAATTTTATTGAAATAGCGAAGTTATAAGAAAATGCCGTCTGTATCGTGGCAAGGAGTAGGGTATGTCCCAAGCTTTTTTTAACGAAATGTATGATGCGAGTGGTGGCTGCCGCCCACATTACCAGGAGTTCGCGCGTTGGTTGGCGGACACACCTCTGGAGTTGCTGGATCAACGTCGTCGCGAAGCCGACCTGTTGTTCCACCGAGCCGGCATCACCTTCACCTTATACGGGGACGAGCAGGGCACAGAGCGGTTGATTCCGTTCGACATCATTCCACGCAGCATCACAGCCTGCGAATGGCAGACGGTCGAGCGTGGCTGCATTCAACGGGTCCAGGCATTGAACATGTTCCTGGCCGACATCTACCACGGGCAACGCATTCTCAAGGAGGGCATTATTCCGGCCGAACAGGTGTTGGCCAACGAGGGTTATCAGGTCGCCATGCAGGGCCTGAATCTGCACCGCGGCATTTATGCCCATATCTCCGGGGTCGATCTGGTCCGCGACGGTGATGGCAGTTACTACGTGCTGGAAGACAATCTGCGCACCCCCAGCGGCGTCAGCTACATGCTCGAAGACCGCAAGATGATGATGCGCTTGTTCCCCGAACTCTTCGCCGCCCAGCGTGTGGCGCCCATCGATCACTACCCCAACCTGCTGCTGGACACCCTCAAGAGCTCCAGCCCCCTGGACAACCCCACTGCCGTGGTGCTGACCCCGGGTCGCTTCAACAGTGCTTACTTCGAACACGCGTTCCTGGCCCGTGAAATGGGTGTGGAGCTGGTGGAAGGCGCCGATCTGTTTGTCCGTGACGATCATGTCTACATGCGCACCACCGCTGGCCCGAAACAGGTGGATGTGATCTATCGCCGTCTCGACGATGCGTTCCTCGATCCGCTGTCCTTCAACCCGGACTCCATGCTCGGTGTGCCAGGCCTGATTGCCGCTTACCGCTCGGGCAATGTGGTGCTGGCGAACGCCGTCGGCACCGGTGTGGCCGACGACAAATCGATCTATCCCTATGTCGACGACATGATCCGCTTCTACCTCAGCGAGGAACCGATCCTCAAGAACGTGCCAACCTGGCAATGCCGCAAACCCGAAGAGCTGTCCCATGTGCTGGCTCATCTGCCCGAACTGGTGGTCAAGGAAACCCAAGGTTCCGGCGGCTACGGGATGCTCGTCGGCCCGGCCGCCACGGCGGCGGAAATCGAGGACTTCCGCCGGCGTCTCAAGGCGCGCCCTGAAGCCTACATAGCCCAACCAACCCTGTGCCTGTCGACGTGCCCAACCTTTGTCGAAAACGGCATCGCTCCACGCCACATTGACCTGCGCCCGTTTGTGTTGTCGGGCAGTGAAACCCGTCTGGTGCCCGGTGGCCTGACCCGCGTGGCATTGCGCGAAGGCTCGCTGGTGGTGAACTCGTCTCAGGGCGGCGGCACCAAAGACACTTGGGTAGTGGAGGACTAAGACATGCTTTCAAGAACCGCTTCGGACCTCTACTGGATGTCCCGTTACCTGGAGCGCGCCGAAAACCTGGCGCGCATGCTCGAAGTCAGTTACTCGCTGTCGCTGATGCCCCAGGCCGGGCGCACCGATGGCCGCGCCGAGCTGGCGATGTCGCTATTGGCCGCCGGCACGCTGGACGACTACAACGAACGCTACGGCGAACTCAACACCGAGCGCATGCTGCACTTCTTCGCGCTGGATGAAACCAACCCCGACAGTATCTATTGCTGCCTGCAGGCGGCTCGGTCCAATGCTCACGCCGTGCGCGGACGTATCACTGCCGATATGTGGGAGAACATCAACGCCACCTGGCTGGAAATGCGCAATATCGCCAGCAATGGTCTGGGTCGATACGGCATCAGCCATTTCTGCGAGTGGGTCAAGGAGCGCTCGCACCTGTTTCGCGGGGCGACCTCAGGCACGATCATGCGCAACGATGCCTACTGCTTCATTCGCCTGGGCACCTTCCTCGAACGGGCCGACAACACCCTGCGTCTGCTGGATGCACGCTACGAAATGTTCGGCGAAGAGTCGGAGGAGGTGAGTGATAACTCGGCTCGCGGCTACTACCAGTGGAGCGCGTTGTTGCGGGCGCTGTCGTCGTTCGAGGCGTTCAACGAGATCTACCGCAATGCGCCCGGCGCCGAGCAGGTTTCCGAAATGCTGCTGTTGCGCGGCGATGTGCCACGCTCGCTGCACGCCTGCATCGAGGAACTGGACCAGATCCTCGCCAGCCTGCCAGGCAACAACGGTCGTCCGGCCCAACGCCTGGCCGCAGAACTGAATGCGCGGCTGCGTTACACCGGGATCGACGAGATTCTCGGCTTCGGTCTGCACCTGTGGCTGACTGATTTCATCTCCCAGGTTCGCCATCTCGGTCAGACCGTTCACGAATCCTATCTGGAGGTCGTATGAAACTGTCCATACGCCACGACACCACTTACAGCTACGCCGACGAAGTCTGCGCCAGCATCCAGTTCCTGCGTTTGACGCCCAAGAACACCGAGCGCCAGCACATTCTGGAGTGGCACCTGGAGCTGCCGCGCCTGGTGCGCAGCCAGTTCGATCCTTACGGCAACGTCTTGCATGTGTTGACGATGGACGAACCCCACGGCACCCTGGTACTGACTGCCTATGGTCAGGTTGAAATCGATCAGACGATGGACGTGGAGCACGACACTCAGTCGCCGCTGCCGTTCTTGCGCACCAGCCATCTGACCAAGGCCGATGACGCCCTTAACGCCTTTGCCTTGCAACACTGCGGCGCGCGGCGTGACCGGGCGGCGCTGATCGACTTGATGAATGGCCTGGCCGACCACATGGTCTACAACCCGGGCGCGACCACGGTGGATACCACCGCAGCCGAGGCGTTTGCGGGCGGAGGAGGGGTGTGCCAGGACCACACCCATGCTTTCCTGGCCTGCGCCCGCAGCCTGGGAATTCCCGCACGTTATGTCTCTGGCTACCTGTGTACTGAAGATGAAAATCACTTGGCCAGTCATGCTTGGGCCGAAGCGTGGTTCGACGATGGCTGGTACAGCTTCGACGTGACGAATCGGTTGGCCCGGCCTGAACGCCATTTGAAACTGGCGGTGGGTCTGGACTATCTGGACGCTTGTCCGGTACGCGGTATGCGTCGTGGCGGCGGGGCTGAGTCGATGCTGGCTCGGGTACAGGTAACGTCCCTGTTTCAGGTTCAGCACCAATAACCCCCGAATCAGTCGCAGCAAACTGGCTATACCGTCGTGGAGACGGTATGGCCTCTCATCTCAAATTCATGAGTTAACACGAATGACTTATTGCGTCGCTATGCACTTGGCCGACGGGCTGGTGTTCATCTCCGACTCACGAACCAATGCAGGCATTGATCAGATTTCAACGTTCCGTAAGTTGTTTATTTTCAGCACGCCGGGCGAACGCCTGATTGTGTTGCAAGTCGCGGGCAACCTGGCCACTTCGCAATCGGTGGTCAACCTGCTCAAGCAGCGCTCCATGGGGCAGGGCCCGCACCTGTTGAATGTCCGCTCGCTCTATGACGCCACGGTACTGGTGGCCGAAACCGTTCGCGAAGTCGTCGCCCGGGATCGCACCAAGTTGGCAGGCAAGACCGACTTGAGCTGCTCATTTCTGGTCGGCGGGCAGATCGCGCACGAGCCGATGGACGTGTACAGCATTTACCCGCAAGGCAACTTCATTCAGGCGACCGAGGACACACCTTTCCTGCAATTGGGTGAAAGCAAATATGGCCGGCCGATCCTCGATCGCAATCTGACACATCGAGCGTCACTCGAGGAGGGCCTGCGTTGTGGGCTGATCTCGTTCGACTCGACCATGCACAGCAACCTGTCGGTAGGCATGCCGCTGGATCTGCTGGTGTACAGGAAAGACAGTTTTAGCGGTGCCAAAAGTTATCGCATCACGGCCGATGACCCGTACTTCATTCGTGTCCGAATGCAGTGGGCTGCCGGACTGCACGACATGCTTGCCGCACTACCGGAGCCGCCTGACACCTACATGTCGGGGGCCGCCAACAAAAACTGACGTGTCACCTTTTTTTCAGGCGCCGCCCGGATTCCCGGGCGGTTTGTCTGCCGCTGATTCGGCTTACTTGAAAGACCTTGGAGTGAGAACTACCTAGAACTCGTATTTCTCTTTGCGCTGAATGAAGGCTGCCCGGCCACCCTCCAGGATCTTCGCCACTTGATCTCTTATCGCCGGCACATCAATCGAGCCTTGAGCTTCCAAGTTCAGCGATCCTCGACTTTCCTCCGCCGTGAAAACCCCAATCCATTCGGCGTCACCGAAAACCGGGATGTTTGCGTTGTGCGTGGCGAACAGGAACTGTCTGTAAGTCTTCGCATCCCTCAGTTCGGCCACGATCCTTTCGGCGATAAACGCGTTGTCCAGGTTGTCTTCAGGTTGATCCATGAGCAGCGGGTCGGGGTTGTCGAGCAACAGCATGTGAAGGATCGCCGTGCATTGCTGTCCTGTCGACAGCTTGCTCAATGGCCTGAAAACCGGCTCGGCACCACCATGAGCGACGTTCAAAGAAATATCGACTCTGTGGGCCAGCTCCAGTGCTTCAAGCTCCATTATTTGAGAGGGCTGTAGTTTGGCAAGTGCATCGGCCACCATCTGCGGTGTGCCCCAGTCGAGGCAGATGACAGCGGGGCCCTGCTTGATGGAAGTCACCAAAGCCATGGGCGTTATGGCTGCGACTGTCTCAATCCACCCCAGGCGTTTTTCGCCAACGTTGTCGAGCTTGCAGGCCATGAGAAATTGGAAGATAGGGGATCTGTCCGCTTCAGGGATGATCTCGATCTTGAGCTTGCCTTGGAGCCGCTTGCTCATTTTCTTTGCAGCTTTAACCAAGGCGCCAATGCGCTCGCCGCGCAGATCAGATAGCTCAGCCAGGACATTGCGGCGCTCCTGTTCGAGTTCCTTAAGCTGCGCCTGGTGGGTAGGGAGCTTCGCGTTCAGTGGCTTGATACGCTCGATCTCTTCCTGCACGCGCTGGTACTCCGCACCGATCGCTTGACCTGTTTTGCCGGCCGCGTCGGGGAGGCCACGAAGCTCTCTCTCAAGCTCGGCGTCATGATGTTTGACCTGCTGCTCCCAAGCGTCATGCTGGGCATTGAAAGTCTGTAATGCTGCGTCCACGAGCGTCTGCATCGCCTGGAGGTGGACGGCACAGTCCGTTGTGAGTTTTTCCAAAGTACCGCGTATGGCGACCAGAGCATCGATGTCGGGCACACCCTCAAGAACTTCATCACTGATAAATGAGAGGTCTGAAAAGTGGTCGCCGAAGGTAGGTACTGCGGTTTCGACCTTGCGGATCGCTTCTTTGGAGCTCCTGGCTATCTCACGCTCTCGTGCAAGCAGGGAGGTCTTGGCCAGCTTTTCCTTTACGCCCAGATCGTCGAAACCGCGCAAATGCTCTTCCAGATTGGGTAGGCGATTGACCTGTGTCGCCAAATCATCGATGGCTCCGAGTGATTCAGAAATGCTTTGCTGGTTTGCTTTCAGCCGGCGTTGAGCGTCAGTTCGCTTGTGGTTGTAATCACCCTCCTCGGGAAGAAACCGTTCGAGCAGCTGTATGCGGCTGGATTCGTCTTGGGCGAGCTCATAGATCTCGTTTTGACCATAGATATCAATCCCGGGCATCACGTCGCCCGGCGTCATGGTTGAGACTGCGCCGTTTTCGTCTCGAACCACTGGCGGCTCGCCAAAGCGGCGGCTGATGGTATACCGCCGGCCGTTTTGTGAAGACGAAACCAGGGTCAGCTCTACCCGTCCACCTTCAAGGCCAATATTCTCCTTGATGATCTCGGTGTGCAGCTTTTGCGCCTGTTTTCCTTTTGGCTTGCAGTCGAGCGCAAACCGTACACATTCGAGCAGCGTCGACTTGCCTGTACCCCGGCCACCAATGACGGTGTTCAAGTGGTCGGAAAAATTGATATGCACTCCGTCAAGGTAACCCCCGGCCACTCTCATGCTGATCAGTCGGCCAATGGGGCTTTTGGCCTCAGTCGAGTTCAGTCGTATGCGTGACTCGGGATCGAGGAATGCCACCTTGAAAGCCGCAAAGGTCGGCCGGGTCATCTTGATCAGGCACGTTGCGTTGGGCTTCTCAAGGTCTTCAGGCTTCGCGACATCTTTTGCATTGATGACCGCGATGGGTTTTTCTCGCCGATACGCTTCATCCCTGCCCAGAAGCGCGCGACGGTAGAAGTCACTCTCTTCGCCTGCCAGATTCTCGACGGAGTAGGGTATCTGGGCTGCCCTGAGCGTAGGGTGCTTCCAGACGTGGCTCAGGCGATTTTTCAGCAGCCCGCTGTCGTGCGTGCAGTGGGCGGCATAGATAAATCCACCCAGTTGCTCGATCTTGTCGATCAGCTTGATGGAGCTCAACTGAGAGGGAAGAATGCGCTCTTGAGGATCCAGCAGCTCAAGGTTCCCCAGGTAACGCTCAAGGGACTGCACCGAGGTGTCTTCGGGGAACAGGCAGACGAAATGGGTCTTGTCACTCGCCGCAATCTCAAAGCCCGGAAACACCACGATCCCGTGAGGGGTCAGGGCCTGGCGCAAAGCCTCTACCGCCGCGACGCTTCCATGGTCGGCGACCCCAACTACCCTGATATCTAGTTCCAAGCATTTCTGAAGCAGTGCTTGGTTGTAGGCGGCTTCGTCCAGTTGGTGATCGGCACCTCGGTATGCACCATGGTATGAAAACGGGTTGACCTGCAGGGCGCAGCGCCAGAACCGGGCGTAGGTGAAGAGATCGTCCATGATGGTTCCTTCATTAGGGAGCATGGTGAGTGGGCACTGGCCCCGAGAGGCATTATCACTGTCGCTGACTGTACACCAATGCCGCCGCTGCACATTGCACTAGCGGAGGAGCGCTTGTCCGTTGAGCTGTGATGAGTACGCTCCGGGCTATCTGAAGCGTTCAGACTGCATGGCTGGCACCAGCTAGAATTCGCTGCCTTCATATGGCATATTGCTATTATCTGGTCAAAAGTATTGTGTAAGGACTCGTTAAGCCCAACAGCAGTTGTGCTAACGGCCAGCTACTAAGACTACTTGATACTGTAGGGTGGTAATTATCCGGATAACCGGAGAAAATTTTGTTATTTATTGTGCCCTTCGATCACTGCGTGATGCAGGCTAATGAAGGGGGTGGAAGATCGAATAGTCCTAGTCACTGTTTTATTTAAAGATAAGTGAGTGATCACATGGATGTTTTAGCTGTCGAGTTTATGATGTTGAAGGGTGGGTTTAGGATGGAGTTCGGTGAGCCAACTCCTAGTGGTGCTGAAGTTTATAGTGAGCTATTGAGATGCTTTTATAAAACTGGAAAGTATAAGCTTTGGGTGACGGTCAATCCAGAAATTAAGCTTGATGTTGAACGTTTTGTTTCGAGGCACGGCAAGACGCATCATTATTTTCATAGGTTGCAAAAGAAAATTCAGGATATGCCGGATGGTGAGATATTTCTTATTGCTAAGGATATGCCGGCGGACTCTTCAACGAAGAGTGAGCTGGAAATACTGCTGGAGGTTCTAAACGAGTTTGATGAAGCTGAGGTCGGAGCCGAATGGAAAAGAAGAGTTGAGAGTGTAAAGGATTTTACTGGAAGCCTTCTTGATAGTTACGACCTATTCACTCCTCGCACAGACATACGAGTCACAATCGGAAATGCTAAAAAAGATGACAGAGTCTGTCGATTCTGTAGGGGGAGTTTGGACACTGGTTCTTCGTTCGCCAAGGTTGCGCATGCAATACCTGAGGCGCTGGGAAATAAATCTCTTATCCTGGGTGATGAGTGCGACGAATGTAATAAATATTTCGGTGACAGTATCGAGCCTCATCTAATTGGGCAGTTCGATATATATCGCGCTTTTCTCGGGGTCAAGGGGAAGAGTGGGGTGCCTAACCTCAAATATACAAATGGTGAAATTACCTCTCATAATGGGGTTCCAACGGTAATAGCTAAAAAGATAAAAGTCACTGATGATGGAATATTTGTTGATTTAGGTGGGGCCAGAAAGTTAACGCCTGCGAAATTATATCGCGCTCTTTGCAAGATCACATTGTCGGTTATAAAGACCGACGATATGATTGGGCTGGAGGATACAGTAGCTTGGGTCAGAAATGACCGGCCACAAGTCCGGCTCCCGAAAGTGGCGATTAATATTGTCCACAGCAAACCTAGTGACTCGAATTTTTCGATCGCGGTATTTACTCGAAAAACTAAAGACTACACTCTACCTCATGTGCTGACTGAGTTGAGGTTTGGGTCTTTTGTATACGTATTTATATTGCCTTTTTCGCGCAAGGATAAGTTGGACTTTTCGAGTGACTCGGAGTTCGAGGCATTTTGGTCGTTTTTTCCTATGTATAGCCAGGTTGGTGGGTGGAGATACCAGGACTTGCATAGTACCCAAGAAATTACAGTGAGTGACTCAATACGCGTCACTCACTCTGGGCGCACGGAGGGGACGGTAGGAGATAATGCCGGCACTGGACAAGCTCAGGATCAGTAAAATTTCGTGCGTTTTATCTCTTTGCGCGTTTGTCGCTATAATTTATGAGCTCAAAAACTCAAGGAGTTAGTGTATGACATCGGATTCGCCGTTAGTGGAAAAAATTGAAGTCGAAGCTAAGCAGTTTTATTTCGAAACACCTACAGGTCGAGGGACTGATCAGGATCTAACTCTTTATTATGATGAAACAAATAACTTTGGAAATTTGAAGCTTTCTGCAGCCGGCTTGAATGTAACTAAAAGTGATAATTTTGTATTGGGCGGAATAGTTTTAAAGCCAAACCAAAATGCTGGTGATGCGAGCGAGTTTCGGAAGTTATTTAGAATACAACCTACTGCGGATGAAGTTAAGTTTGACATGGTGGGTCATGGTGCATTTGAAAAGGTATTGGGCTCGTCGAAGCTTAATTATGTACTCAAGTGGCTTTTGGAGCGAGATATCGGAATTCACTACACAAATTTAAATATAGTGAACTGGTTCATCGTAGATATCATTGACTCAATAATTGCTTGCGACGAGTTTGCTTCTTATTTTCTGATGCATCGCGAACTAAAAAATGAACTGCATAACATTGCAACAAAAGATATGCCGAGCTTTTTGGCTCTGATTAATAAGTATGATTATCCTAATGTCGAGCGAGAGGCTACTTTCGAGTTCCTGAAAGAGCTTTATAGCTTTCTTGTTGCTAACTGGCCTGAAACCGTTTTTGCACCGACAAACGCATTAAAGGAAATCATTTTGCGAGCTAGGGTAGTACCAGAGCTTTGTTTTTTAGTAGGTAATAATCCGGGGGTGTTAATTAAGGGTATTGATTCTTTTTTTCTATATCGACTTTGTGCTTTTAAAAACTCTTCCCATATCTTTGATGAGGAAAAATCAGTAAGGGAGGCGATTGAAAAATATAGAATTACACACGACGGAAGGGAAATTCCTTATCAGTTTGTCGACTCCAAGCAGCACTTCGAAATACAGCTTTCTGATATTGTTGCTGGTTTTTTAGGTAGGTACTTCTCATTTATTGAAAAAACACCTACTAAAAGCCTGATTGCTTTCAAGAAAGACATGAATCAAGCGCAGAAAAGTAACGTCTCCGCACTGCGAGCGCTCATTGAAAAATCTGACGCCCTCAGTAATGTTTTACTTCATAGAGTGACTACAATCGATAGCGATAATAAAAGTGACTATTTCATTTTTGATACTCACTTGTCCCCGCATCTGAAAGCTACCAATCGTTAATCACGCTGATTATCTGCTCGGTTCGCTAGCTAGATCGATATAGGGAGAGATTGCGCTGGATGTTCGTCAGGTTGAGCGTGCAAGAATCAAAGCTTTCTACAAGCTGCTTGTGGATAGGCTCGGGGCAGACGTCTGGGCTAAGAGAAGGGCTGTCTTCGTGGAGCGTATCCGGGAGAAGGAGTCAAAAATCAATCTGAAGATGCCGATCGAGCCTCAGCTTTTCTCGCCGACGGAGACCACGGGTCAGGATCAAGATTTCGCCGGTGGCTTTGTTGATTTGACTCAAACGCGTAGCCCATGTCGACGCGCCAATGGAAATCTTTGCGTCCGTGCATGAAAAAGCGAATCCGCCGCTGTCATCGCTGAAAGCCATGTCATTTCCACCCCACTTGTTTGGTGCATGATCGTGGCATAGGAGAACGTATGAGGTCGACTAGCTTGCTCGACCCTTTTTACTCCATTCGCTCAAGGCTAAGTGGCGAGGCAAGGATGATTATGGCGATCGATTACCACGCCGCCGTCTCCAGAGCGAGGAAGCATGATGCTGTATGTTCGCCCGGTGCCAGGACACCGCATCGTCTTGGGCTAGAAGGATTCAACGCGGCCGAATCGAGTAGCCTTCGCCAGGCTTTCGTGGCATATAGCTACGACATCCAGGGAGGAATGGTTATAGCCAGGCTGGCGATAGGCAAACCCTCTCCCTGCCACGGAATCAGGATGGGGGCAGCGCTGTGTACCTTTCGGCTTTGAAAATCGAAAATTTCCGCCAGTTCGGCCATGACAATCATGCGTTGAACATCCAATTCAACGAAGGCGTGACTGCTCTTGTAGGTGAAAACGATGCGGGTAAAACTGCCGTCATCGATGCGATCCGGTACGTTTTGCAGACCCGGGATGCTGAGTACCTTCGATTGCAAATCGAGGACTTCCACATTGCCAACGATGGCACTCAGGCGGAGACCATCACCCTCAGATGCACCCTGGAAGGCCTTAGCCTGGCCGAACTCGGCGCTTTCGCTGAGTACGTGACTTACACCGGTGGCGTGGGGCGGCTGTACGTTCATTGGTCGGCTCGCCGCGTCGTTGCATCGGCCTCAACCCGCAAATGGGTCGATATCTCGGTTCGATCGGGTGAGAACGGAGAAGGCCCGACTCTGGATGTGGGTGTACGGCAACTGTTAGCCACTGCATACCTGAAACCACTGCGGGACGCTGAGCGGGAAATGTCCCCTGGCCGCAATTCCAGGCTGTCCCAAGTATTAAGCAGTTTCCCTAATATTGATGAGGGCAATTCGTTCGATCCCGCCGCACTCCCGGCCGACCTCCCTGACGCGGAGGCGCTCAGCATTGCCGGCATGGGCGATTTCCTTCGCCACCTAGTGAACCGTCACGGCGCCATCATCTCCGCTCAGAAGGAGATCAACGAAACTTACCTTCGCCCACTTTCACTCGCTGGCCAGCCGCTCACGAGTCGCATCGGCTTTGGAGAAGCCGGAGCTGATCCAGCCAAGCTCAAGCAGATCCTGGAGCGATTGGAGCTGGGGCTGCTGGATCATGCCACTGGACAAGCGCGAGGCATCTACGGGCTGGGGTCAAACAACGTATTGTTCATGGCCTGCGAATTGCTGCTGCTCGGTAAGGAGCCGGACGGACTCCCGCTGCTCCTCATCGAAGAGCCAGAAGCGCACTTGCACCCGCAACGTCAGCTCCAATTGATGGAGTTTCTCGAAGCGGCAGCGAGGCCTTCCGAAGGTTTGAGGCCGGTACAAGTCATCCTCACCACCCATAGCCCCAACCTGAGTTCGAAGATACCGTTGCAGAACCTGGTGCTGATGCAACGGCAACAGGCCTTCTCGCTCGCAGAGAGTCAGACCTGTCTGGCGCCTGATGATTATCGCTTCCTCAGCCGCTTCCTGGACGTCACCAAGGCAGGGCTGTTCTTCGCAAAGGGCTTGCTTGTCGTCGAAGGCGATGCGGAAGCAATCCTGCTGCCTTCGCTTGCTCGACGGTTGGGCAAGGATCTCACCAAGCACGGCGTATCGATCATCAATGTGGGCGGTGTGGGGCTGCGGCGCTACTCAAAAATCTTGCAACGCAAAGATGCTTCAAAAGGCGAGATCACCGTGCCTACGGCATGCATCACCGACATGGACGTGATGCCGGACTGCGCGCCCGAGATTATGAGCCTGAAGGGGGTGAAAGGATCGGTCTGGCCAGACAAAGCTGACCGGCGCTGGCGCGCCATGAAAGACTTTGGTATCACACCGGCCGACCTTGAAAAAGGTCTCAAGGCGCATCGCGACAAGCGAACCGAGAGCGATGGGCAATGTGTACGCACGTTCGTTGCCGACCACTGGACGCTCGAATACGACCTGGCGTTCAAAGGCCTCTCGAGGGAAGTCCATCATGCCGGATACCTGGCCATCAATGAGGACAAGGTCGATGAAGGCAAGGAAACCAAAGGCAGCTTGCTGAAAAAGGCAGACACGGCCTTTGCTAAAATTCAGACCACCCATGCCAGCGAGGAAGCTCGGTGCTCCGCGATTCAAAAGCTGTTCAAAAGGGCCTCCAAAGCGATCGCAGCACAGCACCTGATCGACTTGATCGACCAACGTTTCGATGACCGCACCCTGGATGCCACGACGCTGCGAGGACTGCTGCCCACTTACGTTGTCCACGCGATCGAATATGCGACGCGGGGTTCAGCATTAGGCACGACCTCCAGTTCGGCTCACCCCGTGATGGTACTCACCGCGCCAAACCCAGGATCTGCTGACCCGGTGGAGGAGGTCGCCAAATGACGCTCAGCCATCTGGTTGCCCCCATCACTGACGCCGATGTGGACTGGGTCACGGAGCTGATGGGGCTTGAGGCGCTAGACGAGCCTCGTCGCGATTTTCTGAAGTCCATGGATACCGTTGATGTCGCGGCTTGTCCCGGCAGCGGCAAAACGACCTTGGTAGTGGCGAAGCTGGCGATTCTGGCACGCCACTGGAAAAGCCGCATGCAAGGAATCTGCGTGCTATCGCATACCAACGCGGCTCGAGAAGAGATCGAGAAACGGCTAGGCGGCACCGAGGTGGGGCAACGGCTGCTGCGCTTTCCTCACTACATCGACACCATCCATGGTTTCACCGGCCGATTCCTGGCCTCGCCATGGTTACGCTCGAAAGGGATTGCGTTGCAGGTCATTGACGATGAGGCCACGCATAAAGCACGCCGAAGGGAGCTGACGTACCGCGAGCACTTAGGTGCACAAGCCGCCTTCGAGAAAAAATTCAAAAGTCTTCACAGCTTGCGGATCCGGTCTGCCGATTTCGACCAACCGCTCGGCGCTGAAGATATTGGTTTTGCGCCACACACGGACACCTACAAGAGCGTGGTGAAATCGCTCAGTGGCGCAGCCAAGGCTGGCTACTTCTGCTTCGATGAGGTGTTCGTGCTGGGCCACGCCTTACTCGATCAGGAGGCGGGCGTGGGCGCTGCATTACGCCTGCGCTTCCCTTGCGTCTTGATCGATGAAATGCAGGACACCCAACCTGACCAGGCGGGCGTGCTTCAGCGTGTCTTTCCCCACGATGACCCAGATGTACGGGTCATTCGCGTCGGTGATCCAAACCAGGAAATCTTCGAGAAGAAGACGTCACTGCAGGATCCGTTCCCTGACCCGGGGCGTCAGCTGGAGATCGCCAGCAGTTTCCGCTTTGATCAGGCCATTGCATCGATCGCCAACCCCTTTGCGTATGTTCCCATCACGAATGGTTTGGTAGGACTTCGGGCTCCGCGTACGCCAGACAGTGTCCCCAACACGATCATCGTCTTCCCTGACGAAGATGCGACCCAGGTGTTGGATGAGTTCGCAAAGCTGGTGCTGAAGCATCTGCCGACGGAAACCCGCAAGGCGGGTGTGTTCGCCGTCGGCGCCGTGCATCGGCTTGAGAACTTCAAAGCGAACCAGTACCCGAAGGCCCTGGAGCACTACTGGCCATCCTATCGGTCTGATACGACCAAGACATCGTTCAAGCCTCGCACGTTCGCTGAAGGTGCACACATTGCTCGGCGTTACGCGATGCGAGAACCCACAGCTGCTTCAGCCGTTGAGCTGCTGGCTTCCTGCCTG
The DNA here is from genome assembly GCF_019956375.1 of Pseudomonas sp. GL-R-19. Taxonomy (NCBI): domain Bacteria; kingdom Pseudomonadati; phylum Pseudomonadota; class Gammaproteobacteria; order Pseudomonadales; family Pseudomonadaceae; genus Pseudomonas; species Pseudomonas sp. GL-R-19. The sequence continues at coordinate 35,229 of NZ_JAHBDJ010000003.1, read as the reverse complement.
GCCAACCTGGGCGTACTAGCGTTTCCTGACAGCCTGGTGCAGTTGAGAGGCCGGCGCCAAGCTTCAGTCGAAGAGAAACTCACGACCAAACCTGAAGCGTTCGCTCGGTACCGCGAGTGCATTCAGCAGATTCTGTTCGTGCCGTCGGAGGTCACAGAGCGGGATTGGGTCAAGGTCATTTCGCCCAAACTCTTACTGCTGGCAGCTGTTCTACATGATGCCGAGGGCGTAGCAGCTGATCTTCAAGGCCATCAGTACCTCGCCTGGGAGCCTGCCCCCGCAGCCACTGAAGCCGGAGAAAGCGGCGGATCACTGATCAACACCTACCGATTCCAGGAGGGCGCCGACGGCGTCGATATCCGGATGTCATCAATTCATTCGGAAAAGGGCAAAACCCACTCTGCGACGCTGATCCTAGAGACCTTCAGGAAGACCCACTTCATTCAGAAACTCATGCCGTGGCTTGAGGGCCAAAAGGCCGCTGCCAAGAGACCAGCGGACAGCGCTAAGAAAGACATGATGCTGATGTACGTGGGGATGACTCGGCCGACTCACATGCTGTGCCTGGCCATACGTCAGAGCACCTTGGGGGAGGGTGCCGCTGGAGAGAAGCGGAGGGCGGCGCTCAAAACAGCCGGGTGGTCGATTTTGGAGCTGACAGCTCAGACTTCGGTGCCATAGCTGCTCCGCTGCTCCCCTTACGTTTTACTGCGTGTGCCTATCCAGTAAAGCCCATTTTTTGGCGGTTCCCACGGACAGCCTTACGCGACTTAGGAGACAGGGATGTTCCGTCATATCACTCGATTTTTTTGCTCACCGTACGAGCGCTTCAACTATGCACTAGGTCGTATTAATGGGCAGTTCAAGCGCTACAAGAAAGCGGGCAAAAAAGCGGTGTCTGCCGCAACCGAGTTCCTGTCTCTTCCCAGCAGTACAAATGTTTTCGAGCCTTTGACGCCTGTTCTGCTGGAATCAGATCGGTCACGCCGTTACGAAAGCGAGCTGTTGAGTGCGCTTAACAATGACCAGGTTCGCAATATCGCCATCACTGGTGAGTATGGCGCCGGTAAGAGCAGCGTTATTCGTACGTTTGTCGACCGTCATCCTGAGCTCACCTACACGTTCGTTTCATTGGCAGCCTTTGGCAAAGACCTGGACAAGGAGAGGGCGGGTAGGGCCGCGGTTGACTCGCCAACCGTCCCCCTTGAGTCCACTTGGAGCGCCTCAGATCAAAAAGCTGCAGAGAAAAAAAGCGATTCCGACATCTTGACGCGAATCGAAGAGACCGTTGTTCAGCAACTTCTATATGCGGTTCCCTCCGGACAACTACCGAAGACTCGATTGAAGCGCATCATTCAGGCGTCTTCATCGATCATCTGGCTTCGAACCATTTTTACTCTTTTGATGGTTGTGGCAGGCCTTAGACTTTACGTTCCGACGGTTGAAAAACTACCGAACATCGATCCGGCATGGTTGGTCGAAGGGCTTCTACAAATTCCGGGGTTGGCGGCCGTCGTCGTGCTCGGGAGCGGGGCGCTGTACATGATGTTCTCCGCGTTAAAACTGGCATCATTGTTCAGCATTGATGGCTTCACAATCAAGGGAGGGAAGCTGGAAACGACCCATCATGGCTCCGTGTTGCATAAAAACGTTGATGAAATCGTCTACTGCTTCGAACGCAGCAAAATCGACGTCGTGGTGATTGAGGATCTGGATCGATTCGGTATTCATGACGTTTTTACACGCTTGCGGGAAATCAATTTCATCATCAAGCAATCTCCGCAAATCAAACGCCCTGTTTATTTCATTTACGCGCTTCGCGACGAGCTATTCGCCGTCGGTGAGAAAACGAAATTTTTCGACCTGATCATCCCAATCATTCCCGTTGTCAACTCTGAAAACTCTCGTGAGAAGATGCTTGAGCTGCTTCGTGAACGCCAATTCAACGGTGCTGAGCTAGGTGCCGGGCTTGATTACTCGTTGTTGGAAACCGTTTGTTATTTCATTGACGACATGCGGTTGATCAAAAATATTGTCAATGAATACGACATGTTTTCCAGCATCATTGGCGCTGGCTCCGGACTGAAGCTTGATCCAAACAAGCTGTTTGCAATCATCGCGATTCGGAACCTTCACCCGATCGAATACGCTGATCTGGTAAGGAGGCATGGAGTCATTTACGACGCCATTCATGGATTCAGTGATTGGCGCTTCCAGCAATTCAAGCAGGCTGATGATGCTTACCAAGCGTTGCGAGAGCAAAGGGAAAGACGTGGGCAGGAAATCGCTAATAGCACGGGTGAGCTTCGGGCCTACGTTTGGCTTGAGTTGCTGAAAAAATCAGGTATTTCTATCGCCACTCACGTTCAAGTGCGACGAGGCGAACAATATAGCCTGAAGGAATTCGTTCTCGATGAAATTTTTGAAGCGATCTTTTCTCAGGATGCTCAACTGATAATGATCGCCGTCAATGAGCATGGGCAGGTGTACAGTCGGTCTTCGGCAGCCATAGGGGCGAAGGAGCTCTTGATGTCGACGCTCTATAAAAAGAGGTATGACCTCCTTCAGCGAACGATCGTTGAGATCGATAGTGCGATAGCCGAGCAACGAATTGAGGCTAATCGTATTAACCACCAGACCTTTCGTGCATCTGTAAAAAAAGACTATGGCGAGATCATCACTCAAAAGCTGAAAGGCCTGGATGTCATCAATTACTTGTTGCGCCACGGTTACATCGATACGGATTATATGGACTACTTTGGCTATTTCTACCCAGGGTCTCTCACATCCGAAGACAAGAACCTGATATTGAGCCTCCGGAGTGGTGGCTCCGTAGATGTCGCCACAGTGATTAGCGCCCCAGAAAAGGTCGTAGAAAAACTTGATACAGACGACCTGACTAATGGCAGGGGGATTATTGTCGCACTGATGGACTACCTCTCCAGTTGTCTCTACCACGAACCCAGCATGAGTCATCAGCGCAATACGCTTGCAACCATTCTCAAGAGTGGGCTTGAAGGACACTTAGATAGGGTGGCTGAGGCAACAGAAATATTGGTTTCGGGCCCGACTTCGCCTCGATTTGTCCAGGCTGTTTATGCTACCGAGCCCAGGTTATTCCGAGAGTTGTTGAAGGCCGAACGCTTTGAGTCGGCTGTATCGAAACAGGCCCTGATAGGTGCGATGATGGATGGATTGGAGGTTGCTCAGATCAGACAGCTTGATTCTCAGCCGAATACGACAATCTACGACCTGATTGCGAATCTGGAAGATGTCTCGCGCCTGATGGCTGGGATTGAGACTACTGCTAAAGGTTGGCCTTGGCTGACCGCGCAGCCGATGCGTTTCACTAACTTGGATGACACCATCCTCCTTGACGACCTCAAGAGGCTAATCAGGGGGGGCTGCATTGACATAAATCTGCACATGCTTTCCCTGATTTGCCACAAAGCAGAATCTGCTCAAACCAAGAAGACCGACGACAACGATGTAGGGCTCATCTCATATCGTCAATTACAGACGCTGGATATCGAGGGGTTGGAAGATCTCCTGTTGGAGTCGCCGGAACACTTTGCGAACACTCTTTTGACTCAAGTGGGAATGCTGGACGAGTCCACGGCTTCTTTTTCTGCATTGGTACAGGCCATCTTAGACGAATCCTCAGACTCTGATGCAGCGGCTCAACTTTTTGATCACACGACCTGTACGTTCGATCAACTCGAAGATATGACTCCGTCGTTGTGGGCGAAAATGCTTCTGTCTGATCGGGTGAAAATGAAGCCTGAGGCAGTGTGGAGATTCTTCAAAGACGTTTTCATTCCGGCTCTTGAGGAAAAAGGTTGCGCAACGTTCGACATGGAAGCCTTCGCGAGTTTCATCCAACGTCACGCACAAGAGTTACGCGATGTACTGTGGGATGACAATTTTCCCATACATCATGTACTGCAGAGTTACCTACTCGGCCCAACAGGGCTTTCTAACGAAACGCTTGCAGTGCTCTTCGCAAAAACTGTCCTTGACGATCCTTTGATCCTCAAGGGACTGGAATCCAGGGAACGCTGGGAAATGCTCATCAGCGCACCCTTCCTAGCCTTTAGCCCGGAGATTCGTAACGCAGTCCACTCTTTCAGCGCGGATTTGGAGGCGCCATACCTTGTGGCACACTGGGCGCAGGCTCGTGGGCAAATTGAGCTATCCCAATTGCCCCTCGATGTAGTGCTGGCCATAAGCAAAAGCCGAGTGTCTGAACTGGATGAGAAAATGAACATGTGGGCAAGCTTACCGCCTGAGCTCATTCGTGGCAGCAACGAGGCCATTGAGGAAATTGCTAGAGTTTGTGGCTTGGCGAATCAACGCTCATCAAGCTTCCCATCAACTCTGATCCCTGAGCTCAAGAATTTTGTCGGTGGGGAAGGGCTGGCTCACCATCAACGTTCTGAAATGCTGATCCAATGCTTGCCATCGTACAACTGGGCAGAATCAGCCTCCGTCCTTGGCTTGTTAGGCGACGGTTTTTCCAAGCTGTCACCAGCAGTTAAAAAAATTGAAGTGCCGTACAGCGATCTCAACATGAGACTGGTCAATGCCCTTCAAGCGAAAGGTTTCGTACAGACCGTGACGCAGAAGGGGGATCTCATCAGCGCCACCACCAAATCGAAAGGCATGGTGTTATCTAGCACCTGAAATTAGACGTTGCGCGTGCAGTTTGTAAGTTGCGCCGCGCGCCGACTAGCGATCGATATGTTCGGCGCCCGACAAACTTTGCGTTCAAAAGCATCGAGAGAGGTTCCAATGCCCTACGAGTTAGAAAATCGCTTAGTGATCGGGGTGGCTTCCAGTGCCGTGTTCGACCTGGTGGCGTCAGATGCAGTTTTTCAGAGCCAGGGAGAGGAGGAGTATCGGAAGTTTCAGCAAGAAAACCTCCACGTCCCGCTTCCCAAGGGGATAGCGTTTCCCTTCATCAAGCGTCTGTTGTCGGTGAATGACCTCAGCGTCGATCCTGCGGATCCACTTGTCGAGGTGATACTTCTATCGCGAAATGATCCCGATACTGGGCTGCGCGTATTGAAGACCATCGAGCACTACGGACTTGGGATGACAAGGGCAATTTTCATGCAGGGAAAATCGCCGTATGAGTACATCCCTGCACTGAATATCGCGCTGTTTTTGTCTGGTGAAAAAAAGGACGTAGAGGGTGCGATTAAGGCAGGGTATCCGGCAGGGCAGGTGCTCGATTCAAAATTCGAAGACGACGAAACTGACAAAACCCTGCGCATCGCATTCGACTTTGACGGCGTACTCGCCGGCGATGAATCTGAATCGATTATGCAGACCTCTGGGCTGACAGTGTTTCATGCCCATGAAGTTAAGAACGTCATGCAGCCCCACAACCCCGGGCCGCTGAAGGAATTCATGGTGCGGATATCCAAGATCCAAACCGTCGAGGAAAAGCACAAGAAGCTCAATCCTGAATACGAAAACCGCATACGCGTTTCGATCGTGACGGCACGTAATGCACCGTCCCATGAACGCGCGATGAATACACTCAAGAGTTGGGGCGTTATGGCCAATGACGCGTTCTTCTTGGGTGGCATCGAGAAAGGTAAGATTTTGGGCGTACTGAAACCCCACATCTTCTTTGATGACCAATCCGGCCATCTCAAATCGACCAGCGCGGTTGCTCCGTCAGTGCACATCCCCTTCGGCATCACTAACAATATGGCAACGGAGATGCTTGCGCCTGAGGTTGGTCAGGTTGATGCGGTGGTTTAAGAAGGTTGCTTGGGATCGCGCCATCTTCTGAGAGGACGAGCCCCCTAAGACGCGAGACAAAATTGACCCTAGGTGAAGGGCAAAATCACTGACCTTAAATCGTCCGCTTTAATTTACGACACTTAAGAGGCTGATTTTAGAAGAAAAAAATCAACTGATACACACTCAAAACAATCTGTCCGATAAAGTTTTGACGTGAGATTTCCCACAGAACAAACCGGAATTTCTTGAGCTTGTGTTCAATTTCAGTGGGTTAGCGATTGGGGGGGTCGATTATCAATCGATGAAGGGCATCGAAGCTGGTTAGATTTAGGATTATATTTAATATGCATTGCTCTGAAAAACTGGCGATTCCAGTCAAACTTCAATAGATTCCGGTTTTCTTTCAACGTTTTCATCGTTGACGAAGACACCTGCAGTGGGGGCTGCCTCAATACACGATTTAACATAATATACATTATGCGTAACGCCATATTGCCAGATTGACCCTGACACGCACAGATCTTGAAACACGCAACCACCTCAGCCCCGCGTCAGCTTTTCGATCAGCGCCCAATGTTCAGGAAACTGCTGACCGAGCTTTTGCCGGTCGCCCATTTCCATATCGGCGAAATCAAATCCTGGCGTAACCGCTTCACTGATCAAGCCGAATCCTGCAGCGCCTTGCATCACCTGCGAAGCTTTCCAGATGCCACCGGGCACGTGCAGTTGCAAGCATTGTCCGGCGAGAACGTCGTGACCCATCACGATGGTTTTCAACGTGCCATCCGGAAAAATCAACGTGTACTGAATCGGATCGCCCAGATGATAGTAATGAACGATGTCTGACTGGTTGAGATGGAAATGACCTATCGGAGAATCCTGGGTCAACAGATAGAAAATCGACGTCATGCAATGCCGTAGGCCACCCGCAATCACAACCGTGTTCTCGTCGGCCGATTGGTAGGTTCTGCGGAAGAATCCACCTTCGATATGGGGCTCAAGACCCAGGGCTTTGATCATTTCTCCAATTTTCAGGGTGCTTTGAGTCATTTGTCGTATACCCCATTATTCGCGATCTTAGTGCCGCATTCGCAGCATTTGCCGACATAACTCGACTAAATAGTGCTTTAGTCGAGTTGGCTTTTACTCTGGCTCGAAGCCGTACCAGAAAACCGGTCGACTTCCCCGCTCCTCAGTCTCAACCAAGTTTCGCTGCGTATCCAAGAGGCTCAGGCCAAGTCCCTGTGTATCACAGTGTGTCAACGCCAACGCCCGATACACAGACTTTCACCCGCCCGGCGATTCGACACAGGCCGGATACGTTGCCGCGTTTCAATGCAAGCCAGCTTTAAAGGGGCTCGGACCGGCCCCCTGACCCATGACTAGCAATGGAGAAACCCCATGAAGATGGCACTGCGCAACAGCAACAGCAACAGCAACAGCAACAGCAACACCGGCAACGCTCGCCGCCACTTGGTCGGCCCTTCGATCCTTGCGCTGACCCTGTTCGGCGTTTTCGGCGCAGCCCACGGGCAAACGGCCACCGCTGCGCAGCCAGCGGCAACCGCGGCTGGCACCACTCAGGCGGCGCCCTCGCCGTTCGGCCCGCTCAAGCATGTCAACGCCGGGCTGCTGGACGTGGCGTATGCCGAAACAGGCCCGGCCAACGGGCCGGTGGTGATCCTGCTGCACGGCTGGCCATACGACATTCATAGCTATGATGAGGTCGCGCCCTTGCTGGCAGCCAAGGGTTACCGGGTGCTGATGCCCTATGCCCGCGGCTATGGCGATACACATTTCCTCTCCGACAAAACCCTGCGCAATGGCCAACCGGCTGCGCTGGCCAGTGATGTCATCGACTTCATGGATGCCCTGAAGATCAAGCAAGCGGTGCTCGGTGGTTATGACTGGGGTGCGCGTTCGGCCGACATTGTCTCGGCGTTGCGGCCTGAGCGGGTCAAGGCGCTGGTCTCGGTCAGCGGTTATCTGATCGGCAACCAGGCGGCCGGCAAGAACCCGTTGCCACCCAAGGCGGAATTGCAGTGGTGGTATCAGTTCTACTTCGCCACTGACCGTGGTCGCGCCGGTTATGAAAAGAACACCCACGACTTCGCCAGGTTGATCTGGCAATCGGCTTCGCCGAAATGGGCGTTCGATGACGCCACCTTCGACCGCAGTGCCAAGGCGCTGGACAACCCGGACCATGTCGACATCACCGTGTTCAACTACCGCTGGCGCCTGGGCCTGGTCCAGGGCGAAAGCCGGTACGAAGCGCTGGAGCAGAAACTGGCCACGGCGCCGTCCATCAGCGTGCCGACCATTACCCTGGAAGGCGATGCCAACGGCGCGCCCCACCCTGCCCCCGCGGATTATGCCAAGCGTTTCACCGGCAAGTACCAATTCCGGCTGATCAGTGGCGGCATCGGCCACAACCTGCCGCAGGAAGATCCGCAGGCGTTCGCCAAGGCGGTGATCGATGCGGATCATCTTTAAGGGCGGATCCGGCATTCGCCTGCTGTTGCCGAATAACCACCTTCGTGGGCACGATCCCTTGCAGGAGCCAGCTTGCTGGCGATGGTCGTAAACGATAACGCGTGTGAACCGGATAAACGCGGTGCACTTGAGTCCATCGCCGGCAAGCCGGCTCCTACAGGTATTGCTGCGGCAAACATGAGCTATCTTTTCAGCAACTCACCTGCATCAGGTGACCGCTGACAAGTCAGGACGCATTATGATTCGTTTGCCCCGACGCCACGCTCTTTTTGCCTTGACCATTGCCAGTACGCTCGCCGCCACTCCTCTGCCGGGGGCACAGAACCGCGCTGTCGAAGCCACCGCCGCCAGCGCGGTCGCGGGCCCCGTCGCCGGCACCAAAGTCACTGAGCCGTACGTGCGCATGATGGCGCGCGAGGCGTATTTCTGGGGTTGGCCGATGGCCAACATCTTCAATCGTCGCGAGACCTTAAAAAACCTGCCCGAACCCGGATTGATGGGCGGCATCGTGCCCGTGGCTCCGATCAATCGGTTGTCGATGCTCAGCGACTACATCGACCCGGCCGAGCGGTTGGTGGCCTGTCCGAACCAGGACGTGGTGTACGGCGCCGGCAGCATCGCCCTGGACATTGAGCCGGTGGTGCTGCAAGTACCGGACTTCGACGGCCGTTTCTGGGTGTATCAGGTGGTCGACCTGCGTTCCGACAGCTTTGCCGAACTGGGCAAAATGTATAACACCCAACCGGGTTTCTACCTGCTGGTCGGCCCGGACTGGAACGGCAAGGTGCCGCCCGGCATCAAGCGGGTGTACCGAGCGCGCACCAACACCGGGTTCGTGATCCCGCGGGTATTCCTGGATGACACCGCTACCGACCGTCTGGCTGTGCAACCGGCACTGTCGGGCATCGACATGTACCCACTGTCGCAGTACGACGGCAAGATGAAGACGCGTGCCTGGGCCAGGCTGCCGAAATTCCCGGCCCAGGCTTCCGAAGGCAACGCCGAAACCAAATGGGTGATACCGGAGAAGTTCTTCGACGAACTGCCGACCCTGCTCAAGGATGCCAAGCCATTGCCGGGCGAAGAGTCCCGCTACGCACAAATGGCCGCCCTGGCGGCCATCGCCAAGGCCGACCCGCAACTTCGGGCCGCGATGATCGACGAGGCGAAAAAGGCTGACAACGAAGTGATCGACCCGCTGTTGCAGTTCCGCAACTATGGCCTGCAATTGCCCGATCACTGGAGCACAGTGAGCAACGGCGCAGCGTTCGGCACTGACTATTTCAGTCGTACCGCCGTGGCGCGCTCGAACATTTTCGTGAACCAGCAGAAAGAGGCCAAATACTTCTACCAGGACCTGGATGAGAACGGCCTGCGCCTTAACGGCCAGTACGGCTACAGCGTGACATTCGCCAAAGGCAAGCTGCCGCCGGTCAGGGGCTTCTGGTCGCTGACGCTGTACAACGAACAGCATTTCTTCGCCCCGAATGCCCTCAAGCGCTATTCCATTGGCACCAGGAACAAGTCCCTGCAAACCAACCCTGATGGCTCGTTGACCCTTTACGTGCAAAGCGAATCACCCGGCAAGGACAAGGAAAGCAACTGGCTGCCCTCGCCCAGGGACGCCAGTTTTTCGCTGTATATCCGGGCTTACTGGCCAGAGTCCGAGGCACTCAACGGCCAATGGACCCCACCGGCCGTGGTGAAAACGAACTGAAAAGGATTGGCAAACACAGCCCCCTGTGGGAGCGAGCCTGCTCGCGATGGCGGCATGTCAGCCGACATCATTATTGAATGTACCTGCCTCATCGCGAGCAGGCTCGCTCCTACAGGTACGCGCCTCGCTCACTGCTCGCGTCGGTCAAAGACAGCACACCAATTCAATATTCCCGATTCGATCTGCGTAACCATGACGTCCTCACTCACCCCGTAAGGACCCTGTCATGGCCATTGCAAAAGCAGTCCCCGGCAAAACCCTGCTGACCCCGACCGACCACACCCTGATCATGATCGACCACCAGTCGCAGATGTCCTTCGCGACCAAGTCGATCGATGCCGTGACCCTGCGCAACAACGCCGCACTGGTAGCCAAGGCAGCCCGTGGCTTCAAGGTCTCGACCATTCTCACCACCGTCGCCGAGAAGAGCTTTTCCGGGCCGATCTTCGACGAAATCAAAGCTGTGTTCCCGGAACACAACGTCATCGACCGCACCAGCATGAACACCTGGGAAGACGAACGCATTGCTGTGGAAGTCAATGCCATCGGCAAGCAGAAGATTGTCCTCGCCGGCTTGTGGACGTCCGTTTGCATCGTCGGCCCGGCGCTGTCGGCGATCGATCAGGGCTTCGAGGTGTATGTGATTGCCGATGCCTGTGGCGACGTCAGCACCGAAGCCCATGAAATGGCCATGCAGCGCATGATCCAGATCGGCGCCCGGCCGATGACCGCGCTGCAATACCTGCTGGAATTGCAACGCGACTGGGCCCGCACCGAGACCTACGACGAAACGGTGAAAACCTCGATTGCCAACGGTGGTGCCTACGGTCTGGGCCTGATCTACGCCAAGACCATGTTTGGTGCATCCGAAGGCCATTAAGGTCCGTTGAAAAACCAGCGACTGCAGGCGGACTCCCGTAGGAGCGAGCTTGCTCGCGATGGTCTCAAGAACGCCGCGTTTAGCCAGTAAACAAGCGTTATCGTTAACGACCATCGCGAGCAAGCTCGCTCCTACAGTGAATCATCGCAGTCGCTACCCCCTGTGGTGAGCCATTGATGACCCTCTTCCCGCAAGACTTCAGGGTGACGATTGCCCTGTGCTTCTGCCTGTTCGCTACCCACGCACTGGCCGATGAACCGGCGCAAGGCGCAGAAGGATTTTTCGACGGAGCGACCCTTGGCGTACTCAGCCGAAACTTTTACCTGAACAGCGACTATCGATCCCCTTCGCCAACCGGCAAGAGCTACAAAGCCGAATGGGCTCAAGGCTTTATCGGCGCTTTTACATCCGGTTTCACGCCGGGCACGGTCGGCTTCGGCCTCGATGCCCATGCCTTTCTGGGATTGAAACTCGATGGCGGCAAGGGCCATTCCGGGACCGGATTACTGCCGGTGGGCAGTGACGGCCGCAGTGAAAGCGATTACTCCGGCGGTGGCGGCGCGATCAAGCTCAAGGCCTCGAACACCACCCTGGCGTTTGGTGAAATGGAGGTCGAAAGCCCGGTGTTCGACACCGCGGACAAACGCCTGCAACCGGAGTACGCCACCGGGTTTCTGCTCGACAGCCGCGAAATCGACGGTATGAACCTGCAGGCCGGCCACTTCACGGCATTCAAGAATCAGGACAGTGCGTCAGGCAAGGGCAACTTTTTCGGTTATGGCGCCAACACCGAGGCCGGCGGCATTTCGTTTGTCGGCGCAGACCTGTTTACCCAAAGCCCGGTCGGTGGCGCCCTGTATGCCTCGGATCTGACTGACACCTGGCATCAGTACTACGGCAACCTGCACTTCAAGCAGACCGAAGTCTTCCTCGACGCCAACCTCTATCACACCCGGGACACCGGTCAGGCACTGGCCGGCGCCATCGACAATACGGCGTACAGCCTGTCCGGCCGATACACGCTGGGCGCCCATGGTTTCACCCTGGCCTATCAGAAAATCAACGGTGATACGCCGTTCGATTTTGTCGGTGGCGACTCCATCTACCTGGCCAACTCGATCAAGTACGCCGACTTCAACGGCGCCCACGAACGCTCCTGGCAGGTTCGCTACGACCTGGACCTGGCCACCTTCGGGGTACCCGGCCTGAAGTTCATGACCCGCTACGTCACCGGCGACCAGATCGACGGCACCCATGCGCCACAAGGCGGGGCCTACAACCCGTTCGACCCGGCGACCGGCACCTTCGTGCCGCAACAGGGTGACGGGGGCAAACACTGGGAGCGCGACATCGACCTGCACTACGTCGTGCAGTCCGGGGCGGCCAAGGGCTTGTCGCTGCAACTGTCCCATGTGTCGCACCGGGCCAACGCGGCCCAGGCCGGCGATGACATCGACCGGGTGTACGTGGTCATCCAGTACCCGTTGGACTTCGGGCCGTTCTGAGTGGAAAGTGGCGGAAGGCAGCCGGAGTCGAACCTGCCCGGGAACGGATGCCGTCCCCAACCGGGTTTGAAGCCCGGCCGCGCCACCGGGCGCGATTGCCTTCCTTGAAGTCATGCCTTTGAATCAGTGCTCTGTGTGCTGGGCCAACGCACTGTCCGGGCGAATCTGTCGTCGATCGCCAAAGCGCCGGGTCAGGCCGATACGGTCGAAGTACTCCAGTATCTGAATGCTGCGCTTGCGCCCCAGGCCCACCGCATCCCGAAATGCCGCCACCTGAATCACCGGGTTGGCGTCGGCCAGTTGCAACAGCATAGCCGCCAATCGGCGAATCATGCTGTCGGTATAGAACAGATCGCGCACCACCTGGTGCATCAAGCCCAGGCGCGCCATTTTGCGCAGCAAGTCGCGCACGGCCGCTTCCTCATGCCCCAGGTCGCGCACCCACGGCGGGTCGAAACCGGCCTGTTCGAACAACGGCTGCAAGTGCAGCCACAGGGTTTCGTCCGTTTCGCTCAAGCGCACCTGATGCCCGGGCAGATGCAACCACGGGCCGCTGCTGGCGATGTCGCCGCTGGCCAGTAACTCCTCGAGCAGGGTGATAAATGTCGCGCGTTCCATCGTGCTGCCGGCGAATCGACGCAAGCGATCCCGGTCCGGCCCCATTTGATCCGCATCGAGCTGATGAAAGCGTGCGAGGTGCTCCAGTACCGCCAGCTTCAAGGCTTCCCAACGACTGGCGCTGAACAGCAACGCGCCTTGACGGGTGTCGATCAAGCGCACGTCAGCGGGCAACACCCAACTGCTGCGCGGTCGGTTGAACTGCCGTTCCAGGCGCTGCGGATCGATCCCGCTGTCACTATGGGCCAACAATGCCGGCAATACATCTTCCAGCGTTGCGCTGTTCGCCAGCGCGACCAGCTGCGCCAACCGTTCGGGGCTGCGACGTTGCCGGGTGGGGGCAAACGGGTCGAGCACCCGGCCGCCGCCCAGCGTACGTTGGGCACTCTGATCGCGCAGGACCAGCGGATCGCCTCTCACCGCATGCACCGGTGCATTGAGCAGCAGTTGGGCCAACATCCGCCCACCGGGCGCCAGGCTGGTGCCTTCGAGCAAGGCGACTCGCCCGGTGACGTCCTGGGTACCGAGGTGCGCGTGCACCGGTTGAAAGTGCTCGAAGGCGCGGGGTTCGCCGGGGAGTAACTGCATGTCGATGTCCAGGCGCTGTGTCGGTGCGTACAAGCCGGCGGCCAGCAACCAGTGGCCGCGATGGATGTGCTCCAGGGCCAGCCGTTCGGCACTCAGGTTCAACGCCACGCGCTGGCCGGCAAAGGCATGGTCGGTGGCCTGGTTTTGCGCGTGCAGGCCGCGAATGCGCACCGGTTTGCCTTGCGGCCCCAGTAGCAGGGTATCGCCGACCGCGACCTGGCCGGACAGCGCCGTACCGGTCACCACGATACCGGCCCCGGCCACGCTGAAGGCGCGATCGATCGCCAGGCGAAAACCACCTTCGGTGCTGCGTTGCGACACTTCACGCTGGGCATCGAGCAACGCCTGGCGCAAGGTGCCGATGCCATCAAGGGTCACGCTCGACAGCGCCATCAGCGGTGCACCGGCATACGGACCGGGCGCCAGCAATGCGCTCACCTGCTCGCGAACAGCCTGCACCCGGGCACCATCGACCCGGTCGCATTTAGTGATTGCCACCAGCGCCCGGGGAATGCCCAGCAGCTCGACAATCGCCAGATGCTCGCGGGTCTGTGGCATCACCCCGTCATCGGCGGCTACTACCAGCAACACCAGATCGATACCCTGCGCTCCGGCGAGCATGTTGTGGGTGAAGCGTTCATGGCCGGGAACATCGATGAAACCGGTCAGGCCCGCTCCCGGCGCCAGCGCGGCATACAGGTAGCCGAGGTCGATGGTCATGCCGCGCTCGCGCTCTTCCCGGCGCCGGTCACCCGCCTGACCGGTCAGCGCCTGGAGCAGCGCGGTTTTGCCATGGTCGATGTGCCCTGCGGTGCCGACAATCACCCTGTCCGGCCCTCCACGTGTAATTGATCGAGCTGCGCCAGCCATGCCGGCTCGTCGTCCAGTTGTCGCAGGTCCAGCCACAGGGCGTCGTCGTCAATGCGCCCGAGAACCGCAATCGGTAAACCGCGCAAAGCCTGCTCAAGATTCAGCAAAAATCGCCCGCGCAAACGCTTCGAGGTGAGTGGTCGCACACACAGCGCCGCACTGGCCAGCCGTGCCACCGGTTGGCTGCCGCTGCCGATCATGCCCAGTGACGGCATGGCACTGACGCTCCAGCCCTCACCCAGCACCTGCGCCAGCGCTGGCCGCAATCGCTCAGCCTGGGCGAGGATATCGGCCTGTGGCCGGGTCAACAGACGCAGGCTCGGCAAGCGCTCGGCCAGTCGGTCCGGGTTGCGGTACAAAGCCAACACCGCTTCCAGGGCAGCCAGGGTCATTTTGTCGACCCGCAGCGCACGCTTGAGCGGGTTCTTCTTGATCCTGGCGATCAATTTCTTGCGGCCGACGATAAGCCCGGCTTGCGGCCCGCCAAGCAGTTTGTCGCCACTGAAGGTAACGATGTCCGCGCCATCGAGCAGCGCCTGGCGTACCGTCGGTTCGGCGGGCAAGCCCCAGCGGGTCAGGTCCAGCAGGCTGCCGCTGCCGAGGTCTTCGAGCAACGGCAGTCCATGCTGGTGGGCGATTTTCGCCAGTTCAGCCGTCGCCACACGCGTGGTGAAGCCTTGAATGCTGTAGTTGCTCGCATGCACGCGCATGATCAATGCGCTGCGCGGGCCAATGGCGGCCTCGTAGTCGCGGGCATGGGTGCGGTTGGTGGTGCCGACCTCAATCAGCTTCACCCCGGCGCGGCCCATGATGTCGGGGATGCGAAAGGCGCCACCGATTTCAATCAGTTCGCCCCGGGAAATAATCCCTTCCTTGCGCGCACCCAGGCTGTTGAGGGTCAGCAAGACCGCTGCGGCATTGTTGTTGACCACGGTCACCGCTTCAGCGCCGGTCAGTTCGCGGATCAAGCCTTCGATCAGGTCGTCGCGGTCACCGCGTTTGCCGCTGCGCAGGTCAAATTCCAGGTTGAGCGGATAGCGGGCCGCCATTTGCAACGCCTCAATCGCCTCTTCGGGCAGCAACGCCCGCCCGAGGTTGGTGTGCAGCACCGTGCCGGTGAGGTTGAACACTCGGCGCACCTGGCTGCGATGCTGGGTTGTCAATCGTTCGCCGACCCTGCCCGCCAGCACTTCGGCGCTGACTTCTGCAGGTTCGAGCAACCCCCGCTGCACCCCTTCGCGCAACTCATCCAGCAAAAGCCGCAAGGTACTCAGCAAGGCGTCGCGTCCATAGCGTTCGGCCAACGGCTGGCACGCCGGGTGCCGCAACAGACTGTCGATGGAAGGTAGACGCAGGGGTTGGCTGGCACCGCGTGCAGACATCTGACGCTCCTGAAAACGAAAGACCCTCGCGCCAGAGTGTAGACGCTGCGCTTATTCGTCTCCCGGAGCCAGCAGCAGATTCGGGGCCAAACGCTGATAACCGTCCTGGGTCAGGCGCATGTCGAGCATCAGGCTGGACAGGTCTGCCGATAGCGCTTCGGCATCCGCATCGTTCTCCAGATAGAGCAACTTCAGATAACTGTTACAACCGGGGCAGACTTCAGCGCGCAACGGCGCCTGGTTGGCGGCATGGCGGTCATCTTCAAGGCTGAGGTATTCCAGGCCCTTGCTCTGCTCGCAATACACGCACTTGACCCGCACCACATGCCACTCGCAGGCGCACAGCGAACAGACCAGATAACGCAAACCATTGTACTTGCCACGATGGCGGATGACCCCGGCCATGGCCGGCGAGCCACAGGCCGGGCACTGGCTGAGGCTGTCACCGGGGGTAAGTTGCAGATTGGGCGTGCTCAACAGCCAGTGGCTCCAGGCTGTTTGCAGCGCCGCACCGAGAAACGGCACCAATGCTGCCGACACCAGCGAATACTGGCCGCTGACCAACGCCACCGCCCAGGCGCGACGCTGCCCGGCACCGGCCAGGCGCAAGGTTTGCACGGCATCGGCCACGGCGGATTGTGACGGTGCGCTATAGCGCTGCAGCAAAGCATCGAGGTAAAGCTGCCAATCGTCTTCGCGCGCCAGGCTGTCGGCCGCGAACGGCGGCAAGCCGTGTTGCTGGCACAACTCGATGCGTTGTCGGTCGAGGGGCTCGCTTAGCGGCGGGTCGTCCAGCACCTGTTGCTGCACCCGGCACAATCCGGCAATCAGGCGCAGGTAATCGGCCAGCGGGTGGCCTTCGGCCAGGGTTTCCAGGCGCTGGGCGCGCAGGCTGAACAGGTTAGGCGGCGGCATGTACAGAAACGGCGGCGAACTGGCCGCCGCTTCGATTTCTCCAGGTTCCAGGATAGTTGGCAAATGTCAGCCCTTTTTGGTGATCGGTCGCTTGGGTGCTGCGTTGCGCGTCTCATCTTGAGTTACTTGGCGGTACCAGAGTTCGTGGT
Source organism: Pseudomonas sp. GL-R-19 (assembly GCF_019956375.1). Lineage (NCBI taxonomy): Bacteria > Pseudomonadati > Pseudomonadota > Gammaproteobacteria > Pseudomonadales > Pseudomonadaceae > Pseudomonas > Pseudomonas sp. GL-R-19. Next base: position 18,358 of record NZ_JAHBDJ010000003.1, on the reverse strand, counting down.
GCTTCTTCGCCCAGGCGCGGCTGACCCAGCCGTGCACCATGGCGCTGACCGAGCCCTTGATCCAGATCCCGGCATAGATGTGCACGATGATGCTCAGGATCAGCACGAAAGCGGCCAGCGCATGCAGCAAACTCGCCCAGCGGATAAGCGTGATGCCGAAGTAATCGCTGAAATACGCGCGCCAGATCACCAGGCCGCTGAACAGCAACACCAGCATGCACAGCAGTAAAGTCCAGAACAGCAACTTCTGCCCGGGGTTGTACTTGCCAATGGGTGGAACGCCCTCCTCTTCATTCTTGATTACCCGGTCGATGCGCTTGAGCCACAGGCGATCGTTGGCGATGAAGTAGTTGGCGCGCCAGAAACGCAGCACCAGACCGAGGAACAGCAAAAACATCAGCACGCCCATGAACGGATGCAGAATGCGCGTCCATGGCCCGCCCCCGAACAGGTTGCTCAGCCAGAACAGCGCCGGGTGGAACAGCGCCAGCCCGGACAACCCGGCCATGAAGAACAGAATCGCCACCAGCCAGTGATGGGTGCGCTGGTTGCTCGTATAGCGCAGGATGGTCTTGTTGCTCATGGCTTACCCTCCCCACGGGGATCGAAGGTATGCACCGCCGGGTCGACTTCGTGCACCGAGGTATCCGGCGGGCTCGGGTGTTCATCCTCTTCGACCACTTGCGGGCCGACCCGCACGTAGTGGAAGAACCCGGCCAGCACCGCCGCACCCATGGCCAGCAGCGCCAGAGGTTTGCTCACGCCTTTCCACAGGTTGACCAAGGGACTGATGATCGGATCGGCCGGCAAACCGGCGTACAGTTTCGGCGTATCGGCGTGGTGCAGTACGTACATCACATGGGTGCCGCCGACGCCCGCGGGGTCATACAGACCGGCGTTTTCAAAGCCACGGCTCTTGAGATCAACGATACGCTCGGCGGCATGTTCCTTCATGTCGTCCTTGGAGCCGAACACGATGGCACCGGTCGGGCAGGTTTTCACGCAGGCCGGTTCCAGCCCTACCGCCACCCGGTCCGAACACAACGTACATTTGTAGGCCTTGTGATCCTTCTGCGAGATCCGTGGAATGTTGAACGGACAACCGGTGATGCAGTAGCCGCAGCCAATGCAGTGGTCCTGATCGAAATCGACGATGCCGTTGGCGTGCTTGATGATCGCCCCCGGGCTGGGGCATGCCGCCAGGCAACCGGGCTCGGCGCAGTGCATGCAGCCGTCCTTGCGGATCAGCCATTCCAGGTTGCCGGCGTCGGTCTCGTGCTCGGTGAAGCGCATCAAGGTCCAGGTTTCTGCGGTGAGGTCCTGCGGGTTGCCGTAGGTGCCATGGTTGTGACCGACCTCGTCACGCAACTCGTTCCATTCCGAGCAGGCGACCTGGCAGGCCTTGCAGCCGATGCATTTGGTGGTGTCGATCAGCTTGGCGACTTCCTCCACGCCGCGTATCGACGGCGCGGGGGTGGTGGTGGCCGAGCGGGCAATGATGTCTTGGCTGGCCATTTAGACTTTCTCCACGTTGACCAGGAATGACTTGGATTCCGGGGTCTGGGTGTTGCCATCGCCGAGGAACGGCACCAGGGTGTTGGTCAGGTAGCCGTGACGGGTAGCGCCGGTGAAGCCCCAGTGCAAGGGGATACCGATCTGGTGAACGACCTGATTGTTGACCTGCAGCGGACGAATCCGCTTGGTCACTACCGCCACCGCTTCGATATGCCCGCGCTTGGAGCTGACCCTTACTCGGTCACCGGCAGCAATGCCCTTCTCCTTGGCCAGCACCTCGCCGATTTCGACGAATTGTTCGGGTTGGGTAATGGCGTTGATCGGGCAATGCTTGGTCCAGAAGTGGAAGTGTTCGGTCAGCCGGTAGCTGGTCGCCGCATACGGGAAGTCCTTGGCCTGCCCGAGGCTTTCCCAGACTGAATCGAAGATCCGCCCGGCCGGGTTGCTGGTCGCCTGCTTGTTGTTGGGGTGCATCGGGTTGATGCCGATGGGCGTCTCGAACGGCTCATAGTGTTCCGGGAACGGCCCTTCGTTCATCTTGTCGAGGGCGAAGAAACGCGCCACGCCTTCGGGGTTCATGATGAACGGGTTGATGCCCGCTTCCGGTGCGGCGTCGACTTTGTAGTCGGGCACGTCGGTGCCGGTCCAGACCTTGCCGTTCCACCACACCAGCCTTTTGTTCGCGTCCCATGGTTTGCCTTTCGGGTCGCACGAGGCGCGGTTATAGAGGATCCGTCGATTTGCCGGCCAGGCCCAGGCCCAGCCGAGGTTCTGCTTCATCCCGTAAGGGTCGCTGTTATCACGCCGGGCCATGTTGTTGCCCTGCTCGGTCCAGCTGCCGCAGAAAATCCAGCAACCGGATGCCGTGCTGCCATCGTCCTTGAGCTGGCCGAAGCCGGACAACTGCTGACCGGCCTTGACCACCGCGCCCGAGGCGTCGGTGACATCGGCGACGGCGTAGCCGTTGAATTCCCGGGCCAGCTCTTCCGGCGTCGGGTCATCCGGTATTTTGTAGGGCCAGTCGAGCTTGAGGATCGGCTCGGCCCAGGCACCGCCATTGGCCTGGTAACGCTTGCGCAGGCGCAAGAACAGCTCGGCCATGATTTTCACGTCGGTGCGCGCCAGCCCCGGGCCATCGGCACCCTTCCAGTGCCATTGCAGCCAGCGGCCGCTGTTGACCAGCGAACCGTTTTCTTCGGCGAAGCAGGTGGTGGGCAGGCGGATGACCTCGGTCTGGATGTTGGCCGTTTCCACGTCGTTGTAAGGCCCGACGTTGCGCCAGAACTCCGAGGTTTCGGTAGCCAATGGGTCCATCACCACCAGCCACTTGAGTTTGGCCAGCGCCTTCATCACCCGGTTTTTGTCCGGCAAGGCGGCGATCGGGTTGAAGCCCTGGCACAGGTAGCCATTGACCTCGCCCTTGCCCATCATGTCGAACATTTTCAGGATGTCGTAGCCGGGAATGTCCAGCTTGGGCAGCCAGTCGTAGCCCCAGTTGTTCTCGACGGTGGCATTGGCGCCGTACCAGGCCTTCATGAGGCTGACGTGGAACTTGCCGTAGTTCTGCCAGTAAGACATCTGCCCGGGACGTAGCGGCTTGAGTGCGCGCTTGGCGATGTAGGTGTTGTAATCCTGTTCGGCTTCGGCCGGCAGGGTCAGGTAACCGGGCAACAGGTTGGACAGCAAGCCGAGGTCGGTCAGGCCCTGAATATTGGAGTGCCCACGCAAGGCGTTGACGCCCCCCCCCGGCATGCCGACGTTGCCCAGCAGCAATTGCACCATGGCCGCGCTGCGGATCATCTGCGAGCCGGTTGAGTGCTGGGTCCAGCCCAACGCGTAGAGAATCGTCATGGTTTTGCCCGGTTGCGAGCAGGTGGCGATCTCTTCCCAGATTTTCTGCATTGCGTCCACGGGCATGCCGCAGACCTGACTGGACAGCTCCAGGGTGTAGCGGCTGTAATGCTGCTTCATCAATTGGTAGACGCAGCGAGGGTCTTGCAAGGTCGGGTCGACTTTGGCGAAGCCGTCCTCGCCGATTTCATAGCCCCAACCGGACTTGTCGGTGTAGCTGCGCTTGCTCGCGTCGTAACCGCTGAACAACCCGTCCTCGAAACCGTAGCTGGCCTTGACGATGAACGACACGTCCGTATAGGCCCGCACGTACTCGTGCTGGATCTTGTCTTCGGTCAACAGGTAATTGATCAGCCCGCCCATGAAGGCAATGTCGGTCCCGGTGCGGATCGGCGCGTAATAGTCGGCCACCGAGGCCGTACGGGTGAAACGCGGGTCGACCACAATCAGCCGCGCCCTGTTGTGGGCTTTGGCTTCGGTGACCCATTTGAAACCACAAGGGTGCGCTTCGGCGGCATTGCCACCCATCACCAGAACCAGATTCGCGTTGGCGATATCGGTCCAGTGGTTGGTCATGGCACCACGGCCATACGTCGGGGCAAGACTTGCCACCGTCGGACCGTGTCAGACACGCGCCTGGTTATCGAACCCCAGTATGCCGAGACTGCGAATCACCTTGTGGGTGATGTAACCCGCTTCGTTGGACGATGCCGACGCCGCGAGAAAACCGGTGGTCAGCCAGCGGTTCACCGTTTGCCCCTTGGCGTTCTTCTCGATGAAGTTGGCGTCGCGGTCGGCCTTCATCAGGTCGGCGATGCGATCGAGCGCTTCATCCCAGGAGATTCGCGTCCACTCCGTGGTGCCAGGCTTGCGCACCTGCGGGTACTGGAGACGACTGGGGCTGTGAATGAAGTCCAGCAGGCCTGCACCTTTGGGGCAAAGGGTGCCGCGGTTGACCGGGTGGTCAGCGTCACCTTCGATGTGGATGATGTTTTGCGCGACATTCTTCGCGTCATCGCCCTGGCTGTACATGATCAACCCGCAGCCGACCGAGCAATACGGACAGGTGTTGCGGGTTTCATGGGTGTGGGCAAGCTTGAAGTGACGCACCTGTTCGGCAAAGGCTGTCGTCGGGGCCATGCCCAACGCGCCCAGGCTAGAGCCTGCAAGGCCGATACCGGCGACCTTGAAGAACTGACGACGGCTGAGATCCATCGTGCACTCCTGATCAGGTGGAACCCGGTATATGGCCGGGTTTTTTTGAACAACCACGGTAGTGGCAGTCTGACTGCCGACACTACAAACTGTAGTCAATGCACTAGCGTTTTGTGTGAAAACCGACCGTCGGGCAAATCCAGCGGGCCGTGAAGATCCTTGTAGGAGCGAGCCTGCTCGCGATGGTGTGTCAGTCGACATCACCGTATCTGACACTCCTTCGCGAGCAGGCTCGCTCCTACAGGGGGTTGGCGCTTATCATGGCTGGCATGATTAACCGGCCTTTACGAGATTTGCGCATGACTTTCGATTTTGATCAGGTGTTCGACCGTCACAACACCGGCAGTACAAAATGGAGCCGCTACCCGGCCGATGTGTTGCCGATGTGGGTCGCCGACATGGATTTCGCCGCGCCGCCGGTGATCATCCAGGCCCTGCAAAAACGCCTGGAACACCCGATGGTCGGTTACAGCGTGGCCCGGGACGACCTGCGCGAGGCGATCGTCGCCGACCTCTGGAACAAGTACGCCTGGCGCGTCGAGCCCCAGGAGCTGATCTTCCTGCCGGGCGTCGAGTCCGGTTTCAACATGGCGCTGAAGGCCCTGGTGCAGGCGTCACAGAACGTCGTTGTGCAGGTGCCGAACTACCCGCCGCTGCGCCACGCACCCGGGCATTGGGGCCTGAACAAGGTCGAGCTGAACTTCGATGCGCAAGCCGATGGCACCTACACCACGCCGCTGGATACCTTGAGCCAGTCGCTGCAAGGTGGCGGCGCACTGCTGCTGAGCAACCCGCATAACCCGCTGGGCAAGGCCTTCCCCCGCACAGAGCTGCAAGCCATTGCCGACATTTGCCTGGAGCATGACGCCTGGATCATTTCCGACGAGATCCACGCCGAGTTGTGCTACGACGGGCGCCAGCACATTCCGATGGCCACATTGAGCGCACAAGTGGCCCAGCGCACCATCACGCTGATGTCGGCGAGCAAGGCCTACAACATCGCGGGTCTCAAGACCTCGTTCATGATCATCCAGGACCGTCACCTGCGTGAGAAGGTCAACCACGCCCGTTGCGGCATGGTCGACAGCGTCAATCCGCTGGGTATGGAAGCCACCCGCGTCGCCTACAGCGAAGCCGCGCCGTGGCTGGCCGAGCTGAAGGTCTACCTGCAAGGCAACCGCGATTTCCTCGCCGAGGCTGTGCGCACCCGCCTGCCGGGCATCACCATGAACCTGCCGCAAAGCACTTATCTGGCGTGGCTCGACTGCACGGCACTGGGGCTGGACAACCCGCAACAGTTCTTCCTCGAACAGGCCAAAGTTGGCTTGAGCGCCGGGCTGGACTTTGGCGATGACTGCAAGCAGTTCGTGCGCCTGAACTTCGGCTGCCCACGATCGCTGCTGGAAGAAGGCATTGCGCGGATGGAACGCAGTTTGCGCAACCTCAAGGCCTGATACCCCTTGTAGGAGCGAACTTGCTCGCGATGGACTCAAAGGCGCCGCGTTTAGCCAGTAAATACGCGTAATCGTTAACGACCATCGCAAGCAGGCTCGCTCCTACAGGGTGACAACCCAATTGCCTGTTATGGCCCACCAACGCGGCAGCAACTGCCTGACCTTGCTCTCGCCAAAACGGTCGTCGATCAACATCACCACCCCTTGATCCTGCTGGGTGCGGATCACCCGTCCAGCGGCCTGCACCACTTTCTGCACACCGGGATAAAGGTAGGTGTAGTCGTAACCGGCGCCAAAAATGGCGGCCATTCGCCGTTTCAGTTGCTCGTTCACCGGATTGAGCTGCGCCAGCCCCAAGGTGGCGATAAATGCGCCGATCAGCCGGGCACCAGGCAAGTCGATGCCTTCACCAAAGGCTCCGCCCAGCACCGCAAAGCCGACACCCTGGCCGTCGGCGTGGAACTGATCGAGAAACTGCTGACGTTGCGCTTCGCCCATGCCTCGGGACTGCGACCACAGACTGATGTGCGGATGCTTCTCGGTGAGTAACTGCGCCACCTGCTGCAAATAATCGAAGCTGCTGAAAAACGCCAGGTAATTGCCGGGGCGTGCGCAGAACTGTCTGGCGATCAAGTCCACGATCGGTTCGAGGGAGGACTGGCGATGCACGAACCGCGTGGAAATCTGGTCGACGATGTGCACTTGCAGTTGATCGGCATGAAACGGCGACTCGACGTCGATGCACACCGTGTCCGCCGGTGTCCCCAGTAAATCGGCGTAATAGTGCCGGGGGCTGAGGGTCGCGGAAAACAGCACCGTGCTGCGCGCGGCCGTCAGGCGCGGGCGGATGAACCCGGCAGGGACCACATTGCGCAGGCACAGCTGCGAGAGGTTGCGCTGGCGCTCGAGGTCGCGCTTGCTGATGTCGAACAGGAACTGCTCATCGAACAGCTCGGCCACCCGGCAAAAATGCAGCATGTCGAAGTAAAAACCCTGCAATGCACTGTCCAGCCCTTGAGGGTGATCGTTCAGGTAATCACCGATGCTGGCGCTGCACGACGACAGTGCCTGAAGGAGCTTTTCCGGCGCCTTGTCATAGGCCTGATAAGCACCGGTTTGCGCGCCATGCAGGGCATGCCACTCGCGGTTGACCCGCTGCATCGGCTTTTTCAGCGCTTCGGGCGCGGTTTTGCGCACGCCGTTGAAGGTCCCTTGATCGAGGCTGGCGCTGTACATCTGCCGGCCGCGTTCCACCAGGTTATGGGCTTCGTCGACCAGCACCGCGACTTTCCAGTTGTTGGCCTGGGCCAGACCGAACAACAAGGCGCTGAAGTCGAAGTAATAGTTGTAGTCGGCAACCACCACGTCGGCCCAGCGCGCCATTTCCTGGCTCAGGTAATACGGACAGACATCGTGCGCCAGGGCGATCTCGCGCAAGGCGCTCTGGTTCAACAGGCTCAGTCGACTGGCCGCCTGCCGCGCGGCGGGCAGGCGATCGTAGAAACCCCGGGCCAATGGGCACGACTCACCGTGGCAGGCTTTGTCCGGGTGTTCGCAGGCCTTGTCCCGGGCGATCATCTCCAGCACCCGCAACGGCGGCGCATCGGCGCTGGCAAGCATCACTTGCGCGGCGTCCAGGGCCAGTTTGCGTCCCGGGGTTTTCGCCGTGAGGAAGAACACTTTGTCCAGCTGCTGCGGCGCCAGCGCCTTGAGCATGGGGAACAAGGTGCCCAGGGTTTTGCCGATTCCGGTGGGTGCCTGGGCCATCAGGCAGCGCCCCGTGCTGACCGCCTTGAACACCGACTCGGCCAGATGGCGTTGCCCCGGCCGAAAGTCGGCGTGGGGAAACGCCAGACGCTGCGCCGCGAGATTGCGCCCGTCACGATGGGCGACTTCCTGTTCGGCCCATTGCAGGAACCGCGCGCAATGCCGTTCGAAGAACGGTTGCAGCTGCGCCGCCTCGAAGGGCTCGACCAGACAGGTTTCCTTTTCGCTGACGATGTCGAAATACACCAGTGCCAGGTTGATCCGGGGCAGGTCCAGTTTGCGGCACATCAACCAGCCGTAGATTTTCGCCTGGGCCCAATGCAACTGACGGTGGTTGGCCGGTTGCTTGCTCAAGTCGCCGCGGTAGGTCTTGACCTCTTCCAGGCAGTTTTGCCCAGGGTCGTAGCCGTCCGCCCTGCCCTTGACCGTCAAGGTTCGATACTGGCCCTCAAGGACGACTTCGCTTTGGTAACCCTCGCTGCGCCGCGATGCCACGGTGCGGTGCCCGACGATACCCTCCAGCGCGGTGGGCGACGGCGTGAAGCGCAGATCGAGGTCGCCGGCCTTGGCGGTGAACTCACACATCGCCCGCACCGCAATGCTGTAGCTCAAGCGCCCTGCTCCGCCCATTGCACGTAGCACACGGCAATCGGCATCTGGTGTTCGTGGCAGAACTCCAGCCAACGCAACTGGTTGTCCTGCAGGCGATCGCCCGGGCCTTTGACTTCGATCATGCGGTAGGTCTTTTGTTGCGGCCAGAACTGGATCAGGTCCGGCATGCCGGCGCGATTGGCCTTGATGTCCAGCAACAACCGGTTGAACCAGTGCTTGAGGTGCTCGGCCGGGAGGCAATCCAGCGCTTGCTCCAGCAGTTCTTCGCTGAGCACGCTCCAGAACACGAAAGGCGACTGCACGCCCCACTTGGCGGCATAACGTTCGCGGATGGTCTGCCGGTAGCGCCCGTCGTCGAGTTCGGCCAGGCAAACCTGAAACAGTTCGGCCCGACGGCCATGGAAATCTTCGCTGAGCAAATCCACCGGCCCACGCTGGAACGGGTGAAAAAACGCGCCCGGCAACGGCGCGAAAATCGCCGGCCAGCACAACAAGCCGAACAGCGAGTTGAACAGGCTGTTTTCGACGTAGTGCACCGGCGCCGAATCCTCAGCCAGATGCGTCTGAACATAAAACTCGACCGACACGGCGGGATCGACTCTGGGTAGTTGCAGGTCCAGACGCTGCATTTCCCGAGGCGCAGCCCGCTTGATGGGCGGCCCGCCGAGCTTGCGCCGCAGGCGCGGCAGCACACGCAGCAGCTGTTGTTGTTCGGCGGCGCTTTCCGGTGCCTGTTCGGCCTGTGCGGCCAGGTCCAGCGCCGACTCAAACTCGCCACTGCGTTCCAGCACGCGAATCAGCCGTGAACGCGCGCCCGGATAGGCACATTCGCGGTAGAGGTTCAGGGCCATGGCGAAATCCGTGATGCGTTCGCAATACTGGCCCATCTGGAACAGCAGCTTGCCGCGCCGCCGTTGCAACCATGGGTTGTCCAGCACCAGCCCCTTGATGCGCTCGACTACTTCTTCCAGCGCTTCACCGGCCTCGAATTGTTGCTGGTACGCGTACAGGAGGACACAGGCATCCACGTCTTCGCGGCAGCGCAAGCCGCGGGACTCGGCACAGAACTCGACTTTTTCGTAGGTATAAATGCCCAGGTCGGCCAACACAAACTCCGACCAGTCCTGGTACAGGTTGCCGAAGAACATCAGGCGCAGGCGATCGCACAACGCCATGATGGTCAGGCTGAACAGGCGCTCATCCAGCCACGGACACCAGTCGTTAAAGCTCTGCGTCTGGGGAAATTGCGCGCTCAGCGTCGGCAACCAGTCGTTTTTCCTGCCTTTGGGTTGCTCGATGGCAGCGGCAAAGGTCTGGAGGATTTCGGCCTTGAGCAGCACCTCGAACAGTTCGTCGATGGCGATGGGCATTTGCCTGTCGACCCAACCCAGTTCAAGCAACGGGCCGATGGCTGTGCCGATATCGCCGATTTCGTCGTAATGCAGCTTGCTCGCCCTGAAATGAATGCCTTTGCGCATCACCATTCTGACCAGCAGTGCCTGCGATTCACGGGGTAACCCCTTGAACGCTTGAATGAAATGCTGCTCTTCGACGCTCAACACATCGCCAGAGCGCCGCTCAAGCCAATCAAGCACTTGCATGAAGTTGTTCAGGTAATAGAACGGATCGTCGAGGGGATTTGCAGTCACAGGGAAATGGGCCATGGCGAGCGAGTACTGGTTATGCGTACAGATACCAGTTCCACCCTGCCCGGTGCAATCGGAAAAGGATAAATGGCGCCGTAGGAATTTTTCCCGAGCAGTAGAACTTTCTGCCCCCCGGCGGCACCAACCGCGATAGAGGTGCAGTGAAAGCCATCGAACGGATGGCGCTGCTTCAGAACGTATGGAGGTGATTATGGATTTCAAGACTTTGGGCTGGCCCCTGGCGGGAGCGGCCCTGCTGACGCTGGCCGGTTGCTCGACGCCAACGGTGGTGACGCTGCAGAACGGCACTCAGTACCTGACCAAAGACATGCCGAAAACCAAAACCATCGACGGCTTCTTCGAGTTTGAGGACATTTCAGGTAAGACGGTGAAAGTCAGGTCTGACGAAGTGGCGACGATTCTCAAGGAAGACTAACGTTTCTGCTGGCACGATGTGGCAGGTTTCGAGCACTGCTTTACACTCGATAGGCCCCGTGCGACCGAATGACTGTGCAACGCTTCGACACGATGCGTTGCAATGCGGGCATCACGCAAAGACTCAGGTGACGTCGAAATGAAAATGGTCACGCCACTTCTGGCCACTGTGCTCGCCGTCAGCGCGTGCGTGACGGCGAGCCTGTGTGACGCCGCCACAAAAGCAAAACCAAAACCAAAGCCCTTGCCAACGTACAAAACCAGTTTCGATTGCGCCACGCCCCAGGCATCCGTCGAAAAACTCATCTGCCACGACGCCCAACTGGCGAGCATGGACCTGGAGCTCAATCGTCTATATCTGCTGGCGCTCACCGATGAACATTCAGTGCCGCGCCCGAATAAAGTCGAGATTGATCATCGGTTTTGGTTAGAGTCCCGTAACCAGTGTGGTGCCGGGCCGCAAGCCCGGGCGTGCATCGTGCGAAGTTATGCCGAGCGTGCGTTCCAGCTGCGTCAGGGTTCGGCCATAGCGAGAACCAAGGACCCAAGCAGGCTCACGGAAGGCCCCTTGGCTTATCGTTGCGCAGGGTTTAACGCATTGGTTGCCGCGACCTTCTTTACGGTCGAACCGGGCGTTGTGCTCCTGAAGTGGGCCAACACCTCCATCACCCTGGACCAGGTACCGAACAATTACGGAACCCAGTACACGGGCAAGGATTACAAAGGCAACTACAGCTTCTGGCAAATCGGCGATGACGTGTTTTTGCAGATACCCGGTTCAGCAAAGATGAATTGCGCAGCCGAGCCGGTCGGCTGAGGACGATGGCATCGGGACGTCCTGTCCCGATGGCCGCTCACCGCTTCAACTGCCGGTGCGAATCTTGTTCCACACTCGCGTACGCACCCGATCGATATTCAGCGGCATGGCCTCCAGCGCAAACAGCTTGCCCATCATTTCAGGACTTGGGTAAACCTTGGTGTCGTTCTTGATCGCCGGGTCGATCAGGTTGTCGGCCGTCTCGTTGCCATTGGCGTAATGCACGTAGTTGCTGACGCTGGCCATGACGTCCGGGCGCAGCAGGTAGTCCATGAAGGCGTAACCGGCCTTTTCGTCCGGAGCGTCGGCCGGCACGGCGACCGGGTTGGACTCATCCAGTTTCAGGGTTGCAGTGTTCTTGAATTGCGTGATGCTCATGGGAATACCTGTCGATGTAGCCTGTAGATGAAGAGCGCGCCGTTCAGTGCATGAAACCTTCCATGAAACCGGCAACCCCGCTGGCCAGCTTGCGCCGCCAGGGCGCGGTCGCCGGGTTGGCCAGGGTCTGGTCCTCATGGACAAAGCTGCGGATGATCGCGTTGTAGCCGAGCCAGCGGATGGGTTCCGGCTCCCAGGCCCTGAGTGCGTCGAGGCCGCGCTGCGGGATGACCCACGGCTGGCGCACCAGATCGGTGTCGCGGCCCAGGATCAGGTCGGCCAGCGTCCGTCCTCCCAGGTTGCTGGCGCCGATACCCTCCCCGCCATAGCCGCCAGACAAGGCAATGCCGTTGGCCTGGTCGCAGAGCATGTGCGGCTTGAAGTGCCGGGACATGCCCAGGTTGCCGCCCCAGGAATGAGTGATCTGCACGTTCTTCAGCTGCGGGAACAGCTCGCCGAACAGGTAGCGCCGCAGGTCTTTTTCATCCGTGGTCAGGTCGAAGTCGTGGCGCAGTTTGCCCGCGAACTGATAGCCGCCACGGGCGCCAAAGATCAATCGGTTGTCAGCGGTGCGCTGGCCGTAGGTGACCTGGCGACTGGCCTCGCTGAACGCCTGGCCGCGGCTCAGGCCGATTTCGTCCCAGGTGGCCGCCGACAATGGCTCGGTCGCGACGATCAGGCTCTGCACCGGCATCTGGTAACGCCCCAATGGCGGCAGCGTCACGGAGTAGCCTTCTACCGCCGGCACCACCCAGCGACTGCGCACCGAAGCTTTGGCCGTGCGCAGGCTGCCGGACTGCCAATGGGTGACTGGGCTGTTTTCGTAGATTCTGACTCCCAGGCGCTCCACCGCCCGGGCCAGCCCTCGGACCAGCCTGGCCGGGTGAATGGTCGCCACGTGCGGCGCGAAGATTGCGCCGTAGGGTTTGGCGACGCGGATCTGTTGCGCCAGTTGTTCCGGGCTCAGCCAGCGATAGTGGCTGTCGTTGAGGCCCTGGCGGTGGAGATCGTCCAGATAGTGGCGAAGGCTGGTCTCCTGCTCCGGATAGCGCGCAGCGCAGTACAGCGCTCCGCCTTTACGGTAATCACAGTCGATCCCCTCACGTTCGAGGACAATCTCCACTTCATCCGGTATGTGATGCAACAAATCGTAGGAGGCACGTCGCTCTTCGGCCGGCAGGTCGGCCAGCAGGCGATCTTCACCCAGCAAGTTGCCCATCAGCCAGCCGCCATTGCGCCCCGACGCGCCGAAACCGGCGGTCTGCGCTTCGACAATCACAATGCTCAGGTCCGGTTTGTGCTGTTTGAGGTAGTACGCGGTCCAGAGACCGGTGTAGCCCGCGCCGATGATCGCCACGTCCACATCCAGGTCCCGCTCCAGCGCCGGACGCGCCAATAGAGGCTCGTCGAGCTGGTCCATCCACAAACTGATAGTGCGCCACGCCGGCATGCAAGACTCCGCCACTCAAACTTCGATGGCGTCGATCCTAGTGCGTGGGCTCAGGGGCTGTCTTGCGTGCGTGCACGCAAAGAAATCTGTTTGACGTAGGCCTTGGGTGACTGGCCGGTGTGCTGGCGGAAACTGCTGTAGAACGCCGACAGCGAATTGAATCCGGCAGCGAAGGCCAGTTCATCGATACGCAGCGGCGGCGTGGCGGCATCCAGCGCCGCGAGCAAGTGTTGCAGGCGCGCCTGGTTGACGTAGCGGTAGAAGCTTTGCCCCAGCACCTGGTTCAACAGATAGGAAATCTGATTGCGGCTGTACCCGCACTCCTTCGCCACCCGTTGCAGATCGAGTTCCGGGTCCAGATAAGGTTGCTGACGCTGAAAATATTGCTGCAGATCATCGGCCATGAAGCTCAATTGGCGTGGCGACAACCCGAGTCGGCTGACCGCCGGGCGCTGGTTGCTGGACGTTGTGCTTGCAGGTTGCTCATGCACTAATGAAGCGTATTCGTTTACCCGCCAGATCAGCCCGTCCTTGACGGTAATCGCTTCGCTGGCGCGGAACGACACCAGCCCTTCACCGCCGCGCAAGGTGATGCGGTATTGAATGAACGCCGTGTTGCCGTCCAGTCGTATGCGGTCGGAATGCTCCAGCGCTTCATCCGGATCCCGGGGCATGCTGTTGCGCACGTATTCACGCAATTGGTCCAGGCCCATGACCCGGTTCTGGAAAAAGTCGTTGTACTGGACTTCTGGGTGATAGAGCGCCATGACGCCGTCCAGATCCCGGTGCTTCCAGCGCAAGTGATAGCGCATGACCGTCTCGCCCGTGGCCTGGGTTTGCAGCGGGCCATCATCATCGGCGTGCATTGAACATCTCGACGGGAAAACCCCGAGCTTGCCCAACTTGCGCCTTGTCTTCAACGACTAAACGGATGATGGCTTTTGGCCGCAAATGCGCACGAGCATGACTGAATCAAAATAATGGCGGCAATCGCCAAATGGCCTGAAAAAGCCACACGCTTTTCACATCCGGATGCTACTTTTAAACATTGTCACTGGTTGAACCAATGAAGGTTCTTCCCTCCTACCATGAGCTAAGGGAAGCGCTCGATAATGAAGGCGGGTAACACATGAATAGAGGGTTCAGTAAGGTCACGTTTCCAAACGCCTGCCAGCTGATGCGCTGGCATTTTCATCCCATGGGTTTCGAGGCGAGCATGGACGCCCCGGGCAGCATGATTGCCCGTCTTTTTGATCGTGCCACTGGCGAGACCATGATCGCCATTGCCGGTATTCCTTGCGCCACCGTCATGAATGCCGCGGATGTAGAGCTAATAATCGAAGCGGTGGAGGATGAACTTGAAACCTTCATCCCACCGGAGACCCTCAGGAGTTATGCCTGAAGGCTCGGTTATTAAAAGGCCCACTTTAAGTGGGCTTTTTGTTGAGCGTTGTTCCCTGTAGGAGCGAGCTCGCTCGCGATGGACTCAAGAGCGCCGCGTTTAGCCAGTAAATACGCGTTATCGTTAACGACCATCGCGAGCAATCGAGCGTCGACCGGCTGCTCCTACAGAGTGCCGATTCAGGCGGTGATTTGGCCTTCACGATGGTCGACAAAAAACGCCTTGCCCTTGCCGATCCGGTCGGATGCCTTGGGCATGTTCGCGGCCTGGGTGTCTTGCGCATCGACGTACCAGTAGCAATGGCTGATGGCGCGGGTAATGCCCACGTAGGCCAGCCGCAGGATCTCGTCCTTCTGGGCGTTGTCGTAGGGTTCGCTGTCACCGGCCTTGCCCAGGCCCGCCATCCGGTACACCTGATTCTTGTAAGGTGAGCTGGTCAGGTGCTGGCAGTCGCCCAGCAGGAATACCGCATCGGCCTGGAGGCCCTTGGCACTGTGATAGGTCAGTTGCTTGAGCCTGCGAGCCTCATGCGGCAAGCTCGAATCAACATTAACTACAGACTGAATATGCTCTTCTATCAATGACTTATCGCTGCTTTTTCGATAAAGCATCAAGATTGAGTCGCCCTTTCGGTAATGCTCCATCAGGCGCTGTGCCATGCCCTGGTCATCACGATCGAGCACGTTCACGGGCAGCAATGCCTTGGGTTCGCCGCTGGCCTTGGCTTTCTTCCCGGCAATTGCCGGTGCAGCGCGCACGATGTGCTCGGCGGCATCGATGATGTGCTGGTGGCTGCGGTAGTTGTCGCTGAGCATGACCTTGGTGGTGCTCGGCGACGGGAACTCCTTGTTGAACTCCATGAAGTAGGTCGGCGAACTGCCGCGCCATCCATAGATGGATTGCCAGTCATCGCCTACACAGAGCAATGAGGAGCGCTGGGCTCCACGTCCGACGTGCATGGCCGGTCCGCGACTGCGGATCTCTGCCAGGCTGGCCCTGATCCAGGAGACGATTTGCGGCGAGACATCCTGAAATTCGTCGATCATCAGGTGCGACAGCGGCCGCAGCAGTTCATCGCCGAGCAGTTTGAGGTTCTCCGGCGAATGCTCGCTGAACAGGGCAAACATCCGGTTGTAGGTCATGATCGGCGGTTTCTGATCCAGCAAGTGATCTTCCAGTGCCCGCCAGTAAAGGCTCAAGGCCTCGAAGAAGAACCGGTCGGGATCGTCCTTGGCGAAACTCATCTGGCCGACGGCGCTCGGCACATCCAGCCCGAGGTTTTCGATGAATCCGGCGGCGGCGACAAAGCAATCGAGCAACGGCGCGGAGGCGAGCTCGCCCTTGACCTTGTAATCGAAGCCCGGCCCGGCGCTGGCATCACCCGCGAGCGAGGCCAAAACACGTTTCGATGACTCATAACTATCTAGCCATATCAATGGCTTACGACAGAAAGCTTGAAACAGGGTGCGTTTGACCGCCCACTCTGCGCGCACCGTCAGCTTGGCGTTTGGCCGCGTGACCTGCGGGTTTTCCCGAGGATCGAACCCCAGCACCACCCAGGCATCCAGGGACGGGATGTAGCCGTGACAATGGAATGTCGAACCGTTGATATCGAACGACTGACGTTTCGGTTCGATGCCCTTGATCGGCCAGGCACCGGCGCGAAACCACAGGTCTTCAATGACGTCGCACAGTTCTTCATCGCGTTTGGCCGCCAGTTCGGTAACGCCCATGCGTTTCTGCACATCCGGGTGGTCCCGTTCCAGCTCCTTGAGTTGCAAGGCATGCCGGGACAGTGGCTTGATCAACTCGCGAAAGCGCTCATCGTCACGGTGCAGCCGGTGATAGCAGGCGTTGAGCTGTTGGCGTTGAGCGTCGTTGATGCGCAGATCGAACGGGTTGCTGTCGACTTCCTCGTCACCCTGTGCAGCCCGCAGGCTGAGGTTCTCGAAAGCCTGCAAACGCTCGAAACCCGGAAGACTGCGCACCATCGGCAGGATCCGCGAGTGAAAAGTGCGCACCAGATCCCGCGCCGCCTTGAAACTGATGGCGTGGCCCCAGAGCGCAAACAGTTCGATCAGTTTATTGATGAAATCCTTGCGCGACTCACGGGTGAAGGTCACCACCGTCATCGAACTCAGCTCGAAGCCCAGGTAATGGCTCAGCAGCAGGATACGCAGCACCAGCGTGGTCGATTTACCGGCACCGGCGCCCGCGATCACCGAAGTGGACGGTGTATCGCTGAAGATCATTTTCCACTGGGCGGCGCTGGGTTGGGCATGAGCCGGCAACAACCGGGCAACATCCGCCTTCATGCGCTTCTTCAATTCGGCGTTCAACGGCAGGCGCCAATCGTCGAACAACAGGTCATCGACATTCGGTGGCCGGTGTTCGGTTGCGCGCGAGTCGCGGATCAGCAGGACCTGTCGACCCTCCTCCAGTCCTTCGAGCTTGCCTTCCTTGTAACCGTAATCGACCCCGGCGCTGTGGCCACTGCGAAAACCGTCCGCCTGGCCGTGCAACCACGATGCTCGGTGCTGGGCATGCAGGCGGGTCAGGCTGTAACCGAAGAATCGGGCGAGCAATCGCTTGATCAGCGGCATCTCGGCCAAGGGGCGAAGTTCAGGAGGAAGATCGGGGGTGTGTTGCGGCACGCGGACTGACTCCAGGGTGTGAGGCTGTTGAGCGCTATGGTGTCTGCATTTGCTCTGGAGTTCTAGTCAATTGCTTATGACTCATTGGCTTATGCGATGAAGTGAAGGCTGGATGAGAAACTTTCGAGTTCGTTTTATATCAATATATTCGATGGGAATGCTGCATTTTTTACGCTTTTTATCGATTATTGCCTGTTGGATGATGGCCGTCATCACCCACCGGTCTCGCTTCGTGGCTCAGGCGCCTTGCCCCATGACGAACCTTTTCTGGAGACGATCATGCTTGAACTCAGACCTTTCAACTCGCTCGGCGGTGCTCATCATGGCTGGCTGGATGCTCACCATCATTTTTCGTTCGCCGAGTACTACGATCCCAAGCGCATGAACTGGGGCAACCTGCGGGTCTGGAATGACGACGTGATCGCCCCCGGCACCGGTTTCCCGCAACACCCGCACCGGGACATGGAAATCATCACCTATGTCCGCGAAGGCGCCATCACCCACCAGGACAACCTTGGCAACAAGGGCCGCACCGAAGCGGGCGACGTCCAGGTCATGAGTGCAGGCACCGGGATCGCCCACAGCGAGTACAACCTGGAAGCGACGCCGACCAGGATTTTCCAGATCTGGATCATCCCGAACGAGTCCGGCCTGGCCCCTTCCTGGGGCGCCAAGCCGTTCCCTAAAGGCAACCGCGAAGGTTTTGTCACCCTGGCCAGCGGCAAGGAAGGTGACGACCAGAGTTTGCGCATCCGCGCCGACGCCCGGCTGGTAGCCGCCAATCTGAAGGCCGGCGAGTCTGCCGAATACCATTTGGACAGCGGTCGTCGTGCATACCTGGTGCCGGCCACCGGAATCATTGAAGTCAATGGGTTGCGTGCACAAGCTCGAGATGGTGTCGCGGTTGCCGATGAGACCGTGTTGCGGGTGACGGCCATTGAGGACAGTGAGATCGTTCTGGTGGATCTGGCCTGATTCGCTGAGCGCAATTGCAAAAAAGGGGCGACCGTATTGGTCGCCCCTTTTTTAGTGCAGTGTCCCGTCCTGAATAAGGTTTACACCTTCTGACCCATTCTCAGGAGGAAGTAATGAACACGGGTGAAAGGCGCAGTCAGCGCGACTACACGTTGACCTTTAAATTGTCGGTCGTCGATCAGGTCGA